>NZ_JBKFTO010000017.1:0-135651 GCF_050432925.1 Pseudomonas sp. 18175 | reverse complement strand
GCCATGGATGGCGCGTGGCGGCGGCCCCCCAAATCCATGTCGGATTACGGGCATACCGAGCCTAGGCGAGGTACCGAGTGTTGGGGCAAGAGCCCTTTGCTTACTTTGGGGCTTTTCCAAAGTGAGCCGCCGTAAGGGCGGAACCCTAAGTAGCCGTTACCGCAGCAACGGATATGTACACCAAGCCAACCAACCCAACCCCATCATTGACCATCCCCCAAGCACTGCGTAGCCTTGCACCCTCGAGGTTCTTCAGCCCAGGCCGAAGCTAAGAAGGGAACGCGGTCCAAGCCGCGGCTGCCCCCGCAACTGTAAAGGGTTCAGCTGACTGCCACGCCACTGCCGAAAAGGCGGGAAGGCGCAGTCAGCGTCGGTCGCAAGACCAGCAAGCCCCAAGCCAGGAGACCTGCCTCGCAACCGATTTTCTACTTCAACCGGGCGGGGTGATCCGGTGACGAAATCCGCTGCTGCGCGCCGTCGCAGGGCCTCTCGTCCCGTATGCCCGCCCCCAAGGGCATCCGATGAAAACACTGGCCAAACTCCCCGTCACCATCGTTACCGGCTTTCTCGGCTCGGGCAAAACCACCTTGCTGCGCCATATGCTCGACAACGCCCAGGGCCGTCGCATTGCGGTGATCGTCAATGAATTCGGCGAGTTGGGCATCGACGGTGAGATCCTCAAGCAGTGCTCCATCGGTTGCACCGAGGAAGAAGCCAACGGCCGTGTGTACGAACTGGCCAACGGCTGCCTGTGCTGCACCGTGCAGGAAGAGTTCTTCCCGGTGATGCGCGAATTGGTGGCCCGTCGTGGCGACCTCGACCATATCCTCATCGAAACCTCGGGCCTGGCCCTGCCAAAACCGTTGGTACAAGCCTTCCAGTGGCCGGAAATCCGCAGCGCCTGCACCGTGGACGCGGTGATCACCGTGGTTGACAGCCCGGCCGTGGCCGCTGGCACGTTCGCTGCGTTCCCGGATCAAGTCGACGCCCAGCGCAAACTCGACCCCAACCTGGACCACGAATCCCCACTGCACGAGCTGTTCGCCGACCAGTTGGCCAGCGCCGACCTGGTGATCCTCAACAAATCCGACCTGATCAGCCCGGAAGACCTGGCCCGCGTACGCTTGGAAGTCGCCGAAGAACTGCCGCCAGCCGTCAAAATCATCGAAGCCAGCAGCGGTCGCCTGCCGCTGGACGTGCTGATCGGCCTGGGCGCCGGCTCCGAGGAGCATATCGACGGTCGCCACAGCCATCACGATCATCACCATGAAGGTGAGGATGATCACGATCACGATGCTTTCGATTCGATCTCCATCGACCTGCCCCAAGCCGACGAAGCCCTGCTGCTCGACGCCCTGACCCAACTGGTGGTGCAGCACGGCATCCTGCGGGTCAAAGGTTTCGCGGCGATCCCGAACAAGCCGATGCGCCTGCTGATCCAGGGCGTGGGCACGCGTTTCGACAAGCACTTCGACCGTGCCTGGGGCGCTGATGAAGCGCGCATCACGCGCCTGGTGCTGATCGGTCAGGACTTGGACGCAGCGGGCCTTGAAGCGCAACTGCGCGCCGCGCTCAGCGTTTAACCCATGCACCTGCTCAGGACCCAGCCCGGTGGTTTCGTCTCGGACGACAATATTGCCGACCTTGGCCAAACCCCCGCTGAACTGGTGATCCTGTGCAGCGGCGATTCCAGCCTGGCGCTGCTGGCCGAAGCGGCCCAGCAGTTGCCAGACGATTACCCCAGTGTTCGCCTGGCCAACCCAATGCAGGTGCAGAACCACGCCTCGGTTGACCTGTATGTGGACGAGGTGCTGCGCCACGCCAAGGTCATCCTGATCTCGTTGCATGGCGGCATTGGCTATTGGCGCTATGGCATTGAGCGTCTGGTGGAGCTGGCCGAGCGCGGCGTTACATTGATCCTGGTGCCGGGGGATGATCGCCCAGACCCTGAACTCAGCGGACTGAGTACGGTAAACGCCGAAAGCCGCGACCGTCTTTGGCACTTCCTGCGCCAGGGCGGCCTGGGCAATGCGCTGGATTTCTATCGCTGCCTGGCCAGTAACTACCTGGGCCGCGACTACGCCTGGGGCGAGCCACAAACCCTGCCGCGCACGGCGATTTATCATCCGCAGATAGCCAATGCCCGTCTCAATGACTGGCAAGCGCACTGGAACGCCGAGTTCCCGGTGGCAGCGGTGCTGTTCTACCGCTCCCATTTGCAGGCGGCCAATACCGGCTTTATCGATGTGTTTTGCCAACGCTTGCAGGCGGCGGGCCTTAACCCGTTGCCCATAGCAGTGGCCAGTTTGAAAGAGCCCGGCTGCCTGATGGTGGTCGAGGACTTGCTGGATGAAGTGGGCGCGGCGGTGATCCTCAATACCACCGGCTTTGCGCAGTCCAGCCCCGAAGCGCCGCATTTACGGCCGTTTCGCCGTAATATCCCGGTGATCCAGGCGATTTGTGCCCAGGACAACGAACCCGGTTGGCAGGCCAGCGAACAAGGGCTTGGCCCGCGTGATCTGGCGATGCATATCGCATTGCCGGAGTTGGACGGGCGCATCATCAGCCGACCGATCAGCTTCAAGGACCTGGCATGGCGCAGTGAGCGCAGCCAGTCGGACGTGGTGTGCTATCGCGCGGCCCCCGAACGCATGGATTTTGTCGCCGAACTGGCGCGGCGTTGGGTCGAGTTGGCGAGGGTGCCGAATGCGGATAAGCGCATCGCGCTGATCCTCGCCAACTACCCGACCCGCGATGGCCGTATCGGCAATGGTGTAGGCCTGGATACGCCGGCTGCGGCGTTGAATATCCTGCGTGCGATGCAGGCCGAAGGCTATCCGCTGCCGAACGAGTTGCCCCAGAGCGGCACGGCGTTGATCCACGACCTGCTGGGCGGCGTCACCAACGACCTCGACAGCCTGGACCTGCGCCCGTGCCATCAAAGCATGAGCCTGGCCGACTACGAGACGATGTTCAATCGCCTGCCCGAGCCCAATCGCCAGGCGGTGCTTGCGCGCTGGGGCACGCCCCATAACGACCCGATGTTCCGCGACGGGCGCATGATGATCGCCGGCCTGCGCTTGGGCCTGACCTTTGTCGGTATCCAGCCCGCTCGCGGTTATCAAGTGGATGCCAGCGCCGTGTATCACGACCCGGACCTGGTGCCGCCCCACGGTTACCTAGCCTTCTACTTCTGGCTGCGCCACACCTACGGCGCCCACGGTGTGATCCATGTGGGCAAGCACGGCAACCTTGAATGGCTGCCGGGCAAGGGTGTGGGCCTGTCGGAAAACTGCTGGCCCGATGCATTGTTGGGGCCGTTGCCGAATGTCTACCCATTTATCGTCAACGATCCGGGCGAGGGCGCCCAAGCCAAGCGGCGTACCCAGGCGGTGATCATCGATCACCTGATGCCGCCGCTGACCCGCGCCGAAACCTACGGCCCGTTGCGTAACCTGGAGCTGTTGGCCGACGAGTATTACGAAGCGCAACTGCTCGACCCGCGCCGCGCGCTGGAGCTGCAAAAAGACATCCTCAAACTGGTGCGCGAAACCCGCATCGACCAGGAGCTTGAGCTGGCAAGCGATGCCGACGCCGCCGTGTGGTTGCCGCGCCTGGACACCTACCTGTGTGACTTGAAGGAATCGCAGATCCGCGACGGCCTGCACATTTTTGGCGAGTCGCCCGAAGGCCGCTTGCGTATCGACACTTTACTGGCCTTGCTGCGCATCCCTCGCGGCGATGGCCGTGGCCCGCAATCGAGCCTGTTGCGGGTGTTGGCCAAGGCTTTCGAGCTGGGCTTCGATCCGCTCGATTGCGCCTTGTCGGAGCCCTGGACCGGGCGTCGCCCTGAGGTGTTGCAGAAGATCGACGCGCAGTTGTGGCGCACCGCCGGTGATACCCGCGAGCGTCTGGAGCTGTACGCGGCGCGTTTGATCGAGCACGCTCTGGAAGGGCCGCTGGAACAGTTGGAAGAACCCGGCTGGGAAGATGTGAAGGCCGTGATCGAGAGCCTGCGCATTGTTGTCGCGCCGCGTCTGGATGCCTGCGGGCCTGCGGAAATGCGCGGCTTGCTGGATGCCCTGAGTGGGCGCTTCGTCCCGGCCGGCCCCAGCGGCGCACCGAGTCGCGGGCGCCTGGATGTGCTGCCCACCGGGCGCAATTTCTTCACTGTGGATGTGCGCAACCTGCCCACCACCACGGCCTGGCGCATCGGTTTCCAGTCGGCCAACCTGATTCTTGAGCGGCACCTGCAAGACCACGGCGACCATCTGCGTCAGCTCGGCCTGTCGGTCTGGGGCACCGCCACCATGCGCACTGGCGGTGACGATATCGCCCAGGCCATGGCGCTGATGGGCGTGCGCCCGGTGTGGGCCACAGGCAGCCAGCGGGTGGATGACTTTGAGATCCTGCCGGTCAGCCTGCTGGACCGCCCGCGTGTCGACGTGACCTTGCGTGTCTCCGGGTTCTTCCGCGATGCGTTCGCCAACCTCATCCGCTTGTTTGATGCAGCGGTACAGGCGGTGGCCGCGCTGGACGAACCGGATGATATGAACCCGCTGGCCGCCAAGGTGCGCAGTGAGCGAGCGGCGTTGATCGAGTCTGGCCTGGACGAAGTCGCGGCAGCGAAACAGGCCGGTTGGCGCATCTTCGGCGCCAAGCCCGGTGCCTATGGCGCCGGCGTGCAGGGCGCGGTGGACGGCCGCCTGTGGCAAAGCCGCGAGGATTTGGCCGAGGTCTACCTGAACTGGGGCGGCTACGCCTATGGCGGCTCCGATGAAGGCACCGCCGCCCGCGAGCAGTTTGCCCAGCGCTTGAGCCAGGTGCAGGCGGTGTTGCAGAACCAGGACAACCGCGAGCACGACCTGCTGGACTCCAACGACTACTACCAATTCCAGGGCGGCATGCTCGCCGCCGTGGAAACCCTGAGCGGTGACAAGGCCGCCAGCTACCATGGCGATCATAGCCAGCCCGACTTGCCGAAAATCCGCACCTTGAAGGAAGAGCTGAACCGGGTGATCCGTTCCCGTGCCGCCAACCCCAAGTGGATCGAAGGCGTGAAGCGCCACGGCTATAAAGGTGCGTTTGAAATGGCCGCGACGGTGGACAATCTGTTCGCCTTCGACGCCACCACCGCGCTGATCGACGATCACCAATACGCCTTGCTTGCCGATGCCTATTTGCTCGACCCCGACACCCGCGCCTTTGTGCAACAGCACAACCCCGATGCCCTGCGCGACATGACCGAGCGCATGCTAGAAGCCCAGCAGCGTGGCATGTGGCAAGCGCCTGGGGCGTACCGCGAGGCGTTGGAAAACCTGTTGCTGGATATAGAAGAAGACAGCTGATGACTGATATCCCCCATTTCCCGCTGTCCGCTGTGGTCGGTGCGGATGAGTTGAAGCTGGCGCTGTGCCTGACCGCCATTGACCCGAAAATTGGCGGCGTGTTGATCGAAGGCCCGCGCGGCATGGCCAAGTCCACACTGGCGCGGGGCCTGGCGGACCTGTTGGCCAGCGGGCAGTTTGTCACCTTGCCGTTGGGCGCTACCGAAGAACGCCTGGTGGGCACCCTGGACCTGGACGCTGCGCTGAGCGATGGCCGCGCACAGTTCTCTCCCGGCGTGCTGGCCAAGGCCGACGGCGGCGTGCTGTATGTCGATGAAGTCAACTTGTTGCCTGATCACCTGGTGGACCTGCTACTGGACGTCGCCGCCAGCGGCACCAACCTGATCGAGCGCGACGGCATTTCCCACCGCCACTCGGCGCGTTTTGTGCTGATCGGCACCATGAACCCGGAAGAGGGCGAGCTGCGCCCGCAATTGCTCGACCGCTTCGGCTTCAATGTGGCGCTGAGCGGGCAGACGTTGCCGACCGAACGCGGGCAAATCATCCGCCGACGCCTGGATTTCGACAGCGACCCTGCCGCGTTTTGCGCGCAATGGGACGAGCAGCAAGGCGCATTGCGCGAACGTTGCACCCAGGCGCGGGCGCGACTCGACGGTATCGAACTGGATGATCAGGCTTTGGCACAGATCACTGAGCGTTGCTTCGCCGCCGGTGTGGATGGCTTGCGGGCGGACTTGGTCTGGTTGCGTGGTGCCAGGGCGCATGCTGCCTGGCGTGGCGCCGATGCTATCGCCGAAGAAGATATCGAAGCCGTGGCCGAATTTGCGCTGCGCCATCGCCGCCAGGAGCAATCGCCCCCAGCCAGGCCTCCGAGTGAAGGGCAATCGCCCAACGCCTCCGACACCTCGCCAGGTCAAGGCCAGTGGGGCGATATGCCCGCGGCGGCCCTGCCCACGGGCGTACGCCGGGAAGTCCCTGCCTGGCCAAAAAAGCCCTAGGCATTCGCCCTCGACCTGACGCGGGGGCGGATGCCCGGCCCAACGCGGGGCGATTGGACAGAGGCAGGCAAGGCAAGGCGCGCAGCGCACAGCAGGGTTCGATCAACTGGCCCGGCACCTTGCTCGGTGGTCGGCCGCAATGCCGTGAGGATCTGCTGTTTCATCTGCGCAGCCGCTCGGCCCATGAGTTGTGGCTGGTGATCGTTGATGCGTCGGCGTCGACCCGGCGCCATCGTGCGCTGACCGATGCCAAGGGCTTGCTGGCCCAGTTGTTTGACGACGCCTAT
This sequence comes from Pseudomonas sp. 18175, assembly GCF_050432925.1. Taxonomy (NCBI): domain Bacteria; kingdom Pseudomonadati; phylum Pseudomonadota; class Gammaproteobacteria; order Pseudomonadales; family Pseudomonadaceae; genus Pseudomonas; species Pseudomonas sp. 18175. Next base: position 129,018 of record NZ_JBKFTO010000017.1, on the reverse strand, counting down.
CGGCAGCGTGCGCGTATGGCGTTGTTGACGGCCAGTGGCCAAGTGCCGAAATGGCAGGTTCAAGGGTTGAAGGCCGCGAAAGGCTTGGTGGGTTGGTTGGATCAGCTCGGTGCGGGTGGCGGTACGCCGTTGCTGGCAGCGCTTGCCGAGGCAGGGGAGTGGCTGACGGCGCGGCGCAAGCGGTATCCGGCGGAGCAGCAGCGGTTATTGGTGATTACCGATGGGCGGCTCAAGGACATTGGCGGGTTGGCGCCGTTGGAATGTCCGGGCGTGCTGGTGGATATCGAGCGTGGGCCGATCAGATTGGGGAGGGCGCAGGAATTGGCGGTTGGGTTGCAGCTGGATTATCGGCATATCGACCAGTTGTAGTGCCTGTCCCACNTATCCGGCGGAGCAGCAGCGGTTATTGGTGATTACCGATGGGCGGCTCAAGGACATTGGCGGGTTGGCGCCGTTGGAATGTCCGGGCGTGCTGGTGGATATCGAGCGTGGGCCGATCAGATTGGGGAGGGCGCAGGAATTGGCGGTTGGGTTGCAGCTGGATTATCGGCATATCGACCAGTTGTAGTGCCTGTCCCACCGCATTCGCGAGCAAGCCCGCTCCCACAGGGGAATGCATTCCAAATGTGGGAGCGGGCTTGCTCGCGAAGAGGCCCTCCAACCCACTGCAAAAACCTCAGCCAGCCCCCGGCACATTCGGCCAAAGATCCGCCACCAAAAACAACCGCTCGGCTTCTTCCCAGTCCTCACCTACTTGAACCATGCGCACCAATAACTGTGCAGGTGCCATCGGGTCCAGGTCGGCCAGCCAGCCGCGCATCCTTTCCTCGCTCCACACCTCATCCGCCGGGTAATGCGCCGGCGCGAGCCACGCATGGCGCGGCAGCGGTTGCCAGCGCCCCGGTGCGCTAGCGCTGGCAAAGGCTTGCCAATCGCGCTGATGCAACCAGCGGCCGCGCAAGTGCTGTGGATGGGCGCCAGCGGGGCCTTGGGCTTGACCAGGCCAGGGATAGAGCAAGTAGCCGCCCAGCCACAAATGTGCATCGAACTGCTGGATATCCAGGGCCGCCAATGCTTCGCGGCTTTCCGCTCGTGCGGAGATCGGCAACTGATGCTCGGCCAGGTGGGCCAGCTTACGGTCCAGCCGGTCATGACATCCAGGCCCCAGCCATAACGCCGTATTCTGGCCGTTGCCGTCCTGCGGGCCCAAGTAAAGCTTGATGGCGAGTTCCAGGTGATGCACGCCGTCGCGGTCGCGGATCAACATATCCAACTCGCCCAAGGTATGCCCGGCGCGGCGGATCGGCAGGTTGGCGGCGATCAGTTCCACCCCTGGCGCGTGCTGCACCGCAAACTGCCACAACCGCTCGTAGTACAACCCCAGGCGCCGCGTGCGCGCCTGGCTCAGCCAATGCAGCAGGGCGCTGCTGTCCTGGTCCAGGGCTCGCAGCCAATGTTCGAGGGCGTCGGGCGACTGCACCCAGTCGCTGCCGGCCAACGGATGGCGCTGGGGCCAGGGCGTCTGCGCCAGCATCGGCGGCGCGAGCATCACCCACGCCAGGTCGCGCACCTCGGGGTGGCGCAGTTGGCGGGGCAGGGTGTGCAAATCCGGGAACACAGTCATGGTGCGAGCATAGCCGCTTAAAGGCTGTATGGGGCGCTGAGAACCATTGTCATCAAGGCTTCACGGCGACAAAGGATTTTGCCTGGGGCGGCCTTTCGCCCATAATCCTTCTTTTTGCCACACCCCAAATCCCGCAGGAGCCCCATGGAGCAATTTCGCAATATCGGCATTATCGGTCGCCTGGGCAGTACCCAGGTGTTGGACACCGTCCGCCGGCTGAAAAAATTCCTGCTGGAACGCCACCTGCATGTGATCCTCGAAGACACCATCGCCGAAATCCTGCCGGGCCATGGCCTGCAAACCTCGTCGCGCAAGATGCTCGGCGAAGTCTGCGACATGGTCATCGTGGTCGGTGGCGATGGCAGCCTGCTCGGCGCGGCCCGTGCTCTGGCGCGGCATAACGTGCCGGTACTGGGGATCAACCGTGGCAGCCTGGGTTTCCTCACCGATATCCGCCCGGATGAGCTGGAAGTCGAAGTGGCCAAGGTGCTCGACGGCCACTACCTGGTGGAGAACCGCTTCCTGTTGCAAGCCGAAGTGCGCCGCCACGGCGAAGCCATCGGCCAGGGTGATGCCCTCAATGACGTGGTGCTGCACCCCGGCAAGTCCACGCGCATGATCGAGTTCGAACTGTATATCGACGGCCAGTTCGTGTGCAGCCAGAAGGCCGATGGCCTGATCGTGGCCACGCCCACTGGTTCCACCGCCTACGCGCTGTCGGCGGGCGGGCCGATCATGCATCCCAAGCTCGATGCCATTGTGATCGTGCCGATGTACCCCCATATGTTGTCCAGCAGGCCGATTGTGGTCGATGGCAACAGTGAGCTGAAAATCGTGGTGTCCAAAGACATGCAGATCTATCCGCAGGTGTCCTGCGATGGGCAGAACCATTTCACTTGCGCCCCCGGTGACACCATCACCGTGAGCAAAAAAGCGCAGAAGCTGCGCTTGATCCACCCGCTGGACCACAACTACTACGAAGTGTGCCGCACCAAGCTGGGCTGGGGCAGCCGCTTGGGGGGTGGAGGCGACTGATGCTCGATCCCGCGCGTAGCTACGACCTGATTGGTGACGTGCACGGTTGCGCCCATACCCTTGAGCACTTGCTCGACAGACTGGGCTACCACAAGCAGGGCGGCGTTTGGCGCCACCCTTCGCGGATGGCGGTGTTCCTCGGCGATATCATCGACCGTGGCCCGCGGATTCGCGAGGCGCTGCATATCGTCCACGACATGACCGAGGCTGGCCAAGCGCTGTGCATCATGGGCAACCATGAGTTCAACGCGCTGGGCTGGACCACGCCGGCGCCGCCGGGCAGTGGCAAGGAATTTGTGCGCGAGCGCAACCCACGGCATGCGCGGTTGATCCACGAGACCTTGACCCAGTTCGAGCACCACCCGGCCGACTGGCACGACTTCCTCGGCTGGTTCTACGACATGCCGCTGTTTGTCGATGCGGGGCGCTTCCGTGTGGTGCACGCGTGTTGGGATGACGGCTTTATCCAGCCGCTGCGTGCGACCTTCCCGGATGGCTGTATCGACCAGCACTTTGTGCAGGCCGCCGCCGTGCCGGGCAGTTTTGCCTGCAACGCCTTTGACCGCCTGCTGCGTGGCACCGACATGCGCCTGCCCGACGGCCTCACGCTCACCGGCGGCGATGGTCTGACGCGTTCGTTCTTTCGCACCAAGTTCTGGGAAGACGACCCGAAAACCTACGGCGACATCGTGTTCCAGCCCGACGCACTGCCCGAGCCGGTAGCGCGCACGCCGCTAACCTCCACAGAAAAGAATTCCCTGCTGCGCTACGGCGTTGACGAGCCGTTGCTGTTCGTCGGCCATTACTGGCGCAGCGGCAAACCGGCGCCGATCCGCCCGAACCTGGCCTGCCTGGACTACAGCGCGGTGCTGTACGGCAAGTTGGTGGCGTACCGTCTGGATCAGGAAACGCGCCTGGACCCGAGCAAATTCGTATGGGTCGACGTTGAGCGACCTGAGGTTATTAGATGAGTACTGTGGCTGTATTGCGCTTGCCCCTGAGTGTCGACCTGGGGGGCTTCGTCAAATTGCTGCAACGCATGCAAGTGCCCCATCGGGTCAGCGAAGAGGCGGGCGAGCAAGTGTTGTGGGTGCCCGAAACCATCAGCGAGGACGTGCGCGTGCTGTACCAGCGCTTTCCCGCCGGTGACCCGGACCAGCAACTGGACATTCCCGAGCAGGCAACGGTCGCCCGCCCAAGCTTTATCCAACAAGTGCGGTATAGCCCGGTAACGGCGGGGGTGTTGCTTGCCAGCATCCTCGTCGGCGCCCTGACCTTGCTGGGGGAAAACCTGCAAGTCATGGCCTGGCTCACCTTCCTGCCATTTCGCATCATGGGCGAGTACATCCAGTTCACGCCGTTGGCCGACACGTTAGCGTCGGGGCAGTGGTGGCGCCTGGTTACGCCAATGCTGATCCACTTCGGCATCCTGCACCTGGCCATGAACGGTATGTGGTACTGGGAACTGGGGCGGCGCATCGAAGCGCGCCAGGGCAGTATCAACTTGCTCGGCCTCACGCTGCTGTTCAGCCTGGTCTCCAACTACGCTCAATACGCGTATGGCGGCCCTGGCCTGTTTGGCGGGTTGTCCGGCGTGCTGTATGGCTTGCTCGGGCATTGCTGGATCTTTCAATTACTCTCGCCGAACCCGGCTTATCGCCTGCCCCGTGGCGTGCTGGCGATGATGCTGATCTGGCTGGTGCTTTGCCTGTCGGGGCTGGTCTCGATGATCGGCTTCGGTGAAATCGCCAACGCTGCCCATGTCGGCGGCCTGGTTATCGGTTGCCTGACGGGTTTGCTGGGTGGGTTGTACAACCGCCGCAAGTCCTCTCTTTGATAAGGAAGAGCCTTTATGTCCTCTTTTGCTGAAATGATCGAAAACATCACCCCGGACATCTACGAGAGCCTCAAGCTCGCCGTGGAAATCGGCAAATGGTCCGATGGCCGCAAGCTCACCGCCGAGCAGCGCGAGTTGTCGCTGCAAGCGGTGATTGCCTGGGAAATCCAGAACCTGCCGGAAGACGAACGCACCGGCTACATGGGCCCGCAGGAGTGCGCGTCCAAATCCGCTCCCGTGCCGAACATCCTGTTCAAGTCGGATGCGATCCATTGATTGAAATTGGTCGCGGTGCAGTCAGCAAAATGTCGGCGCAACTCGGTGAGCCGACCGTTCAATACGCGTTTCGCCTGGGCGATGTCGAGGTGCCGGTCAACCCGTTGATCGGCAGCCATATTCGCCTGGAGTACTTGGGTGCCATCCATTGCAGCCATTGCGGCCGCAAGACCAAGACCAGTTTCAGCCAGGGGTATTGTTACCCGTGCATGACCAAGCTGGCCCAGTGTGACCTGTGCATCATGAGCCCCGAGCGTTGCCACTATGACGCCGGTACGTGCCGTGAGCCGTCCTGGGGCGAAAAATTCTGCATGACCGACCACGTGGTGTACCTGGCCAATTCGTCAGGGATCAAGGTCGGCATCACCCGCGCTACCCAGTTGCCGACGCGCTGGTTGGACCAGGGCGCGAGCCAGGCACTGCCCATCATGCGTGTGTCGACACGCCAGCAGTCCGGCTTTGTCGAAGACGTTTTGCGCAGCCAGGTGGCCGACAAGACCAACTGGCGCGCACTGCTCAAGGGCGATGCGCAGCCGGTCGACCTCAAGCAAGTGCGCGACGAGCTGTTTGCCTCGTGCTCCGAGGGCTTGAGCGCGTTGCAGGAACGCTTTGGCTTGCAGGCTATCCAACCGGTAACTGATCTGGAACCCATCGAAATCCGTTACCCGGTGGAGCAGTATCCGGCCAAGATCGTCAGCTTCAACCTGGATAAAAACCCGATTGCCGAAGGCACGCTGCTGGGGATCAAGGGCCAGTACCTGATCTTCGACACCGGCGTTATCAATATTCGCAAGTACACGGCCTACCAACTCGCCGTGCATCAGTAAAAGGATGCTAGCCATGCGCACCGAACAACCGAAGATGATTTACCTCAAGGACTATCAGGCGCCGGACTACCTGATCGAAGAGACGCACCTGACCTTCGAGTTGTTCGAGGACCACAGCCTGGTCCACGCGCAACTGGTGATGCGCCGTAACCCTGAGCGCGGCGCCGGCTTGCCGCCGTTGGTGCTCGATGGGCAGCAACTTGAGCTGTTGAGCGTGAACCTCGCCGACCAGGAACTGACGGATGCGGATTATCAACTGACCGACAGCCACCTGACCGTGCAGCCCAAGAGTGAAACCTTCACCCTCGACACCACGGTCAAAATCCACCCGGAAACCAACACCGCCCTGGAAGGCCTGTACAAGTCCGGCAGCATGTTCTGCACCCAGTGCGAGGCCGAGGGCTTTCGTAAAATCACTTATTACCTCGACCGCCCGGATGTGATGAGTACCTTCACCACCACCGTGATTGCCGAGCAACACCGCTACCCCATCCTGTTGTCCAACGGCAACCCGATTGCCAGCGGGCCGGGTGAAGATGGCCGCCACTGGGCGACCTGGGAAGACCCGTTCAAGAAGCCGGCTTACCTGTTTGCCTTGGTAGCGGGTGACCTGTGGTGTGTTGAAGACACCTTCACCACCATGACCAATCGTGAGGTTGCACTGCGCATCTACGTCGAGCCAGAAAACATCGACAAGTGCCAGCACGCCATGACCAGCCTGAAAAAATCCATGCGCTGGGACGAAGAAACCTACGGCCGCGAGTACGACCTCGACATCTTTATGATCGTCGCCGTGAACGACTTCAACATGGGCGCCATGGAGAACAAGGGCCTCAATATCTTCAACTCCAGCGCCGTGCTGGCCCGAGCCGAAACCGCTACCGACGCTGCGCACCAGCGTGTCGAGGCGATTGTCGCCCACGAATACTTCCACAATTGGTCGGGCAACCGCGTGACTTGCCGTGATTGGTTCCAGCTGTCCCTCAAGGAAGGCTTCACCGTCTACCGTGACTCGCAATTTTCTGCCGACATGAACTCGGCCACGGTCAAGCGTATCCAGGACGTGGCCTACCTGCGTACCCACCAGTTCGCCGAAGACGCAGGCCCGATGGCCCACGCGGTACGCCCGGACAGCTTTATCGAGATCTCCAACTTCTACACCCTGACCGTGTACGAAAAGGGCTCGGAAGTGGTCGGCATGATCCACACCTTGCTCGGCGCCGAAGGCTTCCGTAAAGGCAGTGACCTGTACTTCGAACGCCATGACGGCCAGGCCGTGACCTGCGACGACTTTATCAAGGCCATGGAAGACGCCAACGGCGCCGACCTGACCCAGTTCAAACGCTGGTACAGCCAGGCGGGTACGCCACGTTTGGCGGTGAGTGAGTCTTTTGATGCTGCGGCCAAGACCTACAGCCTGACCTTCCGCCAGAGTTGCCCGCAAACGCCGGACAAGGTAGAAAAACTGCCGTTCGTGATCCCGGTGGAATTGGGCTTGCTGGACGCGCAGGGCGCGGGTATTGCCTTGCGTCTGGCGGGTGAAGCCACTGCTGGCGCGACCTCCCGCGTAATTTCCGTGACCGAGGCCGAGCAGACCTTCACCTTCGTTGATATCGCCGAACAGCCGTTACCCTCGCTGCTGCGCGGCTTCTCGGCACCGGTGAAGCTGAGTTTCCCTTACACCCGCGACCAACTGATGTTCCTGATGCAGCACGACAGCGACGGTTTCAACCGCTGGGACGCCGGCCAGCAATTGTCGGTGCAGGTGTTGCAGGAGCTGATCGGCCAGCACCAGGCCGGCCAGCCGCTGAAGCTGGACCAGCGCTTGATCGACGCATTGCGCAGCGTGTTGAGCGATGAGTCGCTGGACCAAGCGATGGTTGCGGAGATGCTGTCGTTGCCAGGTGAAGCCTACCTGACCGAAATCAGCGATGTGGCAGATGTGGATGCTATCCACGCAGCCCGCGAGTTTGCTCGCAAGCAACTGGCCGATCAGTTGTTCGACGGCCTGTGGCTGCGCTACCAGGCCAACCGTGAACTGTCGAAGAAAACCCCCTACGTGGCCGCAGCCGAGCATTTTGCTCGTCGCGCCCTGCAGAACATTGCGCTGTCGTACCTGATGCTCAGCGGCAAGCCGCAAGTATTGGCGGCGACCCTGGATCAGTTCGACACCAGTGACAACATGACCGAACGCCTCACCGCGCTGGCGGTGCTGGTGAACTCGCCGTTCGAAGCCGAGAAGGCCCAGGCCTTGGCGGTGTTTGCGGAAAACTTCAAAGACAACCCGTTGGTCATGGACCAGTGGTTCAGCGTGCAGGCCGGCAGCACCTTGCCGGGTGGGCTGGAGCGGGTCAAAGCCTTGATGGAACACCCGGCGTTCACGCTCAAGAACCCGAACAAGGTGCGCGCACTGATTGGCGCGTTTGCCGGGCAGAACCTGATCAACTTCCACGCAGCGGACGGTTCGGGCTATCGCTTCCTGGCGGACCTGGTGATTCAGCTCAATGGCTTCAACCCGCAGATTGCCTCGCGTCAGTTGGCACCGTTGACTCGCTGGCGTAAATACGACAGCGCGCGGCAGGCACTGATGAAGGCTGAGTTGGAGCGCATTCGTGGCTCGGGTGAGCTGTCGAGTGATGTGTTTGAGGTGGTCAGCAAAAGCCTTGCGTAACCCCCATGGTTTTTGATTCGCCTCTGGCAGCCTACCAGCACGCCATCAACCAGCAAGGCTTCGTCGCGGACGACGCCCAGCGCCGCGCCGTGGAGGCGCTGCAAGTCTGTCATGAGGCGCTGCATCAAGGCCGTTCGCCCATTACCGGTGTGTACCTGTGGGGGCCGGTTGGCCGTGGTAAAACCTGGCTGATGGACCAGTTTTACCAAACCCTGCGGGTGCCTGCTCGGCGTCAGCACTTTCACCATTTCATGGGGTGGGTGCATCAGCGTTCTTTTGAGCTCACCGGTACTCACGACCCGTTACAGGCCTTGGCGCGGGAACTGAGCCGGGAAGTGCGGGTGCTGTGCTTTGATGAGTTGTTCGTCAATGATATCGGCGATGCGATCATCCTTGGGCGCCTGTTCCAGGTGATGTTCGAGCAAGGCGTGGTGATGGTTTGCACCTCTAACCAGCCGCCGGATCAACTGTATGCCGACGGTTTCAATCGTGAACGTTTTTTGCCGGGCATTGCGGCGATTCAACAGCATATGCAGGTGGTGGCGGTGGACGGTGGCGAGGATCACCGTTTGCACCCAGGCGTTGGCCTGCAACGCTATTGGGTCAACCAGCCCGACGCGTTGGCGTTGGTGTTCAAGCAACTGGCCGAAGGGCAGGCGGTCAGCAGTGATCCGGTGAGTGTGGGCCATCGCACAATTGTCGTCGTGCAGTCCAGTGACACCGTGCTCTGGTGCCGTTACGCCGACCTGTGCGAGCAACCCCTGGCCGCGATGGATTTCATGCTGCTGTGTGATCGCTTCAAGGCCATCTTGCTGGGCGAGGTGCCCAACCTGAGTGCGCAAACACGTCCGGGACGGATCGCCCGTGGCACGGAGGACGGCGCCCAGCGTGTGGTCGCCGGTGATCGTGAGTTACCGCAATTGTCGGTGCACGATGACAGTGTGCGGCGCTTCATCGCCTTGGTGGATGAGTGCTACGACCGCAAGGTGCCCCTGTTCATTGAGGCCAGGGTGCCGTTGGACAGGCTCTATACCGAAGGCTACTTGGAGTTTCCTTTCCGCCGTACCTTAAGCCGCCTGAGGGAAATGCAGTTGCAGCGTTTCACTTAATGCGCGGGCGAAACACTCTCGGAATAGTCTGGTAGTGCTTTCACGCGCACATTTGTCGTGAATCTTCTTCATCCGGTAGCGGCACCCCGCTTACAATCGTGACCCTCCCAGGGAGCCGAATCCCTTGTAGTCGTGATCGAGGACGGAAATGGACACCCCAGATATCCTGGTGCTGCAAGCCAGCTACACCAACCCTGTGCACGCCCAAGCCATTGGCCGCGTGCTCAACCATTACGCAGAAGACCCTATGGGCGGTGGGCACAGCCTGCCTCTCGATTTACTGCAGCAACTGCCGGCCGAGCTGGCCAAGCGCCCGCATGCGTTCAGCGTATTGGCCTTTGTGAATGGCGAGCCGGCGGGTTTGGTCAATTGCTTTGAGGGTTTCTCGACCTTTGCCTGCCGCCCGCTGGTCAACGTGCATGATGTGTCGGTGATGAATCAATTTCGCGGCTTGGGCCTGAGTCAGAAAATGCTGCAGAAAGTAGAGGAGATCGCCCGGCAGCGTGGCTGCTGCAAGATTACGCTTGAGGTGCTTGAGGGTAATGAAGTGGCGCAGTCGGCATATCGAAAGTTTGGCTTCGATGATTCAATGTTTGATCCGGCTTACGGAAAGATGCTGTTCTGGAGTAAATCGCTTTAAATAAAAAAGGCGCCATTACATGGCGCCAAGTTGCACATTGCCAACGGAGCGGGATGGCAAGGTGGTTTACGGTTTATTAACTTTTAGGTTGCTGTGTTTCAGGGGCGTTCAACTGTTTTGTCTCAGCGGCAGCCGTTTGTTTGGCTTTCTCGTTGGCGATGTTTTGCATGAAATTGAAGTTGGCGTAGAACGCCTTCGTACGCTCTGAACCGCCTTCGGCGAAGGCGGCGGCAGAGGTCAGGGTCATCAGGCCGGCAAGCATCAGAGTCGAAAGTTTCATCGTCGGTATTCCCATAAAGTGTGATCGGTGTCTGTTCGCTGGATCAGACTCGTGGGGCCGATTATGTGGAGACTTTATTAAATGAAGCTTAAGCGATCGGCCTCGAAACTTAACAATGCTGTTAAGTTTCGAGGCGAGGTCGGGGCGGGTTTTAATACGGATGATTCAGCGCAGGCGCTACAGTGCGGCGTTTGCCGCACCGTGCGCTCTTATAAACTTCGTTGCCCTTGAAATATTTTTTATCAAATACTCGGAGCAGGTTACTTGAGCACCACCTCTGCGGTACCGACAGCTTTCGGCTTGATCATGCTGAAGTCGATCAAAGGCTTGGACTGGCGCAGGTAGGGGTTGCCGATCATCTGCGGGCGCGCCTTGAAGCTGTCGCTCACCAGGCTCTTGCTGCGGTCCAGTTCATTGAAGCTCAGCCCGGCCAGGTCGGCCCAGGTGTGAATCAACTGTGAGCTGCTATAAGGCCGTTGCAAGTCCTCGGCGAATTTCCAGTCGTGGCTTTCGCGCCACTTCGGTGAGGCGTAAGCCATAAAGGGGATGGTGTACATCGGTGCTGTCGGCTTGCCTTCGTTGCGCCCCAGGGTTGCGTGGCCGGCTGAGTCGAATACATCTTCGCCGTGGTCCGACAGGTACAGCAGGAAGCCATTCGGATCAGTCTTGGCGTAGTCCTTGATCAGGCTCGACACCACAAAGTCGTTGTACAGCACTGCATTGTCATAGCTGTTGTAGATCGGCAGTTGGTCGTCGCTGACCCCGGCCGGTACGCCTTGGCGGTCGGTAAATTTTTCGAAGGTCGGCGGGTAGCGATACTGGTAGCTCATGTGGGTGCCCAGCAAATGCACCACGATGAACTTGCGCTCAGCCGGGTCGGCCAGGGCCTTGGAGAACGGCTCCAGTACGTCGCCGTCGTATTGGCGGGCATTCTGGTTGCGGTTGTTGTTCAGGTACACCTGCTCGTCGGCCTGTTCGGAAAAGGTCGTGAGCATGGTATTGCGCTTGGTCATGGTCTGCTGGTTGGTGATCCAGTAGGTCTTGTAGCCCGCTTGTTTCATCACGCTGACAATCGACGGCGTCTTCAAATACAGGTCTGGGTTTTCTTCGTCGGCGAACGTCAATACCTGTTGCAGCGCTTCGATGGTGTAGGGGCGCGGGGTGATGACGTTATCGAACACCGCCAACTGGTCGCGCAGCTTGTCCAGTTCCGGCGTGGTGTTGCGCGGGTAGCCGTAGAGGCTCATGCGCTGGCGGTTGGTGGACTCACCGATCACCAATACCAGGGTTGAGGGCTGGCCGGCCATGCTGTCCTTGAGGTTGGTCAAGGGCTTGATCTGGCTCGCGCTGTCGAGCATGTCCTGCATGTTGTCCAGTTGCTGGGTGTAGCGGTGGTAGCCAACGATCATCTGCCACGGCACGGCCGGCTCGATACGCGCCTCGAAACGGTCGATGGCATCTTCCATCGTGTCACTGCGGGCAATCTGCTTGACCAGCGGGTAGCCGATGATCGCCACCAGGATGGCAGTTGCAGCCAGCAGTGCCTGGCCACGCGGCAGGTACACTGGGCGTACGCGAGTCCATAGGAAAATGGCAAATGCAGTGTGGGCAACAAACGCCAGCACGATCCACCAGGCGAAGTATTGGGTGGCGTATTCACCGGCTTCGGAGATGTTCGACTCGAACATGATGAAGATGACGCTCTGGGAAAACTCCTGCTGGTAGATGAAGAAGTAACCCAAGCTGGCCATCGAGCAGGCCCACAGCACCACGCCAATCAAGGCAGCGAGCAAGCGTGTGCGGCGCGGGAAGAGCAACACCGGCGCCAACCACAGCGCGCTCATGAAGAAGGCTTGGCGGAAACCACTGAAACCGGACGTGCCGCTCAGTTGTATCAGCAGCTGGGTAATGCCCGAGAAGTACCAGAAAAACACGAATAGCCAGCAAAGGCCGGCCCAATCAAAGCCTTTCGCAGACGTAGTGCTGCGTTTGAACATCGCCATCCAGCGCTCCAACCCGGTAATTTTTCAGTCGACGCGCAGGAATGCACGCAACAGAGGCCACCCATGCATGGGGTGGCCCTTGAGGGCGGGAGTATCGGGAAGGCGGTGTGAAAACTTTGTGAGATTTATGTAGGCGTTATCTTACAAAACCATGACAGGGCTCAGCACAGTGCAGGTTGGGCACCGGAAGGCTGGTCCAACTGGGCTTGCAGGAGGTGGGAGCGCAGGCGCAAGACTTCCTGCATCAGCTGTTCGCGCTCGTCTTTGAGCTGGCGCAACTCATCGCGACGGATAGTGACGTAGAGGGTCTGTGGCGGACGGGTCATCTGTGCAGTGCTCATTGCTTACCTCGCAAATAGCCGGTGTGTCGCGGTGTGCCAGAACGCTTGAGTCGAGGTTCTCGGCAGCAGTCGGAAGCAATTCTGAATTCTTTTTTGAGGTAATGGAACTTTTTTATTTTTGATGGTCGTGTGACTTTTTGGGCAGTGATGGTGAAACGATGGCAACTTTTTTCCATGAAACTACAGGGATATGTGCCTGACTAACCCTCATTAGCCTCATTGCGCTATAAACTATGTCACACATTTTTTTAGTAGTAGGAGCATCAGCACATGCAACTGGGGATTATCGGACTAGGCCGCATGGGCGGGAATATTGCACGGCGCCTGATGCTCAATGGGCATACCACCGTTGTTTTCGACCGTAACGAAGCATTTGTGAAAACCTTGAGCGAAGAGGGCGCCACGGGCGTCGCCGACCTTAAGGCCTTGGTCGCCGGGCTGCAAAAGCCTCGCGCTGTGTGGGTGATGTTGCCGGCGGGCGACCCCACTGAAAACACCATCAATGAGCTGAGCGAGCTGCTGGAAGACGGCGATGTGATCATCGACGGCGGCAACACCAACTATAAGGACGACGTGCGTCGCGGCAAGGCCCTGGCGGAAAAAGGCCTGCACTATGTCGATGTCGGCACCTCCGGTGGCGTCTGGGGCCTGGAGCGCGGCTACTGCATGATGATCGGTGGCGACACCGAGACCGTGCAGCGCCTGGACCCGATCTTCAAGACATTGGCCCCAGGCCTGGGCACTATCCCGCGCACCAAAGACCGCAAAGACAGCGCTGACCCGCGCGCCGAACAAGGCTACATCCACGCAGGCCCGGCCGGTTCCGGGCACTTTGTGAAGATGATCCACAACGGCATCGAGTACGGGATGATGCAGGCGTTTGCCGAAGGCTTTGACATCCTCAAGACCAAGAATTCGGAAAACCTGCCCGAAGATCAGCGTTTTGACCTGAATGTGGCCGACATCGCCGAAGTCTGGCGCCGTGGCAGCGTGGTGTCGTCCTGGCTACTGGACCTGACCGCCGATGCCCTGGCGACCGACCCGAAACTGGACGGTTACTCCGGTTCCGTGGCCGACAGTGGCGAAGGCCGCTGGACCATCGAGGCCGCCATGGAGCAAGCGGTGCCGGTACCGGTGCTGTCTACTTCGCTGTTTGCACGTTTCCGCTCGCGCCAGCAGAGCACCTACGGTGACAAAATGCTCTCTGCCATGCGCTTCGGCTTTGGCGGCCACGTGGAGACTTCCAAAAAATGACCGCCAACGGCAAGAAACAAAAGGCCGAACCCGCTCCGCCCACCACACTGTTTCTGTTTGGTGCCCATGGTGACCTCGTAAAGCGCCTGCTCATGCCGGCGCTGTACAACCTCAGCCGTGACGGCCTGCTGGGCGATGGCCTGCGCATTGTCGGCGTTGATCATAACGCCATCAGTGACGCCGACTTCGCCAAGAAGCTCGAAGACTTCATTCGCACCGAGGCGGCGAGCAAGGTCCGCGGTAATGGTGAGAGCGCCCTGGACCCACAGTTATGGGCCCAGTTGGCCAAGGGCATCAGCTACGTCGAGGGCGACTTCCTCGACGACAGCACCTATGCCGATATCGGTAAGAAGATCGCCGACAGTGGCACCGGCAACGCCGTGTTCTATCTGGCCACCGCACCGCGCTTCTTCAGTGAAGTGGTGGAGCGCCTGGGCAGTGCCGGCTTATTGACGGAAACGGCTGAAGGTTTTCGTCGCGTGGTCATCGAGAAGCCTTTTGGCTCCGACCTGGCCACCGCCGAAGCCCTCAACGCCAGCCTGCTCAAGGTGATGAGCGAGAAGCAGATCTACCGCATCGACCATTACCTGGGCAAGGAAACGGTGCAGAACATCCTGATCAGCCGTTTCTCCAACGTGCTGTTCGAGGCGTTCTGGAACAATCACTACATCGATCACGTGCAAATCACCGCCGCCGAAACCGTCGGCGTGGAGACCCGGGGCAATTTCTTCGAAAAAACCGGCACGTTGCGGGACATGGTGCCCAACCACTTGTTCCAGTTGCTGGCGATGGTGGCCATGGAGCCACCGGCCGCCTTTGGTGCTGATGCCGTACGTGGTGAAAAGGCCAAGGTGATCGGCGCGGTGCGTCCGTGGTCGCTGGAAGATGCGCGGGCCAACTCGGTACGCGGCCAGTACACCGCGGGCGAGATCGGCGGCAAGCAACTGCCGGGCTATCGTGAAGAAGCCAACGTCGCCCCCGACAGCAGCACCGAGACTTTTGTTGCCCTCAAGGTGATGATCGACAACTGGCGTTGGGTCGGCGTGCCGTTCTACCTGCGCACCGGCAAGCGCATGAGCGTGCGCGACACTGAGATCGTCATCTGTTTCAAACCGGCTCCTTACGCGCAGTTCCGTGACACCGAGGTCGATGAGCTCAAGCCCACCTACCTGAAGATCCAGATCCAGCCCAATGAAGGCATGTGGTTCGACCTGCTGGCGAAAAAGCCTGGGCCGACCCTGGACATGGCCAACATTCAGCTGGGTTTTGCCTACAAGGACTTCTTCGAAATGCAGCCATCGACTGGGTACGAAACCCTGATCTATGACTGCATGACCGGAGACCAGACCCTGTTCCAGCGCGCCGACAACATCGAGAACGGCTGGCGTGCGGTGCAGCCGTTCCTGGATGCGTGGAAAGAAGATGACGGTATCCAGGCCTACAAGGCCGGTGAAGATGGCCCGGCGGCTGCCGATGCCTTGCTGGCCCGTGATGGCCGCACGTGGCACTCCCTCGGATGAGTGACGCAGCGATCCATCCCATCCGTTTTATCCTCAGTGACGTGGACGGCACCTTGCTGCATCCGGATCACCGCCTGAGCCAACGCACCGCCGATGCCGTGCGCGCCTTGCGTGACAGCGGGGTGTTTTTCAGCCTGGCCAGCGGGCGTCCACCCAAGGCCATGCTGCACCTGATCGAAACCTTTGGTATCGATGTGCCGGTGGCTGGCTTCAATGGCGGCACGCTGATCAATCCGGATGGCAGCATCCTGGTTGCCCATCATTTGCCAGCAGAGGCGGCGTTGGTGACCCTAGCGCTGTTCTCGGCCGAACCGGATGTGGAAGTCTGGGTGTTTGCCGACGGTGATTGGCTGCGCCGTGACCCGCCGGGGCCGATGGTGCAGCGTGAGGCCGATGGCCTGGGTTATGGGCCGATTGTGGTGGAGAGTTTTGAACCGTACCTGGATCGGGTCGACAAAATCGTCGCCGCCAGTAACAACACCCAATTGCTGGTGGAGCTGGAGGCGCAGTTGCAGCCCAAGGTCCAGGGCCTGGCCCAGGTCTCACGCTCGCAGCCGGTGTACCTGGACGTCACCGCCATGCTGGCCAACAAGGGTGAAGCCCTGAAGACGCTGGCGGCGCACCTTGGCGTGCCGCTGGAGCAAACCGCTGCGATAGGGGACGGCGGCAATGACCCGGCAATGTTTCAAGTGGCGGGGTTGTCCATTGCGATGGGGCAGGCGGAAGAAACCGTCAAGCGCCAGGCCAGTGTGGTCACTGGCAGCAATGTCGAAGAGGGTGCCGCCGAAGCTATTGAGCGGTTTATTCTCACGAAGCGATAAGCAATATTTGCTCTAACACTGAACTTGCGCCCCTTTAATACAATGGGCGCAAGTTACTGTGTTGGCTTACTTTGGCATTGCCCAGGATTGTAATTGGTAGCCGCCTTTATCGAGCTCGGCGCGGGCTTGCAACAACAAGTCTTCCAATTGTGCCGGGTCGGTATAGGCACTCGACGACAGCTGTTTGCTGCCGATGCGGGTATTGGTGCGGTCGATGACGCTCAGGCTGAGGGCGCCATTGCCGTCATGCCAGGCCACGCACTGAAAGGGCTGGAAGGCACGGTCTGCGATCAAAAGAGCTTCGTTGATGCGGAGCGGGGCGTTCATGTCGGGTTCTCTCTCATTGCCCATTCAAGTGAGTGCCGGCGGTTGGGCTGACCGTGCGGCGGGTTACTTGTACTGATGCACGATGACTGGGTACGGGTCACATGTTAGAGCAACATTTTTTAACTTGGCTTGATTAACGTCATGTAAGCGGCTGTTTTGAAAGCCGAATGAACGTTTCGCGCACGGGCAACTTATTTGCCGCAAACGCTGGAAAGTGGCTTTTTGCCCACACTTATAGCGAAACGGTACAAGCGCGGCGTCAAGATGTTGCTAGTGTTAGCGCCAGGCGTCACAAACCGTTGTTTCTAAATAACTTTAACAATTTTGACGCCAAGGAATAGTCATGATTGTTACACCTGTCCAGCGCCGCTTGCTTGTGGTCGACCCTTGTGACGACTGCCATAGGCTATTGCCCGGTTTGCGCACCGCCGGATGGGAGGTAGACAGCTGTGCCCTCGAATCGGTGGGTGACCGCTCCTGTGACGTTGGCCTGCTGCGGTTGCAGCCCTTTCACCTGGAGCGCCCCGAAGCAGTCAAGGAGCTGATCGGCCGCAGCGGCACCGAGTGGATCGCCGTGCTCAGCCCGGACGTACTGCGCTTGCAGAACGTGGGTGACTTCGTCTGCGAGTGGTTTTTCGACTT
This sequence comes from Pseudomonas sp. 18175, assembly GCF_050432925.1. Lineage (NCBI taxonomy): Bacteria > Pseudomonadati > Pseudomonadota > Gammaproteobacteria > Pseudomonadales > Pseudomonadaceae > Pseudomonas > Pseudomonas sp. 18175. The sequence continues at coordinate 111,811 of NZ_JBKFTO010000017.1, read as the reverse complement.
CCACACCTTGCCCTTCGACGTGGCCCGCGTGCAGGTCACCCTGGGCCGTGCCTTTGGCATGGCGCGGTTGCGGGGTAAAGGCAGTACGCCGGTGGATGAACCGGAGCACGAACTGCTGGGAGACAGCCGGCCGATCCGCGAACTGCGCAAATTATTGTCCAAGCTGGCTCCGACCGAATCCCCGGTGTTGATCCGTGGCGACAGCGGCACCGGTAAAGAACTGGTGGCCCAGACCCTGCACCGCAAGTCCCAGCGCCATGCCAAGCCTTTTGTGGCGATCAACTGCGGGGCGATCCCGGAACATTTGATCCAGTCCGAACTGTTTGGCCATGAAAAGGGCGCGTTTACCGGCGCCCATCAGCGCAAGGTCGGGCGCATCGAGGCCGCCAACGGCGGCACGCTGTTCCTCGACGAAATCGGTGACCTGCCGATGGAGCTGCAAGCCAACCTGCTGCGCTTCCTGCAAGAAAAACAGATCGAACGTGTTGGTGGCAGCCAGCCAATCCCGGTGGATGTGCGGGTACTGGCCGCCACCCACGTTGACCTGGAAGCGGCGGTGGCGAAGGGCACCTTCCGTGAAGATTTGTACTACCGGCTCAATGTCCTGCAAGTGGTGACCGCACCATTACGCGACCGCCATGGTGACGTGGCGCTGCTGGCCAACCACTTTTCGCGCTTTTACAGCCAGGAAACCGGCCGCCGTCCGCGCAGTTTCAGCGAGGACGCCCTGGTTGCCATGGGACAACACCCGTGGCCGGGCAACGTGCGCGAACTGGCCAACCGGGTGCGACGGGGATTGGTGCTGGCCGAAGGGCGCCAGATTGAAGCCGTTGATCTGGGACTTGTAGGCGCACAGGCAATTTCGCCGCCGATGGCTACACTGGAAGACTACAAGCACCGTGCCGAACGCCAGGCACTGTGTGATGTGCTCAACCGGCACAGCGACAACCTGAGTGTCGCGGCCCGCGTGCTGGGGGTTTCCCGGCCGACGTTCTACCGGTTGCTGCACAAACACCAGATCCGCTAGGGCGGGTAAACCGAAAAGCCCCGCAACGACCCTTATCGTTGCGGGGCTTTTCCTTTGTAGCTGTGGTTGTAGTGAGCGGGCTTGCCCCGCGCTGGGTGGCGAAGCCGCCCCAATAAGGCCGCCGTGGTGTTTCAGGAAGACCGAGGTGCCTGGATTTAGGGCGGCTTCGCCACCCAGCGCGGGGCAAGCCCGCTCACTACAGTAATCCCATTCACCATAAAACCGGCTCTGATCAGAAGTAATACGGGAATTTCAGGCTGAACGTGAAGTCCGGCGCATCATCCGTCATACCAATGGCCAGGTTCGGCACGATCGTCAGGTTCGGCGTGGCCGCAATGGTCATGCCGACGTTGAAGTAACCGGCGTTGGCGTCGCTGGACACCACCGATTGCCAATCCCCACCGTCAGGCTTGAGCTTGCTCTTGCGTTGCACCAGGTCGGATACCGAGAACGACATACTCATTTTCTCGTTGAGCGCAAAGGCTACGCCCACGCCAATCTGGAAGCTGTCGCCCAGGCTGACCTTGCCGCCGACCTTCTGATTGGCGTTGGAGCTGATGTCGTCAAACGAGTCTTCGAAGTTGTGGGTGTAGGACAGCGAGCCGAACAGCACCGCCGGGTCGAAGGTTTTGACCAGGGAAATTCCCGGGGTAACCGACCACACGCCGTTGCCCGTCGGCAGGCTTTCCGGTACGAACAAGCTGTCGTTGTTCGGCGACTCGATCAGCTTGATGCCGTAGGGTTCCTTGCCCGTTGGGGCCTTCACGCGCACAGAAACCACCGCGTCGGGCAGGGTGTCGGTTTCGTCGAGGAACTTGTAGGCAATACCGAAGTTGACGTCGCCAATGGTCGGGTCGCGGGTCACCGAGGCTTCCGACGTTGTCGTGCCGCTGTTGCCAGCGCCGCCCGATTGATAGGTCGATTCGCGGTAGACCACCGGCACGTTGATGTCGAACTGCCAACGATTATCGAGGTTGTAGCGTCCGGTGAGGTCCAGGGTCCAGTTATCCGCCTTGATTCGGTCCAGGTTGATATTGCCCAGGAAGATCGAGTCCAGTGCAAGGAACCCATTGAGCGTCAGCTGGCGCGCGTCATAGCGTGAATAGGTAATACCAGTTTCAAAGCTGAACTTGCCATCGCCGAAAAAGCCGCTGGCCTCGTTGTACAGGTTGCTGACGCTTTGTGCTGGCGCCGAGTCGTCTTTAAGGCTTTGCCCATACGAGCTGCCACCACCGGCACCGCCTGATGCGGCGGCAGCGCCCACACCTGGCGCGCCGGCCACGGTGGTGCCTTTGTTGAAGTCGGCGGGGGACTTCGCCAAGCGTTTTGGCGCGGGTGTTGCTGGCTGATCTTCCACTTGCCTGACTCTTTGTTCCAATACCGCCAGTGCTTTTTGTTGCACTTCGTAGCGTTGCTTGAGCTCCAAAAGTTCCTGTTTCAGCGTCTCAATGTCGGCGTCCGGCGCGGCATACAGCATGGTTGCCGGCAGGAGCGTACTCAAACAAACCACGGCACGTAACGATAAAGATCGATGCATGAAGTAAGCCGTCCCTTTTTTAATGCGTAAGTGTCGAGGCTCAGCGTAGTTCAATAACCGGCGGTGCGTAGGCCCTTGAGTTGATCCAGGTTGAGACTGCGGGTGATGTTGTTCAGGTTGTTATTGCCCATCACCACATTGATCTGGGTGAGGTTGGTAATTGCATTCAGATCGCCAGTGATCAGCGTGCTCTGGTTGACGTTGCCGCCGCCGATTTGCTGGAGCACGCTGCCTTGGTTGTTTGCAGCGAGGACGGCCATTTGCAACCCGCCATTCTTGGCCGAGACGCTGACCTGGCCAGCACCGCTATCGCCGGTGATTGTCTCGCCTGCCACCAGTGCCTTGCCTGACTGCACAATGTTCGCGGCCGCCAAGCCATTGCGGGTCACATTGATATCGACGCCATTGTTGGCGGTATTGCCGTCGCCCGCTGCGCGCACGCTCTGGGTCACGCCCTGGCCACTGCCTAGGCCACTACCGCCGACTACGGTGCCGGTGCCAGTGTTCGGTGTGCTGCCAGTACCAGTCGTGCTAGTGGTGGTGACATAGAATTGCGGGGTAACAGTGGAGGAGTTGATTTGCATGTTGGCACTGCCGGTGATGCTGTCACCTGCGGAGTTAGTCCAGGTGGTACTCATGACAATGCCAAAACTGATAATCCGCCCAGGCATCACATATCGCCCGCGCAGATCCGCCATTTCCGAATCCTTGAGTTCGATAGGCTTGAACGCCGATGACGCGTAAGCGGGCATTGAGGCTGCCAGGCACATGACCGTCAGCCAACGGTAAGTGTTCATCATCTGCTCCTGGAGCGTCCTGCCCCTTATTGCGCTTCTTGCTAGAAGAAGTCGCTTTGAATGAAACCGAAGTCCATCAGTTCGCTGTCGCGCACCGGGGTGAACTCGTTCAACTGGTTCTTGGCGGTCAGCGGTGTAGGCGGAGAGAGCAGGGCGTTGGTCTTGTCGTAGCCCTCACCCAATACGGCGAATACGATGCCATTCCAGCCCTTGACGAAGTCGTCCTTCGAGTAGCGCTTGTGGCCGAGTACGGGATCGCCGATGTACACCCAGTCCTTGTCCGCACGCTGCAGGACAACGAAGTGCTTGTAGCCGCGGATTTCCAGTAGCACCACAACGGGTACTTTCACGGTAACCAGCACGTCTTGCGTGATCCGGTAGCCCCTGGCTCGCATGCCAATGCTTTCCAGATAGCGCTTCATGTCGAGCATCGAGAAGCCTTGGGTTCTCACCAGGTCTTGGTCTGCATTGACCAGCATGCCCTTGATGACGTGGTCTTCGTCCACGTCCATCCAGTAAGCCTGACGCAGGATGGTCGCCAGTGCGGCGGCGCCGCAGCTGAAATCGGTTTTTTGTTCCACCAGGTTGGCAAACTTGCGCTCGCGGATGCTCTCGACATTTTTGTAGATCAACCCACCACCAGGCATGACCACGGCCATTTGCCCTGCCCAGGTCGGGCCGGTGAGTGCTAACAGAAGAAGGGAGGCAACGAGGCGCATGATCGTATGACCTGTTGGACACTGGAATGAAAAAAGGACCTTGTTGCCAAGGCCCTTTCTGGATCAGAAGCGAGTGATTGCTGTGTTGTTCTGACCTTGGTTGTTGCCGCCTGCGGAAACGTTGGAAGCCCCGATACCCGAGAAGTTGGTGAACGAGTTGTTGGTGCTGGCGTTGTTGGTAACCGGAGTGGTTTTCCAGCCGTGGCCGCTGCTGAGGTTGAGGGTCAGGTTGCCGGTGACTTCTTGCACGGCGTTGATGGTGGCTGCGCCGCCTTTGCCTTCGCCAGCGTTGATTGCCACGCTGTTGCTGCCTTGGTTAGAGGTGCCAGCAGCTACGTTCGACTGGCCGATACCCGAGAAGTCTTTGAAGCTGTCGTTGACCGACGCGTTGTTTTTGGTGCCACTGTTGATCACCAGGTTGCCGTAGTTGGCTTGAGCCGAGCTAACAGTGGCGAAGACGAAGTCTGCATCGCCAGCGGTGATGGCTACGTCGTTTTTGCCTTGGTTGTTGTCACCGGCTGCGGTGTTGCTGCCCGCAATCCCGGAGTAGTTTTTGAACGAATCGTTGACCGACCCGTTGTTTTTGGTTTTGTCGTTGAGCACCACGTTGCCGTGGTTGCTTTGGCCGTCGTTAACAGTTGCAGCAGAGGAGGTTGGAGCGGCAGGAGGGTTGTTAGGCTGTTGTGGGCCTTGACCTCCACCTTGACCAGCATGTGCAGCAACAGCCATGAGCGCAGCGAGAGCGAAAGCCAGTGGTTTGAGGGCCATTGTAGTTTTCATGGTGTATCTCCTTGCTTCTATTTAGTTGGTTAAGTGTTGGTACGGTCTAGCTATCCGACTCAGCTCCATCAGTTGAGTCGTAAGTTCAGGGTGTTAGCCACTCGGTTCCCCACCCCGGCGCTCTGGGTGACCTGTACCACTCCACGGCTGCCGGTGAAGGCCTGGTCGCTGGTAACGACCTGGCGGCTGCCAGTGGTAGGGGTCACCCCTGAGTCTGTTGCAAGCACAACGTTTTGTTGCGACATGACGCTGTCATCGATGCTTTGCGGGCCTGTGTTGATGTTGATGCGCACGGCATTGATTGATTGGTTCTGGGCCCCGGCCGACTGATTGACGCTCAGTACGCCGTTGCCGTTGCTGAAGGAGTTGCCCTGGATTGACGCCTTGGCGTTAAGGGAGCGGTCGGCGGGAGCGCCACTGATTTGCTGGTTTACCGAGATGTTCGCCTGGGCGTTGTGGCCAACGGCGATGGCGACGTTGTTGCTCAATTGTTGCTGGTCGCCGGAGGCCTGGTTGATCGTGACCACGCCGTTGTATTGCTTGCCGGAGTTCGTAATGGTTGCGTCGTTGGTGCTGCTGTCGGCCATCGCCGCCCCGCAACCGAGCAGTGCAAGAAGCATCCAGGAATGGTTCATCTCAACGCCCCCCTACCATGCTGCCGATATTGTTCAGAGGCGCCAGACCGCTTGAGACCGCGCCGTTAATCGTGCCGGAAAGACTGCTGCCACCGCTGTGACCGGCTGCGCTGCCTGTACCCAAGCCGATGCCGCTGCCGTTGTTATCGAAACCTGGAAGGCTGCCGCCTGGAAGAACGGTACGGGTGATGCTGGCGCCACTACTGATCCCGGCAATATCGTGGTCGTTGAGCTCAATGCTCGTTGCACGGTAGATCTGCCCGGCTGGGTTGGCGTTCGCGGTAGTGGGATTTGGATCAGAGCCAGCTGTGCGGCCATACATGTGCCCACGAACAGCGCGGTCAATCACAATCACACCGTCACCTGCCGCAAGCACTGGAAGGCTCACGCTGGTACTCAGTACGCAGCTGATCAGGAGGAGGCTCAATGAACCTTGAGTGTGAGTGACCACGGCAATATTCCTTATTCGTAACGCTGACCCTAAACAGCGTTGAAGGGGATAGAGCAGAAGCCGTGCCGCTTTTGATTAGTCGTTGCTATTCAAAGGGTTAGCGAAATTTCGGGGCAAAGTGATGGCCGCCCTGTATCAGCCATGAGACAACGCCCAGCGAACGCCTGCCTGCCCAGCCACTGCGCAACCGCTTCACCTGGCTGTATCAGCGCTGTAACACCTGTCATGACAAAACGATGAACGCGCTCACCATGGGCCGTGCAGGGCAGGGGGCTGTAAAAAAAATGGACACTGCAGGCGTAAAAAAGCCCGCAATCGCGGGCTTGGCTCAGCCTTTAGGCGTTTTACGCGGGATGGCGTTGAGTACCGGGTTGCCGTCCTGGTTCTGGGTCAGGTAGACCGGCAGTACCTTGGGCAGGGAAGGGACAAGGTTGGAGACCTCGTTGATGTTGTAGATCCCGCCAATGCGAATCGCCCCGGTACTGGCGTCTGCCAGCATCACCGGTTTGTTCAGGTAGCGGTTGATCAGTGGCAGCGCATCCGCCAGAGCCAGGTTGTCGAGGATCAGCTTGCCCTGGCGCCAGGCCAGGGCGGTGTCGTTGGGGTTGATGGTGCGCACCCGGGGCGTGGCATCGCCCTGTTGATAGCTGGCCTGCATGCCCGGGGTCAGCGGCACGCTGCCGTGGACCTTGTCGCTGGAGATCTGCACTGAGCCTTCCAGCAGCATCACCCGCACCTGGTCTTCATACTTCCACACATTGAACTGCGTGCCGGTGACCCGTACCTGGCCTTCTCCGGCCCGTACGATAAACGGGTGGGTGCTGTCGTGGGTGACTTTGAAGAAGGCTTCGCCCTTTTTCAGCGTGACGCGGCGCTGGTCCTTGTAGTTGCTGTAGACCAGTTCGGTGCCCAGGTTCAGTTCCACCTGGCTGCCATCACCCAAGGTGACCTGACGCAAGCCACTGCTGGCGTCATAGCGCTCATAGCTGTTTGGCAACCAGCCGGCTTCCCAGCCGGTAAAAGCGGCCAGTGGCAACGCAACCAGGCTGATGGCCGCCGCTACGGCGTACGTGCGCAAGCGGCTGCGCGGTGTAAACGGTACAACGACAGCGACGGGTTCGGGGCGTGGCAGGTGGTCGGCAACGTCCCAGATTTCGAGCATCGCCGCGTATTCAAAGGCGTGCAGCGGATGGGCGTCGTGCCATTGTTCAAAAGCCTGGCGCTCGGCAGCGGTGCAGTCGTGCGCGTGCAAACGCATGCACCAATGCGCAGCGGCGTCGGTGATGGCGTCATATTCGGCTTCTGAAAGAGACTTTTCTGTCATTTAAACGTCCTGATTTCCCGCATTCTAACCTCCCGAGGCAGGTGGCGAGAACAGCCATCATGGCGATTGCACATCAATTGGAACTTATTCTCGTTTGGGCGCCTCCTAATCATTCAGGACATTCCCAAAATGGAGAACGAACATGCTGAAGAAAACCTTAGTCGCCCTGTGTGCAACCTCCGCTCTGCTCAGCGCCGGCGCCGCACTGGCCGACAGGCCGGGCGCCGGTTGGATCACCATCGAGAAGGCGATTGAAGTCGCCAAGACCAAGGCCGGTTACGTCGAGGTGTACGCCGCCGAGGCCGATGACAAAGGATACTGGGAAGTCAAGGGCCGCAAGGCCGATGGCACGGTATACGAAGCGCGCATCGACGGCGCCTCGGGCAACGTGCTGCGTGACCAGAAGGACTGATACGCCCACCGGGGGCTTGCTCAAGCCCCCGGATCCAGCACCCTTCCCACATGGGTGATCAAATACGTCACCGAGTCTGCGTTAGCCAGAATGACGTCAAGCCTGCGATCCGGGTTTGTCAGAAACGTGTTGCGGGCGTCGTTCAGCGTGTTGGTGCCGGTAAGGCGCAGCACCAGGTTATGCGCAGCGGTCGTTCCCGGAGCACCGAGGCTGACCCAGTTGCGTGATTGGGAATCCCAGGTGGTGAACAGCTCGGTGTAGGTTGTTACGGCCGACAGTGCCGTCGACTGCAAGTCCGACAGCAGCGTGTAATCACTGGTCGCCACATTTATCAGGTCGACAAACGGGCGCATGCTGTCCAGGTAGGCGATGTCCTCAGTAGCGCAAACCATGTGGCTGACTTCATGGATCAACGTTGCCGCACGTGCATGGTCGTCAATGTCAAACGGCGCATTGAGCACAATCCCGTGTGGGTACAGGCGCGGGTTAAAGAAGTTTTCCACCAGGAAGATGGTCTGTTCGATGTCGTTAGGCAGCGTGAAGGCAAAGCCGTTGTCGGGTACGTGGTTGGTGCCGAATACAAATCGCGTTGAGTTGGGGGAGGTGAGCGTTGGGTCTGTCAGCCCCCGCATGACTTCGTCGACGCGGGCGGTGATTTTGTGCAGTTGCGCCGGGGTAAAGGTCACGATGGAAAATATCTCGGTGAGCAGGGTATGGGTCCTCGGGTTGAGGGCGGCGTCCCGTGTGAACAGCGCCAGGTTTCGTGCGCATTGGTTGGTGTAATACATCGCGATGTAGAGTGCGGAGTCGATGAACTCGTCCCACTGTGGGTTCAGCGCCCGAATGGCGGGCCTGCCCTGGGCTTCGATGTTGATCGTCGCCCGTACAACACTCGTGACGCGCGGACGGCTCCTGTAATTGGAAAAGCCTTGGCCGAACCTCGGTTCACGCACGCTAAGGTCCAACACCCATTGCCCTTGCGCATTGCGTTCCACGTAGGGGCCAAGCTCACGGGCCAACGTGACGCGCCAGTGGTTTCCGGATTTTTCCACCGGGTAAACCCTGCCCGCCATTGGCACGTAGGTCAGGCGGCTGACCGAGTGCTTGTAAACGTGAGTGTTTGGATCTTGCTGCAAGTCTGCCAACGCCACCGTAAAGTCTTCAAAGCGGCGCATCCGCGTGCGCAGCGGGTCTGTGATGTCGTGGGTTTCAATCGTGGTCGCAGCAACCGACACATCCGGCTGCGTTGGCTCAGGCAGGGTTTGGGGGGCCAGCAGCTCATCGAGTTGCTTGCGCACCGATGCCAGCGTCGCCAGGCCCTGAATAAACTTACGTAAACCCTGGCTAAAGCGCTGTTGCTGCAAGTCCTCGGCAGACGCCTGGAACAGCTTGAAGCTACGCCACACCACCAACGGGTACTTGAGCTTGCCCGCGATAAACTGCAACGCCATGGGAATGCCATTGCGTAACAGGCTGGTGATGCCATCCCACTGGTCCTTGCCTTCTCGCTCGAACTGGCAGGCGAGCATTTTCAGCAGCAGCAGGGTGTTGTCGTGGAACAGCGGCGGCAGGATGTTGCCGCGGATCGGGTTTGACGCCAGGCGCATATCGGAGTCTTTGGGCTGCGGGGGGCGCAACAGGTTGCGGTAGGTCGCCTGCTCGGGCTCGCCCAGTTGGCGGATGATCCAATCCTGTAACGGCCCAGGGCGGTTGATCTCGCTGCACAGGTCCTGTTCGCTGGCATATTCCGTGAGCACACGCAGCGGGCTGTAGGGCGCATACAGCACCAAAGGCCCGGTTGCCTTGGCCTGGGGGCCAATCAGGTACACACCGAGCACTTTGGCGGCTTTCGCGCCTTGGGTTGCTATCAATTCCAATGGGCGAATCATCGCGCTGGCCCCGCTGACCTGTTCCCGTGCGATGGCGTCGGGCATATCGAAGATTTGCTGGATAAACCCCCACGCGGCTTCGCTCAGGCGTTCTTCGAGCTTTTCCTCATGGGCATGACGCAGTAGTTGCCAGGGCAGTTGCTGGCAAAACAGCTTGCGGCGCTGGCGTGCATCATCGGTGTCGGCAGTCAGGTGCGTGTTGAGCAGGGAGCGGTAGGTTGCGGCGATGTCCAGCTGGCGCACGAGTTGCACCACTGCGGCACCGTCGAATGTATCGGGCAGGGGCGTTTCGGTGCGTGAGCTGGGTTTAAGGCTGTCGGCATTCAGGTCGGGCAAGTGGCGCAGGGCAAAATCCGTGAGGCTCTGGGTATGCCCGTTGAGCACAATGCGCGCGGGTATCAGCACATCGTCGGGGTCCAGGTCCAGCCCTGGGTAGCGCGCCTCAAGCAAAGTGCGCAGGCGCTTGGCCACGTGCGCGCGCAGCGGCGGCAGGCTGTGCAGGTAATCGCGCTCATCCGACACGCTCAGGCGGTACTGTTCCAGCAGCTCGGCGTGCAGCAATTGTTCGTGGGGCGACGCCATCCCCAGCCATACCGGCAATGCTTGCTGATGAATCATGGCTTGGGCGATGGTGGCCGCCCGGTCGAGGTTGGACGGCGATTCCCGCTGCATTTCGTGGTCCAGGCAATCCTGCAACTGCTTGGGGCCCAGCGGCGTGTTCAGCCAGAATTCAAGGTTGTCCACCAGGTGTTCGACGTAGCTGTGTTGGCGGTTGTCGAGCATATGCCCATCGATCCGTTGCAAGGGCCCCAAACCCAACGTCGTGTGGGGTATTCGTTGACGCAGAGGCAGGTTTTGCAGGAGCGCCAGGCGCCGGTCAGGCTGTGCCAGGCGCAGCTCCAGTTGCTTGCGCAAGGCATCGACGGATTCAAAAGGCTCATGGCCACGTTGGGGCGTCCACAGCAGCGCCTGGCCCGAGTGGTTGGGATCGATACCACCACGCTCGGTGAGCACCCAGCAGTTGGCCAGGTGCAGCAGTTGATCGCCTTGAGTCAGGCTGAGGCTGTAGGCATCCGGCAGAAACCCATTGAGCCCGTGGCGCTTGAGGCGGGTCATGCTGTCGGGCCGCAGCACGGTATCGAGGATGGCGTGCTGGGACGGGGTCAGGGTTTTGTTCAGCAGGCGCAGCTCTGCTTCACTGCGCAGGCCCAGCAGCAGGGCGCTGCCCAGTGTTTCGCGGTGATCTTCCAGGAATTGGCGCGGCAGTTCGCGAACGTTGTGGTTGGCCACTTCCACCATCACCAGCGCAACGATGGCGTTGACGGTCGAGCTGGTCAGGTTGTTCCAACGCAACGCCGCACCTTCCCGGCGGCTGGCGTAGAACCCCATGTGCGGCGTATTGCCCAACGGGCCAGCGACCCGTGCCAGACGTTCCATGAAATGGTCCACCAGTGCCACCGATTGCACCGGTAGGCGTTCCTCACGTTGCTGCGCCTCGGTGGCGTAGGTGTTGATGTGGATATCACTGGCATCCACATCCAGCTGGTATTTGCGCAACTGGGCATTGAGTGCACGCAGCACTACGCCGCGCAAGGTCGGATGTTGACGGCGCTGCTCGGCGGCTGCCGCTTGCGCCGCTTGCAGGGTTTGCAGCTGTTGCTTGGCGCGTTCGGCCTGCACGGTCGACGGCCGGCCGTTGCCGCTGCTGACCGGGTGCAGGCTCCAGCGTCCGCCCGTGTCGAGTGACAACAGGCGGCTGTCGAGCATGTGGCGAATGTCCAGGGCGCAGTCGAGCAGGGCCGCCAGGTCGACCAGGCCGTCACTGCGTCGAAACAGCCCGAGGGCATGCTCCATATTGTTCAATTGCTTGGCGGCGATGTCCTCGACCATCCCGCCGAAGACGCTGCCGGCCACCGGCAGGCCGCTGACCTGCACGGCCTCCATGGCGATATAAGTGCTGCGTTCTTCAAGCGACAGGAAGTTCAGCAGCTCGTCCTGATGCCCGGCGGCCTTGAGCATGCTCAGCAAGGTGTCATTCAGGTCGGCAAGGTCTTCGAGCACCTGCAAACCACGCGACTGGGTATAGAGGTAGGCATGTTTGTCGCTGATCAACAGGGTTGCGGCCAGCTCCACATAGTGCTGGTAGGGCGCGTGAATGCTGACTTTCTCGATACGCAATGACGGGTGCCATGCGCTGCGCGCCTGCGGGTCAGGCAGGAAGAGGGCGAGCAGGTGCTGGTTTTCTTGCGCCGACACAATGCCGTACTGGTGCTTGAACAGCAGGTCGGCGCGCAACGTATCGCTCATCATCTGGGTAAACAGGTCCAGGCGCGAGCGGCCGTCGCCGATGTCTTCGTTCCACCAGGTTTGTAGCAGGCTGCCCAGCAGTTTGGAGAGGATGCCCGCGGTGTGTTGCACCAGGCTTTCCCATTTTTGCAGGTCTTTGGCGCGTTTGGCGTCGCTGAGGTGCCCGGTGATGTAGCGCGGGTGGGTGAAGGTGCGTGTCTGGCCGGCTGGCCATTGCTGTTTGATGTAGTACTGCAACAACACGTCCCCCAGCGGCGCGGAACTGATCCAGTGAGGCGGGTGGCCGCCAGGGCCGTTGTCGGCGGCCATGAAACTGTTGACCCGTGTGTCGCGTTGATCGAGGTTGGGGAAATAAGCGCGCCCCATGATGCTCAGCACCTTATCGAGCAACGCGGACAAGGTGGGCGTCTGGCGCAATTGGGTCAGCATAAGCTGCCGGTTGAGCATCAGGCTGGCTTCGATGGTGGCTTCCTGATCTTCGAATACCGCGCCGAGTACGGCGGTGGTCTGGACATTGAACGCGGTGCTCTCGGTAAACGCTTTGCGTTGATCTATGGATAAAAAACGAACTAAATCAATTGATTGAGTTTTATTGTTCAAGCGATTTGTAATGGTTTTAATTGCCTCCGCACGGTCTTCGAACACCTCGATGCCGCCGTACGGGGTGTAGAGCAACGCTTTGTTTTCATCCGGGCTTGAGCTCATCAGGAAAGTACCGGCCAACGGTAAAGTGCGTTGGGGGGCAAGCTCCAGGATGAATTTCTCGACCACCATGGGGTGATTGCGCAAGGTTTTATCCTGACGTGCCTGGTCGGTGGCGTAATACACGGCGTTTAACCAATCCAGGTCCTTGACGGTCAGGCCCAGGGTTCGTTCGCGCTCAGTGGGGGTTTTTCTGCGTGCCGGGCGCACGAACTCCTGGAAAAAATACGGGGGGTCTACGTGTGCCATCCATTGCGCTCCTTCAAGGCCGTTGTGTGGTGGACAGCGTAGGCAGGGAGGGGGCGTTGCCAGCGGTAGATAACTGCTGCAAAAAAAGCGACGTGCTGGCACGCGACGATTGACAGCAGGCGCCGGGCGCGTTGTTTAATCACAGGCTTGAGTCACCCGTCTTGTTGCCCCTTCCAATCATAATTCGGAGCTTCAGATGTCTACGCCGTCCAAGGTCGTTGAAGGTTCCAGTGTCTGCATACGCTTCAGTGCGCTAATGGCGTTGCTGCAGCAGGTGTTTGTACGCCATGGCACGTCGCCGGAAGTGGCGGCGATCCTCGCCCACAACTGCACCAGCGCCGAGCGCGATGGCGCCCATAGCCATGGCATTTTCCGTATTCCCGGTTACATCAGCACCCTGGCCAGCGGCTGGGTGAATGGGCGCGCGGTGCCGCACGTGAGCGATGTGGCCTCCGGGTTCGTGCGGGTAGATGCCGGCAACGGTTTCGCCCAGCCGGCCCTGGAAGCTGCACGCCCGCTGTTGGTGGAAAAAGCCCGCAGCGCCGGTATCGCGTTGCTGGCGATCCATAACTCCCATCACTTTGCGGCGCTGTGGCCGGATGTCGAGCCATTTGCCGAGCAAGGCCTGGTGGCGTTGAGCGTGGTCAACAGCATGACGTGCGTGGTACCCCACGGCGCCGACCGCCCATTGTTCGGCACCAACCCCATCGCCTTTGCCGCGCCGCGCGCCGATGGCTTGCCGATTGTGTTTGACCTGGCCACCAGCGCCATCGCCCATGGCGACGTGCAGATCGCGGCGCGCAAGGGCGAGCGCCTGCCGCCGGGCATGGGCGTCGATAGCCTGGGCCAGCCCACGCAAGACCCCAAAGCCATCCTGGAGGGCGGCGCGTTGCTGCCGTTTGGCGGGCACAAGGGTTCGGCGCTGTCGATGATGGTTGAGTTGCTCGCAGCGGCGTTGACCGGTGGCAATTTTTCATTCGAATTCGACTGGTCTGACCATCCCGGTGCGCGTACGCCCTGGACCGGGCAACTGCTGATCCTCATCGACCCGAGCAAAACCAGCGGCCAGGCGTTCGCCGAGCGCAGCCAGGAGTTGGTGCGGCAGATGCATGCGGCGGGGTTGCGGCGGTTACCGGGAGACCGGCGACATCGCGCACGGGCGAAGGCCGAACAGGAAGGGATAGTGGTGGATGCTGACGAGTTGCAGCACTTGCGCGACCTGGCAAACGCCTGAAAAAGGCTGCGCACGGGGCGCAGCCATGTGTACTCAGTTGCGACGGCCCAGCAGCAGGCCGACCACCAGGCCAAAGCCTGCGGAAATCGCTACGGTCTGCCACGGGTGGCCACCGATATAGGTTTCGGTGGCATCCACCACCGGCTTGCTGCGTTCGCGCACGTTGGACACCGAGTCCAGGGCCTGCTTGAGCTTGATGGCGACCTGTTCGCGCAGGGTCTCGCCTTCTTCGCCCACCAGGGAGGCGCTGCTTTTAAGCAGTTTGTCCGACTCTTCAATCAACGCCGTCAGTTCACTGAAGGCTTGATCCTTGATTTGTTCTTCGACGGCTTGGGCGGCAGATTTGCGGGCCATTGGGTAACTCCTTGCAGGTGAATGTGACAGTGAACAATGGAGTGGCGGGCGTCGGCAAAAGTTGCAGTTTTTTTGCTGGTGACTGGTTTTGAGCGAAATCCGAAACAGGAAAATTCGACCTACAGTGTAAGATGTCGCCTATTTGTGCAGCAGGTAATTCAACATGAGCTTCAATCTGGCCAACAAGACCCTCGCCGAACGCGCCGAGCTGGAAGATGAAAAGTCCCGGCTCTACGACCTGTGGCAAACCAACTTGGGCAAGGCCAAGGGCGAAGCCGCCCGTTTGTTCGGCGAGCGCGCCAAGCGCAAAGGCAAGTGGGCCGAGTGGGTGCGTGCAGAACTCGACGGCATGTCGCCGCCGGAGTTCTCCAACATGGTGCGCAGTGAGGTCAACAAGTTGATGGCCGCCGCTAAGTAAAGCTCGCCACAATCGCTTCACGCACTTTGAGCAGCAGCGGGTCGAGTTGCGCTTGGGTGCGCCAGCCCAACTCCACCGGGTAGCGTGGCAGCGCCAGGGGGCAGGGCAACACCTGCAGGCCGGTCAGCGCAGCAATGGCTTGCGCGGCATGGCCGGGAATGGTCGCCACCGCCTGGCTGCCCTTGAGCAAATAGGGCAGTGCGGCAAAGTGGCTGGTGGACGCGCACACCTGGCGGCTTAGCCCTTGCGCTGCCAAACCTTCATCGGTAATCCCGATAAACCCGCCGGATGACACCAGCACATGCTCGCGGGTGACGAATTCGTCCAGGCTGATGGTTGTCTGGTCCGAGTCCAAAAGGCAGCGGTAATCACCTTCTCCCAAGACTTGACGACTTAGCCTGCCTTGAGCGAAACCCCCGGCAGTAATCGCCAGGTCCAGGCTGCGGTCGAGCAGGGCGCCCGCGACAATCTGGCTGTGGGTCTGTCGGAAAATCACCCGCAGCTTCGGCGCACGCCGGGCGATTTCGTCCATCAGTCGCCGGCCATAGGCAATCTCGAAATCATCCGATAACCCCAGTACCACCGAGCGGCCCTGGTACTGCTGGTTGTCCGGATTGACCATCGCCAGGCTTTGTCGGCAGCGCTCCAACGCCTCGCTGATCACCGGTTTCAACTGGTTGGCGCGTAAGGTCGGCGCCAACCCACGGCCGGTGCGTACAAACAACTGATCGCCGTACACCTCACGCAGGCGCCGCAGCCCCGCGCTGATGGCCGATTGAGTCACTCCCAGGCGCAACGCTGCGCGGCTGGCGCTGGATTCATCGTGCAGCGCTTCAAAGGTTTTGAGCAGGTTGAGATCGACCTGGGCGATATTTGTTTGGCTCATATCATTCAGCAGTGAAGTGGGCTTTATTCATGATCGAGGCTGGCTGGAGAATGGGCAACCCCATTTTTTCGGAGTCATCGTGATGCCTGTTTCTACTGTGGCAGCCCTGCAAATCGGTTCCTTGCCAGGCGGCAAGGCTGAGACCCTGGCGCAAATCCTCGGCTATGAAGATGAAATAGCCCGCAGCGGCGCGCAATTGGTGGTGATGCCCGAGGCATTGCTCGGTGGCTATCCCAAAGGTGAAGGCTTCGGCACGCAATTGGGTTACCGCCTGCCGGAAGGTCGCGAGGCATTCGCCCGTTATTTTGCCAATGCCATCGATGTGCCCGGCGCCGAGACCGACGCATTGGCGGGTCTGTCAGCGCGCACCGGCGCGAGCTTGGTACTGGGTGTGATCGAGCGCAGTGGCAACACCTTGTACTGCACCGTGCTGTATTTCGAACCGGTAGGCGGCCTGGTCGCCAAACACCGCAAATTGATGCCCACCGGCACTGAGCGGCTGATCTGGGGCAAGGGCGATGGTTCGACCTTGCCGGTGATTAACGCCGCCGTAGGACGTATCGGTGGCGCAGTGTGTTGGGAAAACATGATGCCGCTGCTGCGTACCGCCATGTACGCCAAGGGTGTGGAAGTGTGGTGCGCGCCCACGGTGGATGAGCGCGAGATGTGGCAGGTGAGCATGCGTCATGTGGCCCATGAAGGCCGCTGCTTTGTGGTGAGCGCATGCCAGGTGCAGGCATCACCGGCAGAGCTGGGGCAGGAGATTGCCAATTGGCCGGCAGAGCGGCCGTTGATCGCCGGGGGCAGTGTGATTGTCGGACCGATGGGCGACATTCTGGCGGGGCCCTTGGTGGGAGAGGCGGGGTTGTTGACCGCGCAGATCAATACCGATGACCTGGTGCGGGCACGGTATGACTATGACGTGGTGGGGCACTATGCCCGGCCGGATGTGTTTGAGTTGGTGGTGGATGAGCGGGAAAAGCCGGGCGTGCGCTATATCACTGATTAAGCAAGGTCAAAAATGTGGGAGCGGGCTTGCTCGCGAATGCGGTGGTTCAGTTATAGATGTGTTGACTGACACACCGCATTCGCGAGCAAGCCCGCTCCCACATTAGATTTTCATTGGGTGGGGGATTTGGTTTTCAGCCACTCTGCGCGGGTCATCTCCCAAATATCCCGTGGGAAGGTGCCTTCAACGAACTGGCCTTCATCGGTCCTGATCAGGCGCATCCCCTCACGCTCGGAAATCCGCCGCGATCCCAGGTTGGGGGCCGCTTTTGGCACCCGCAGTAACGGGCGCTCCAGCACGCCAAACCAATAGTCGGTCACCGCTGCACTGGCCTCGCCCATCAAGCCTTGCCCTTGCCACTGCGGTCCGAGCCAAAAGCCACGGTTGTTGTCCCGTTCATTCATCAAGCTGACATTGCCGATCAACTGCTGCGGCGCGCTTTTCAAGCGGATCGACCAGTGCCATTCCTCGCCACGGGCCATGGCGGGCAGGGCAACGTGTTGCAGATAGTCGAGGGCACCGTCGGCCGGGTAGGGCCAGGGCACGAGGGCGTTAAGGTAACGCACCACTTCCCAATGCGGGAACTGCTGCTGGATACCCTCGGCATCGTCCAGGGTCAGTGGGCGCAGGATCAGTCGCTCGGTGTATAGCGTCGGTTGCATGGCGTTCACCAAGTTGCCGTGTTCGGTAGGTCCAGGGTGCCACGGTCGACAAAGCGCATCGTGCCAAATAGGCCACCCGCCAGTTTGCCCCGCAGCACGTAGGGCAGGTTGTTCAGGCTTTGGGTCTGGCTCAGGCCCAAGGTCTGACGCAACACAGAGAACGCCGAAACACTCACCGGCACCATCAGCACCGTCTCGGAAAAGCGTGGGATGCTTCCGGACTGATCACTCACCCCCGACGCCAACGGCCGGCCATTCACCTCCAGGTCCAGGGCCACGCCGTTATAGTCGATCGCCGTTTCATTGGGGTTCTGCACCCGCAACTTCACGGCGAAGCGCACTTCAAGGTCCTGGCTTTGCAGTGGCTCAATGCCCACCACATTGATAGTCACCGGGTCACGGTTGGGGAACAGCGCGCAGGCGCTCAAGGTCAGCAGCAGAAACGATAGAACCATGAGCTTGCGCATATAAAAGGTGCTCCTATTTCGTGATGTCCGGGTCCTGCATCACTTTGAGGGTAGAGGACTCCGGATCAAATTCATCTTCTTCCAGCTCTATGAACTCTTCGGGCAGGAAAATGTTCAGCAAGATCGCACAGAACGCGCCCACGGTGATCGGCGATTCGAAGATGTTGTGCAGGGCCTTGGGCAAATCGCGCAGTACTTCCGGCACGGCCGCGACGCCCAGGCCCATGCCGAGGGAGATCGCCACGATCAGCACATTGCGTCGGTGCAGCCCGGCTTCGGCGAGGATCTTGATGCCCGCCACGGCCACGGTGCCGAACATGATCAAGGTGGCGCCGCCCAGTACTGGCTTAGGCATCAGTTGCAGCACCGCGCCGATCATCGGGAACAGCCCCAGCAGCACCAGCAGGCCGGCGATGAAGTACGCCACGTAACGGCTGGCCACGCCGGTGAGTTGGATCACGCCGTTGTTCTGCGCGAAGGTCACCATCGGCAAGCTGTTGAACGTCGCAGCCATCGCCGAGTTGAGGCCGTCGGCCAACAGGCCCGACTTGATGCGCTTGATATACAGCGGGCCCTTGACCGGCTGTTGGGAAATCATCGAATTGGCCGTCAAGTCACCGGCCGCCTCCAACGGTGAAATCAGGAAGATCACCGCCACCGGGATAAACGCCACCCAGTCGAACGAAAACCCGTACTTGAACGGCACCGGCACGCTGACCAGCGGCACCTGGGGCAACGCCGCCAGGTCCACACGGCCCATCATCCAGGCCACGATAAAGCCCAAGGTCAGGCCGATCACAATCGAACCCAGGCGCAGGAACGGGTTGCTGAAGCGGTTGAGCACCACAATGGTCAGCAGCACCAGCGCCGCCAGGCCCATGTTGCCAGCTGCGCCGAGGTCTTTGGCGCCAAAGCCACCGGCCATGTCGGTGACTGCCACCTTGATCAGCGACAAGCCCATCAGGGTGATGATTGTGCCGGTGACCACGGGGGTGATCAGCTTACGCAGCTTGCCGATGAACTGGCTGAGCACCACTTCGATAAACGCCGCGAAAAAGCAGATGCCGAAGATCGTCGAGAGGATCTCATCGGTGCCGCCGCCCCGGGCCTTGACCATGAACCCCGCGCTGAGAATCACGCTGATAAACGAAAAGCTGGTGCCCTGCAGGCACAACAGCCCCGAACCGATAGGGCCGAACTTGCGCGCCTGCACAAAGGTGCCCAGGCCCGACACGAACAGCGCCATGCTCACCAGGTACGGCACTTCGCTTTCCAGGCCGAGCACACCGCCGACGATCAACGTTGGGGTGATGATCCCGACAAAACTGGCCAGCACGTGTTGCAACGCAGCAAAAATGGCGGCGGTGAAGTGCGGGCGATCTTCCAGGCCGTAGATAAGGTCGGATTTATAGCGGGGGCGGGGGGCTTGAGCGTCAGACAAAATGCGGGCTCGATAGGGAAAAGGGGCGCGCAGGATGCCAGAAAGTGCCGGCTGTCAGAAGTGTGTAAAAATATTTCGAAACATCCTGCATTAAAACCACAGGCCTGCCGATAGCCTGGAAAGGCCCACACACCAATCACAACAGTGGTGCCCCAAGGTCAGAGCGGTGCGTTACCGCCGCCTGATCGTGTCGCGGCAGGGACGCTCGCCAACACTACTTCTCGAGAGCCGTCTATGTCCCTTCGTAATCTGAATATTGCCCCTCGCGCTTTTCTCGGTTTTGCGTTCATTGCGTTGCTTGTGGTTTTCCTGGGGGTGTTTGCGGTCAACCGCATGACGACGATCCGCCAGGCCTCGTTGGACATGGGCTCAAATCAGTTACCCAGTGTGAAGTACCTTGGCAACATGACTGAGAACGTGTTGCGCCTGCGCATTCTCTCGTTCCGTATCTTGATCAACCGCGAGCCCGCGTCCCTGGAAGAAGCCAAGACCCGCGTTGCCTTCCTGATCGACAAGGTCAAGCAGGCACAGAGTGCTTACGCGGTGATGCCAGCCGGTGCCGAAGAGAAGGCCTTGTACAAGACCTTTGCCGCGACCCTCGACAGCTACTTCACCGCTCAATCAGAAATGATGGCCTTGTCCCAACAAAACAAAGTCGAGGAGATGCGCAGCCTTATCAATACCCGCATCAAGGATGGCACCGACCTGATGGGGGAGCAGTTGAACAAGCTGATCGCCATCAACAGCGCCGATGCCGAGCAGGCCGGGCGAGACGCCGAGGGCAGCTACCAGCAGGCAGTTACCGGGATCATTGTGGTAGCCGTGGTCGCGGCCCTGATGACCGTACTCCTGGCCTGGCTGCTCACCCGTAGCATTGTCACGCCACTGCGCAAAGCTGTGGAAGTGGCCGAGACCATTGCCGCTGGCAACCTGAGCAAAGTCATTGAGGACGATGGCAAGGATGAGCCAGCGCGCCTTCTGAGCGCCCTGGCCGCCATGCAAGCCAACCTGCGCCAGACCATCCAGCACATCGCCGGTTCCGCCACACAGTTGGCCTCCGCCGCCGAGGAACTGAGCGCAGTTACCGAGGAGGCCTCCAAAGGCCTGCAGCAACAGAACAATGAAATTGACCAGGCGGCCACGGCGGTCAACGAGATGACCGCAGCGGTGGAAGAAGTGGCGCGCAATGCGGTGTCCACCTCTGAGGCATCCAGCCAGTCCAACCAGGCGGCGCGCGAAGGCCGCGACCGTGTGGTGGAAACCGTCGGCGCCATCCAGACCATGACTCAGGACGTGCAGAACACGGCGGTGCTGATCGAAGGCCTGGCCACTCAGGGGCGTGACATTGGCAAGGTGTTGGACGTGATCCGTGCGATTGCCGAACAGACCAATCTGTTGGCGCTCAACGCCGCCATCGAAGCCGCCCGTGCCGGTGAAGCCGGGCGTGGTTTTGCCGTGGTGGCCGACGAAGTACGGGCGCTTGCCCACCGCACTGCGCAGTCGACCCAGGAGATCGAAAAAATGGTCGCCGGCATCCAGAACGGCACCGGTGAAGCGGTGCAATCGATGCAGCAAAGCAATCAGCGCACACAAAACACCCTGGAAATGGCCCGAGCCGCCGGTGTGGCGCTGGAGCAGATCACCCAGTCCATCAGCCTGATCAACGAACGCAACCTGGTGATCGCCAGCGCGTCAGAAGAACAGGCCCAGGTCTCCCGCGAAGTGGACCGCAACCTGGTGAATATCCGCGACCTGGCCACCCAGTCGGCGGCGGGTGCCAACCAGACCAGCGCGGCCAGCCATGAGCTGTCGCGTTTGGCGGTGGATTTGAACGGGATGGTGGCCAGGTTTGTAATCTGAACCTCATTCAGACCAACAGCAGTCTGAAAAGCGTGGCATAAGAACTCGGCCCATCTGGGATGTTTTTTTTGAGGATGAGGTAAGACGCCGCATGCACACCATTTGAGAGCCTGTGCAGTTTGGCTCCGGCGACCGGGACCTTCGTGTCCCCGGTCGCTCGGGTGACCTTTTGGGATTCTGCAGGGGATGCCCCGGGGCCTCCGAGCATAAGCAGGATTACATCACCTTCCTCTTGTCCAGCGTACTGCTCAACGGTGAAGGTTAGTTTGTTTTTATGCGCGTCCAAATACTCCTGGGTGACTCCCTCTGGGCCTATGTCTTCAGGAAGCAATGGCCTGGCATGCAATTTCGCGTCTTCTTCAGAATGAGATTTCTGCATTTTAATTGACTCCCGGATACATCGGTGCGTTGCGGCCTCCGGTTGCTCAGAGACCTGAGAGTTCATTTAAACGCGGTGCTTGCGGTGTGAATACTGTCAGAGTTAACAGGTGTTTCAGCGCTGCCAGGCTTGCTGGTTAACCAGGTTCTGCGGCTTTTTCCCCTTCAAAGCCTGTAGCAGGTTGTCCACCGCACACCTGGCCATCGCCTCTCGCGTTTCATGGGTGGCCGAGCCGATATGAGGGGTTGCCACCACGTTGTTCAAACGCAGCAACGGCGAGTCGTGACCCAGCGGCTCACGCTCAAACACGTCCAACCCCGCCGCACGTATCGTGCGTTGCTGCAACGCCTGCACCAGCGCCGCCTCATCCACCACCTTGCCCCGCGAGATGTTGATGAAGATCGTCTCCGGGCCCATCAGCGCAAACTCTTCGGCGCCGATCAGCTTTTCGGTTTCAGCGGTGAGCGGCAGCGTCAGGCAGACAAAATCGGCCTGTTGCAGCAATTCATTGAGGCTGCGGTACTGTGCGCCAAAGCGTTTTTCCACCAGAGGCTTGGGCGAATGGCTGTGGTAGATCACCGGCATGCCAAAGCCGAAGTGCCCGCGCTGGGCCAACGCTTCGCCGATGCGGCCCATGCCGATGATGCCTAGGGTTTTGCCATGCACATCGCTGCCAAAATGCGCGGGGCCGATGTTTTTGTTCCATTGGCCGGCACGCACCATGTCGGCCAGTTCCACCACACGGCGGGCAGTGGCCAGGATCAGCGCAAAGCCGGTGTCGGCGGTGGTTTCGGTCAGCACATCGGGGGTGTTGCTGAGCAGGATGCCGCGCCCGCTCAAGTAGTCGATATCGTAGTTGTCGACGCCCACGGACACGCTGGCCACCGCCTCCAACTGCGGCGCCAGGTCCAATAATTTTGCGTCCAGGCGCAGGCTGGCGCCCAACAGGCCATGGGCGGTTGGCAGGGCATCGCGCAGTTTGGCCAGGCCGGTTTCGTCCAGTGCCTCGATGAGCGTGACGTCCGCCTGTTCATGCAGGCGGGCCATCAGCGGCGCGGAGAGTTTCTTGTACAACACGACAGACTTTTTCATGCGGTCTTGACCTTCAATTCGAGGGTGGGCGCCGGTGAGCGGTCGCTGGCGCCGGGCTTGAGGAAAATCGTCAGCACCACCGACAGCAGCAACGCGCCGCTCATCAGCAGGTAGGACGCACCGGGCGAACCGGTGCTGCTATTGAGGTAACCCACCAGATACGAGCCGCCGAACGAACCGAGGGCACCCATGCTGTTGATCAGTGCCATGGCGCCTCCGGCGACGTTGGCTGGCAGGATTTCTGGAACGATGGCGAAAAACGGACCGTAGGGCGCATACATGCAGGCCCCCGCGATCACCAGCAGGGTGTAGGACCACCAAAAGTGTTCGGCCCCAAGCGCGTAGGAACCGTAGAACGCAATCGACGCGATCAGTAGCGGCGGCCACACGAAGCGCTTGCGCTTTTGCAGCTTGTCCGAGCCCCAGGACACCACCAGCATGCCGATCACCGCTGCCAGGTACGGCAGCGCCGACAACCAGCCAGCCTCGACCATGTCCATCTTCAACCCGGCTTTGAGGATCGACGGCAGCCATAACACAAAGCCATATACACCGATGCTCCAGCAAAAGAACTGCAGCGCCAGCACGATCACCTTGGGTGAGCGGAATGCCTCGGCGTAGTTTTTAACCGCCTTGATGCCCACCTGTTCGGCGGCCAATGCGCTTTCCAGCGCGGATTTTTCGCTGTCGCTGAGCCACTTGGCGTCCTTGGGACGTTCATCGGCCAGTTTCCACCAGATAAACGCCCACAACACCGCAGGCAAACCTTCGATGATAAACATCCAGCGCCAGCTGAAATGCTGTACCAGGTAACCCGACACCACCGACATCCACAGCATGGTCACCGGGTTGCCGAGGATCAGGAACGTATTGGCGCGGGAGCGTTCGGCACGGGTGAACCAGTGGCACAGGTACACCAGCATCGCCGGCATCACCGCCGCTTCGACCACGCCGAGCATGAAGCGGATCAGGATCAGCATGTAGGCGTTGGACACCACGCCGGTGAGGGTCGCCAAGCCGCCCCAAAGGATCAGGCTGACAAAAATCAGCTTCTTGACGCTGCGCTTCTGCGCGTAAATCGCCCCCGGCACCTGGAAGAAAAAGTAGCCAAGGAAAAACAGCGCCCCCAGCAGCGACGACATGCCAGGGGTGATCATCAGGTCTTCGGCCATCCCGGAGGCGGCGGCAAAGCCATAGTTGGCGCGGTCCAGGTACGCCAGGCTGTAGGTGATAAAGACGATGGGCATGATGTACCACCAACGGCGGGTGGCGAGTTTCACGGTTTCCATGGGGTTGCTCCTGAGCTTGTTGTAGTTGTGGCAACAGGTAGTGGGTTATGCAACGGATCGAACGGGTAACTCCAAACGGGTGGGCAAACCTTCCATGTCGCCGCGACTTTGCACGGCGCGGCTGCCGATCCAGTTGCCGCGTTGTACCGCCTCGGGGAAGCTGAGGTTTTCCAGCAGGGCGCTGATCATGCCCACCGCAAAACCGTCGCCGGCGCCCACGGTGTCCACCACTTTTTCCACCGGTACGGCGGCGATAAAGCCCTGGTCCAGTTGGGTGCGGTAGTAGGCACCGTCGGCGCCAAGCTTGATGGCCACGGCTTCGGCGCCCTGGTCGAGGTAGAACGCGGCGATATCGGCCGGGTCATCGAAACCGGTGAGCAGGCGACCTTCGCCCAGGCCCGGCAAGACCCAATCGGCCAGGGCGGCGAGGGCGTTGATTTCGCGGATCATCTGCGCTTGGTTGGCCCACAGCGATGGGCGCAGGTTCGGGTCGAACGACACGCTGCGCCCGGCCTTGCGCATCTGCGTCATCAGCTCGGTGGACAGCTCGCGGGTAGCCTCGGACAACGCAGGCGGAATACCGGTGGCATGCAGGTGACGCGCCTGCAACAGCGTCGGGCTGATCGCGGCGATGGACAAATGACTGGCCGCCGAGCCCTTGCGGAAGTATTCCACCTGGGGATCGGCGCCTGCCTCTTCACGGGACTTGAATTGGAAACCGGTGGGGTGCAACGGATCAACCGCCACATGCCGGCAATCCAGGCCTTCCTTTTGCAGCGTGTCCACCACAAAGCGCCCCAGGGAATCATTGCCCACCCGGCTCAGCCAGGCGACGTTAAAACCCAACCGCGACAAGCCAATGGCGACGTTGCTGTCGGCGCCCGCAATACGTTTATGAAACTGCGCCACCTGGGCCAAATCGCCGGTTTGCTCGGCGACAAACATCGCCATGGTTTCACCAAACGAGAGGATATCGATCTCAGACATGGGCGCTCTCCACGCGAGGTTGGCCAAGGACGGCGAGGGCGCTGACCTGTTGCGCAGTGACGCTGATCAGGTCATCACCTTGCAGCGGGAATTCCACCGCCCGCGTAATCCCTTGAGTCATGTGCTTGACCAGTTGTTCCCACAGATGCAGGTCGGTGGCGCCAGGCGGTATTGCAATGAGCTTGCCGTCTGCACGCCGGGCCACGGCCTTGCAGTGCAGGTAATCCACATGCCGGCCCAGTAGACGCGCGGCGGTGAGCGCGGATTGGTCTTGCCACTGCCAGTTGCCGATGTCGAAGGTCATCTTCACCGGCAGGCCCAAGCGTTCCACTTCGGTGAAAAAGCGCTGCATCGGTTCGATGCGCCCGCCGTGCAGGGTCTGGTCATTTTCCACCAGCAACTGCACCGGGTGGCAGGCGAGCAGGGCGTGCAAGCTTTCCAGGTCGTTGGTGTCGGTGAAGTAGCCGAGGGAGACTTTGAGCCACTGCGCACCAAAGGCTTGGGCGCGGTCCAGGGTGGCGGCGAGTTCGGCATTGGGCTGGGCGCGGCCAGCGACCCACAGCTCCAAGGGCGATGAGAACACCGATTGCAGTCGGTGTTGAGCGGCGGCCTGGGCCAATTCTGCCGGGTGCTCTGTGGTGAGCAACTCTTCACGCCACTCGATGCGCTGGGCACCAGCGGCCTTGAGCAGCTCGACAAAACTCAGCTGGCCTTGTTGGCGAACCAGGTCGGCGCCGTAGCTGGAAAGGCTGATGGAGACGGGGTATTTGTGCATTGTTATTTACCTCTGAAACCGGTTTCATTTTTGTGCAAAAAAATACGCTCTTTGTAGGAGCGAGCTTGCTCGCGAAAACCCTGAGCACGACGCGTACATTCAGGATGCCCGCGTTACCGTTCGCGATTTTCGCGAGCAAGCTCGCTCCTACAAGGGGTGGTGGAGCCGCGGATGATCAGTTGGGGCAGGAAATCCAGGGTGCGTGTCGGCTCGGTATCGCCGCGTAGGCGCTTGAGCAAGCAGTCGAACGCAGTGGCACCGATGGCCTCGGTCGGTTGGGCGAGGGCGGTGATACCTGTGCCTACCAGCGGATACCAATCCAGATCATCCAGGGCGATCAGGCCGATATCTTCAAACAAGTTGCAGCCCAGGGTTTTGAGCGCTCGGGTGCAGGCCAGCGCGGCAACACCGTTGGCGCAGAACACGGCCTTGGGGCCGGGTTTGGTCAGGAAGACTTGCAGGTGGTGATCCAGTTCGGCGTTCAACTCCAACACCGCGCCGGTCAACTGCGGGCGGCTGGCAATTTCATGCTTGAAGCTTTCCACACGCTCCAACCGCGAACTGGTGCCGTCGGTGGCTTCGCTCACCAGCAACACCTCGCGATAACCCTGCTGTTGCAAATGCTCCAGCGCCATGCGCACCGCCGCCGGGTTATCCAGCCCCACCAGGTCGCTGTGCAGTGGTTCGACCTTGCGGTCCACCAGTACCAAGGGCATTTCCCGTTGCAGTTCCAGCAATTGGTCCAGGTGATGGCCGAGGGTGTTCACGATCAACCCTTCGATGTTGTACGAGCGCAACGCCGCCAGGTGCTGGCGCTCTTGTTCGTCATCGCGGTCGGTGTTGCACACCACCAGGCTGTAGCCGTGCTGGCGGCAGGCGGTTTCGACGCCGTGCATTACGGCAATGGAATAGGGGTTGCGAATGTCTGCGACGAGCATGCCGATCAGGCGCGTGCGCCCACGTTTAAGGCCACGGGCCATTTGGTTGGGGCGATAGCCGAGGTGTTCGATGGCTTGCTCGATGCGCTGGGCGATGGCATCGGAGAGTAGGGCGCGGTCGTCGCCGATAAAACGCGAGACGCTGGCCTTGGATACGCCGGCGTGCTGGGCGACGTCGAGCATGGTGACGCGGGTGCGCTGGGCGGCGGAAAAAGAAGTCACGGTAGCGGGCCTTTCTTATTGGATGTTGAATTCGGCTGCTTTGAAACCGGTTTCATAAGACTCCATTTCATAGGGCCGGTCAAGAAGTGGACCTGCGTAATTCCGATGAATGGATAGATCTACCTGTGAGTTCTGACAGTATTCAGGTGGCGGGTTCAAGCGTTTAATTTGTCCCAGAAGGCTTTAAAGGCTGTCAGTCAACGTCCCTATCGTGACCTTGCATGTGGAGTGAACCATGGCAAATTTCAGAATACGCGATGAAGCTCGTTCCCGCAGACGCGCCCCTGGAGACCCCTTGCCCGCTGCCGAGGTTAAACACGCTTTCCCAGACGATCCTATGGGGCTTATTCCAACCAAGTATTTGTACGACCCTATTGAGGTGCGGCTCAAGAAAATCTGGGCCGCGCCTGCTGGCGAGCATTTTACGGATATAGTTCATTACACCATCGACCCTCACGGGCCCGAGACGCCCTATCCCCTGGACCCTATTACTCTGACTGGTCCAGTCACAGCTGATCAGTTCCCTTTGTCCACGTACATAACGGGTAACTGGCTTCGTATCAATGGCTCCTATGACCTGACCTATTACATTGAGGGGCCAGGGGGCATTGAACATTCCCCCTACAAAACCACATTCACGGTGGACTGGACGCCACCGGGTGGTACTAACCCGATGCTAGCCGCCGACCTGCCTGAAGAGGTTGAACTGCACGGCATCACCGAGGACTACTTGAGTGAGCACGAAACAGTAGACCTTAAAATAACCCTCTATGTTGACCGCCAAAAGTTTGATGAGGTTCGGGTCTTTTTATTGAGCAGCTCCAGTGCCAATCCTCATGAGCCTGTTTTTACTTATACGCTGACTTCAGACAGCGGTCCGATTATTATTCCAGTGCCAGTAGAGGTGTTTCGTCAGTTGGAAAATGGCTTCCGTGGCATTCGTTACTCCTTGGGCGATCGCGCCGGTAACTGGCGACTTGATTACTCCCGATACACTGAAGTGCTCATAGATCTAAAAGCGCCGCCAGTAGGGTTGCAGCTTCCTTATGTAGCTGCTTATGCGTTTGATAACTTGATTGACCGCCAGGATGCGCGTGAAGGGGTGATGCTTCAAATAAACCCCTATTTTAACCATGAGGATACGGACGATGCGGTAGTCAGTTGGAATGGTATTTTGCTGGACAAAGTCCCGGTCGATGACTTGCCAAAACTGGTGCACATACATTGGCCGGAATTGATTGCTAAGGGGTACTTGCAAAATAACTTTCCGGTTACGTATTCGATTCATCGTGCGGGAAGTAATACCGGGCCATCGTCACCCACGCTTCGGGTGACCGCCGACTATTCAATTGCTGGTAAGGATCACGCCCAGGCGCCGGCGGAGTTTAACGCAACATTGGCACAGGTAGAAGTGCGGGGAGCCGGTTCCGACCAAGCCAACCATTTGGATTACAGAGATTCTGGTAAAGCGGTAACGGTCACACTTGTTTTAGACGCCGGGTACGCAGTCGGGCACTGGATAGGGCTGTATTGGGGCGCTCTGGAGGACCCGGTGGTTACCTATTGGATAAAGGCTGAAGATAAAGCCGGAGAACCCGTTACATTCCCGTTGGTGCCCTGGACTGTGGTAGAACAAACGCTGGTTGATCCGCAGTTTCCCGTGTATTACCGAACCCATAATGGCGTCAACGATCAACTGGCGCCCCATCAGAGTGTCAATATCAATATCGCAGCGCCGGAGTCTTTCGACCCTCCGGAAGCGCCGGATACGGATGACGGTTGGTTCAATTGCCAGAGTGACCCTCCCATTTGGGAAGGGGTACGGATACGTATCAATAAGCATCCTGCGATAAAACCTGGGGATGAACTGCGTTTGAAGTGGGTTGGCACTACAGAGTTTGCCGGTGGCAGCGTTATACCGGAAACGGTCGGTGTGTTCATAGAGAACTGGAGTGATACTGATCAACAAGTGGGCTTTCATATACTTACCATTCCTTATGAACCTAACACCCAGCCATTGAAAAACGAGGCAGGCGGTGCTGCTGAATTTAATGTTTGGAGGGGCGGGGTACTTGTCGGGGCTTCAAAACGGCCTCGTTATTTAAAGTTTGACCGTCGTTATGCAAGTAACCCGACCGTCTATTGCGGCCCAGGTGGTATTGGCCCAGAAAAGTCTTAAGTGGATCTGAAACGATACCGTAAACATGTGCGGCGCACGATCTGCGTTGAGTTGTGTAATGCCGGGTGCCTATAACGCCACGTAGTGGGTGTTGCTATAACGTCGTTCTTTAAGCCGCGTCAACCAGGCAAGGAGAAATGAAATGCCCATTAAAAAGAGCAAGGCCGCGGTGAAGGCAGATTGGCCCGCGAATCCGCAGCTAGATGCACCTGTGTATCTCGACGCGCTCAATGGTCGGGACGGGAAAATTTGGCGTCCGGCGTTGGACCAACATGGCGGTTTGAGGGTTCAAATCGATGTTTGGGATGCGCCTTTTTTCGGCGATAACCTCTATGTCTGGGTGAGTCCTGTCGGCATACCTGTTTGGACGTTACTGTGGCAGGAACATTTTGCGAACCCGGTTACGACACCCACCCTCGAAATTCTGATCCCAATGACGGTGCTCAGTCACGGACTATTTGGACTGAGGTACGCTGTAAGAAATGGAACGGTGGGAGACTACACCGACTTTTCGGAAGAGGCCGAGGCTGATATCGACCTTTACGGCCCCTACCAAGGACCAGGCAGTTCAATTAGACCTCCGATTGCCGGATTTCCTAGTGTTATCCCTACAACAGGAACCATTATCACCCAGACTATAATTGATATGACCCCAGAGTTTGAATTTGTTATACCCCCTGACCCTCTCTGGGAACCCGGTGCCATGATTAGTTATTGGTGGACACCCGAGAACCCTGCCGACAACGTAGCCCCCATTAACACCGTACCCTTTCTGCAACCGGGGATGTCGATTGATATTCCCAATACGTTTTTCGCAGACCCGAATGTGAAGGACGGTATTCTTTATTTTGTCTTTAAGTTGATTGATTCCGCTGGTAACCCCAGTCTGCTTTCGCGGACCGAGGGCCGGATACTCAAACGCAGCTCCGGCTTGACGCTCGACCCGTTAATCATTCGGGAGCTTACCCCGGACGGGCTGATTGACGTTCCTGAATTTCAAGCCCATGTCAAGGTGGCGATTCCATTTTATGCATTTCAGCCTAGTGATCAGTACAGGGTTCACTGGGGTAGCCAGATCCAAGGTCCCGAGACGCTCAGCGGCGTATTCCCTTTTGAAGTGACGTTGGATGACCAGAAGATTCTCGATGAGTTCGGCCCGAGTAGCGTGACGGTTACCACCCCGACTACCTACGAGATTATTCGCGGTGGTGGCTCCGATTTCCCGGCGACCGACACTCCTATCGATGTGAACTTGTGGGCGCCTGGCGATCCGCCAGTCATACCGGGCCAACCGAACAGCAAGCTCAATCTGTTGCAGGTACGGGGTCCCGTGTCGGCACCGACACTTGATTACTTGAACAAAGATGACTTCGATGATGCGGGCCCTATACAAGCACTTATCAAGTTGTGGCGGAACCCGTCCCCGCGTATGAATGACATCATGGAGGTGTGGCTGGGGAGCACATCCATATTGGTCGGGACCTTTACCCTTACGAGTGAAGCGCCTGAGGCTGACATAGTAGTCAATCTGAATAAAACTGAGCTAGCCAGGCTGGGCAATGGCGATCACAACCTCTTCTATACCATCAGGGAACCGGGGTCCAATAACCATAATATTTCGCTGCCGACCTCGGTAGAGTTCGACGATGCGATTGAATTTGTCATGGACAAAGCTGAATTTCTGAATACCACGAGCTTTCCCATCGCGCCTTTTACGCTGGTCAATTGTCTCTCCATCAGGGGCGGCCCACCTGCGCCATGGGCTGACAGATATCTAGAGGTAAGAATTCCTAAAAATGACAACTTTTTTGCACCTGACGTAGATGTGCTTATCGAGTTCTATGGCGCTAACGGGTTGGACGGCGCGCTACCTGCAATTACCGGCACTGCAGGATCCGAGACCATCACGCTGGATGCGACGACGGCGGCAAATGGCTTTGTATTCAAATACGGTCCGTATGTTCCGTTCTTGAAACCGCTTACGGGTCAACTTGCTCCGTATATGTCCTGTTGGCTACGGTACTCTGTCAATGTCGGGGGCACGTGGGCGCGCTCTATACCAGCAGTGGTTGCGGTCAGAATGTTCACCTCCAATAACGCCTGCGATAACTCGGGTGTGCCCTAGTGCCTGTAGATCGCTAGCCTTCAGCCCCATGTGCGGGTACACCATGCAGTGTATTGGAAGGATGTCGGAATGGTTTCCGGCATCCTTTTTCCTTGTCGGCAAGCCTATATTTCGATTGTGATCTTAGGATTTATCCTACTTACGCTTACCCCCTCCAACTATAACCTCGCGGCCTCTACAGGTCTGGCTCCACTCCTTGGGAACGAGCCATGCCATTGATTCAGGCATATTAGTCAAAGCGAGTGTTACAGCATGTCCATCAAGCATTTTTTTAAACTTTCACCATTAAGTGTCGCCATTAAAATTCCTTCGCTGGGCCTGCTGTTGGCGATGGCGGCACAAAGCCACGCTCTGCCGGAAGTTGTCGGACCTGGCGAGTCTAAAACCATTGAAGCCGGCGAGGCGGTAAAGGACTGGGCCCTCCTGCAAGACTCTGCGTTGACTGTCAATGGTGCAACCACCGGTGCTATTCGAAGCGCGGGTGCACAATTGAACGTCAATGACGGCAGTATGATCGGGGCGATCGCTGCTCAGGGAGGCTCCAAGGTGGCCGTAAGTAACGCCACAGTAAAAAGCGATAATGCCCACCAGGCAGCGTTCGAGCTGACGAACAGTGAGGCAGTCATTACCAGCAGTCATATTGAAAACACTCAATCTGTTGGCCTGGCACTCAACCGTTTCACGTCAAACCCGACAGGTTCGATTGCCCATGTTTTCAACAGTACGATCATTGGGGCCGAGGCCGGGGCCTCTGTAACACAGCTAGGTGAACTGTATTTAAATGACACTGAGGTACAGGGCACTGCTACTGGGAGTAACGGGGTTTACTTGCTCGGCGGGTCGGCCTTTGCCCTGCGTAGTACGCTGATTGGCGAGCAGAACGGTGTGCGCATCGCTCGTGCGGCGGGCAGTACCGGTGATGGGGTGCTGGCATTGGACCAGTCGAGGGTTGAAGGCAAGACGGGGGCAGCTATTTTGGTTGCCGGGGCGCCGGGTCGTATTCCAACTGCAACCATCGAAGTTAACAACGGTTCGCAGTTGATTGGCGGCAACGGAAACCTGCTTGAAGTCACGGGCGGTGCGACAGCGAACATGAGCGTCAACAACAGCCACCTCAATGGCAATGTGTTCGTCGAAGCGGGTAGCAGTGCCAACCTGAGTTTGCAGAACAGTGCCTCGCTCACAGGCACTCTGCTGAACGTCGACAGCCTCAGCATTGGTGATCACTCGTTCTGGAACCTGACCGGTAACAGCCTGGTCGGCGCGCTGGATCTGGCGGGCGGTACAGTGAAGTTTGGTGAGGCCGACGCGTTCTACCAGTTGAACCTGGACACCTTGAGTGGCAATGGCACGTTTGCGATGGGCGCGGATTTTGCCGCTGGCCTGAATGATTTCTTGAGCATAGCGGGCGACGCCACGGGGCAACACAGCTTGTTGGTGGCCAGCAGTGGCTTGGAGCCGGTGTCCCCAGGTGATGTGCACATTGTGCATACCGGTGGTGGTGACGCAGAGTTTTCCCTGGTCGGCGGCGCCGTGGACATTGGCGCGTGGTCCTATGGGCTCAAGCAGGATGGCAACGATTGGTTCCTGGACCCGAGTGCTCGCACCATTAGCCCAGGTACGCGTTCGGTGCTGGCATTGTTCAACACTGCGCCGACCGTGTGGTACGGCGAGATGACCTCGTTGCGCAGCCGTATGGGGGAATTGCGTCACAATGGTGCCCAAGCCGGTGGTTGGGTTCGCAGTTACGGCAACAAATACTCGGTGTCTGACGCCAATGGCGTGGGGTTCAAACAGACCCAGCGCGGTTTCTCCCTGGGGGCGGACGCGCCGCTGAGTGAAGACAGCCAATGGCTGGTGGGCGTCCTGGCGGGGCATAGCAACTCGGACCTGGACGTGAGCCGTGGCACTTCCGGCACGGTCAAGAGCTACTACGCAGGCCTTTATGCCACCTGGATGGATGACGCCAGTGGTTACTACTTTGACGGTGTAGTGAAAGCCAACCGCTTTGAGAACGACTCCAAGGTCGGCTTGAGTGATGGTGCACAGGCCAAAGGTAACTACGGTACTAACGGCATCGGCGCATCTGTGGAAGTCGGCCGCAATATCAAGTTGGACAATGAGTTCTTTGTCGAGCCGTTTGCCCAAGCCTCTACGGTCGTCGTCAAGGGCAAGGACTACAAGCTGGACAATGGCCTGCAAGCCAAGGGTCAGAACACACAGTCGGTGCTGGGCAAGTTGGGCGTGACGGTGGGGCGTGATTTCGTTATGGACGATGGCAGCATCGTTCAGCCTTACTTGCGCACGGCAGTGGCCCATGAATTTGCCAAGGACAACAAAGCCAAGGTCAATGGCCATGTGTTTAACAACGATCTGTCAGGTTCGCGTGTCGAATTGGGCGCGGGGGTGGCAGTGTCGCTGTCACAAAACCTGCAATTACATGCCGATTTCGAGCACAGCAAAGGTAAGCATGTGGATCAGCCTTGGGGCATGAACGTTGGGGTGCGTTATTCCTGGTAACACGTTCTTGAGGTAAACAAAAAGGAAGCTTGTGCTTCCTTTTTGTTTTTTGGGCCATGGCCTTACATCACTCGCATTCATCCAAAGCTGAACAAAGCGTGAATTAATAGCACCCTTCCATCACCGTCTTCCAGCGTGATTCCATCCTTGATCGCACCCTGTATATGACCATTGGCAGGATCAACCACAACCAAATCGAGCAGGCCCCCTCCAATATATTTAAGAAGGGGATCTTCCAGGTGAGTGGTGGAGTAACTGATGTGAATGTCCGGATGGTCTTCCAGTTTGTACACGCCTTTCAGGTATTTTTCGGGTATATCGAGTTGAATCTTGTAAGTGACTACCTGAGTGAAAATGCCCGTATGGTCTTGCACTTCGCACTCGCATTTTTTATTGCTTTTGGGTCTGTCGCGTTGAACCTTGTCAGTGGTTTCCAGAGTTTCAATGTAGCTCCCGGCCAACCGCCATTTGCCGTTTTTCAGCTCGCTTGAAAATACCTTGGCCGTAAAATCTACCGAACTCACTTCGCCCTTTAGATACTGAACGGCGACACGTGGCTTTGTTTTTTTGGGGCGTTGCAGAACTAATGTCATTGGAGTGTCTCCTTGGGCTAGGTGTTGCAGGTCCCGTGCAAGGCATTGGTGCTTGGCCTGGACAACCACGAGGAGGGGCTTGGTTGTGTTGGATCAAACTTTCAATTTCATTGAGACATCGTCGAAATGGATCTCTCCGCTGTCACCGATGAGCGTCACGCGGCATCCCGTGGTTCCATTTGGCATAGCCAAGTCACGCGATTCGAGCGCCCAGTCTGGATTTGTCACAGTAATCGTGGGTAGCGTACCGCTTGGCAGCAGTTGAAACTCAATGCGACCGACCGCCCCGATGTATATGCATCGTGATCGCACGGAGAACACGTAGGTCTGGTTGGCGTTGACGCTAACGTTTTGGGCCGCCCGACCGCCTAAGGTGGCTGTAAACGTTAGGCCGTCGAAGTGAACTCCAGAGCCAGCAGGTGAACCGGTGCTGTCCCAGTTGGCGTTGAACGACGAAAAATCTCCATTATTTATCAGCTCCGGTTGACCCGGTGTTGATCCTTCCTGCGATAGATGCATTTCATCGGTAAACACCTCGCCCTCAGTGCCGATCACCGCAATGGTGATTATCACCGTGCTTACTGGTGGTATGTACCGGATGTCTTGCGGGGTCCACACATGAAAACTATCCAACGGGATACGTACATCTGTGGAAGGAGGGTTTGGTCGGATAAGCAGTTCGCCGCGGCCCTTGAACAGCACCTGAGTCCAAAGACGCAGGTTGTAAGGAACCAGCGGTGTGACGTTGACACGTTGAGAGGCTTGCCCTGTGATAACCCGGCAGGATTGTCTGGTGTAGTCCACATTGCCTAGCGTATCCCAGTATTTTCCACCGTCATTGAAACTCCCGTTCTGTAGGAGGTTTTTTGTCAGGGCAGTTTTAGCGGACATGGTCTATCTCCGGCGACGCAACTTTTGGGTACGTCCATTGCGCGCCAGATACGGCTTAATGACAACTGTCAGAACTAACAGGTTGCTCGTTCCATTCGTCGGAATCGTTCGTGACTCATGCCCACGGACTCAGTCAGGTCGACCCCGACAACCCTAGCCAAACAGGCCCGCCGCAATATTGATCGAGAAGCCCAAGATCGCGGTATTAAACAAAAAACCGATCAACGACTGCCCCAGTACCACCTTGCGCATGCCCCGTGTTGCAACACCCACATCCGAGGTTTGCACGGCCACGCCGATGGTGAACGAGAAGTACAGGAAGTCCCAATAGTTGGGCGTCAACAACCCTTCGGCAAAGCGCAGCGCAGGCTCTTTGCCGTCCCAGGTGTAATACAGGCGGGCGTAGTGCACGCTGAAAATTACCCCGATCAGCAACCATGAGCCGATCACCGTCAGGCCGGTGAAGCCGTAGTGCATCAGGCGCTCGGGGGTGGCCAGGTCTTTGCTGCCTACCAGTTCGAAGGTGATGGTGGCCAGGCTCGCGATAGCGGCGATGCACACGGTGAACAGCACCAGCCCGGCGTTTTCGTCTTCGATCTCGGCGATGCGCTTGACGTCCTCGGCCTTGGCGCGACGGGTGAGCCATAACATCAAGATTAGGTAGGTCCACACGCCTGCGTTCCAGCCGATGAGGATTTTGCTCACGACGGTGTCGGCCGGTGCCAGCAGGCCTATGGCAATGCCGAGCACGGCAGCGGCTGAGAGGCGAGGGTGGGTGCGGGCTAGGAACGGCATGGTGGCTCACGGCTGGCTAGGTGTCAGCAGACTGTACCTGATCCCGAGTACAACCAATAACCCCTGTGGGAGCGGGCTTGCTCGCGAAAGCGGTGCATCATTCAACCTCTCTAGTGACTGACACACTGCATTCGCGAGCAAGCCCGCTCCCACATGTTGAACCGAGTTTACCGTGGGCTCTTTTTGACCAACTTCATCACCACCACAAAGAACACTGGCACAAACACCACCGCCAGCGTCGCGGTGATCATCCCGCCAATCACGCCCGTACCAATTGCCTGCTGGCTCGCCGAACTGGCCCCGGTGGCAATCGCCAGCGGCACCACACCGAGAATGAACGCCAGCGAGGTCATGATGATCGGCCGCAAGCGCAGCCGCGCGGCCTTTAAGGTGGCGCTGATCAGGTCTTCGCCCTGGTCATACAGGTCCTTGGCGAACTCGATGATCAGAATCGCGTTCTTCGCTGACAGGCCAATGATGGTGATCAAGCCGACCTTGAAGAACACATCATTGGGCATGCCGCGCAAGGTCACGGCCAATACCGCGCCGAGCACACCCAACGGCACCACCAGCAGCACCGAGGTCGGGATCGACCAGCTTTCATACAGCGCCGCCAGGCACAGGAACACGATCAGCAGCGACAGGCCCAGCAGCATCGGCGCCTGGGCGCCGGACAAGCGCTCCTGCAACGATAAACCGGTCCATTCCTGGCCCAGCCCGGCCGGGAGTTCGTTGACCAGGCGCTGGATCTCGTTCATCGCTTCGCCCGTGCTGTGGCCTGGCGCGGCCTCGCCACTGATGGCAATGGCCGGGTAGCCGTTATAACGCGTCAACTGCGCCGGGCCTTGGGTCCACTTGGCTTCGACGAAGGCCGACAGCGGTACCATTTTGCCGGCGTTGTTGCGCACGTTGATCTTCATCAAGTCCGCTACCTGGCTGCGTTGGTCGCCTTCGGCCTGCACCACCACCCGCTGCATGCGGCCCTGGTTGGGGAAGTCGTTGATATACGCCGAGCCAATCGCCGAAGACAGCACGTTGCCCACATCCGTGAAGGACACGCCCAGTGCGTTGGCCTGCTTGCGGTCCACCTCCAACTGCACTTGGGGTGCTTCGGCCAAGGCACTTTCGCGCACGTTGGCCAGGATCGGGCTTTTTTCGGCGGCAGACAGCAGTTGGGTACGCGCCGCCATCAGTGCGGCGTGGCCGACGCCACCGCGGTCTTGCAGGCGGAATTCGAAACCACTGGAGGTGCCCAGGCCATCGACTGGCGGCGGCAGGATCGCATAGGCAATCGCATCCTTGAGCTCGCTGAAGGCCATGTTGGCGCGGTCGGCAATCGACGCCGCTGAATCATCGCTACCGCGTTCCGACCAGTCCTTGAGCGTGGTAAACGCCAGCGCCGCGTTCTGCCCCGAACCCGAGAAGCTGAACCCCATGATCATGGTGGTATCGCCCACCCCCGGTTCACCGGCGTTATGCGCCTCGATCTGCTCGGCCACCTGTACCGTGCGGTTCTTGCTCGCGCCGGGCGGCAGTTGGATATCGGTGATGGTGTAGCCCTGGTCTTCCACCGGCAGGAACGAGGAGGGCAGGCGCGTAAACATCAACCCCAGGCCCACTAGCAGCACGGCATAGATCAACAGGTAGCGGACGCTGCGCTTGAGGGCATAGGCCACCCAGCCTTCGTACCGGTCGGTGAGCTTTTCGAAGCGTTTGTTGAACCAGCCGAAGAACCCGCCTTTGGCGTGGTGATCATCCTTGGCGATGGGCTTGAGCAAGGTGGCGCACAGGGCTGGGGTCAAGGTCAGGGCCAGGAACGCCGAGAACAGAATCGAAGTCGCCATCGACAGCGAGAACTGCTGGTAGATCACCCCCACCGAGCCCGGCATGAACGCCATCGGCAGGAATACCGCCACCAGCACCAGGGTGATACCGACGATAGCGCCAGTGATCTGGCCCATGGCTTTTTTCGTCGCGTCCTTGGGTGACAGGCCTTCGGTGGCCATGATGCGCTCGACGTTCTCCACCACCACAATCGCATCGTCCACCAGGATGCCGATGGCCAGCACCATGCCGAACATGGTCAGCACGTTGATCGAGAAACCCAGCAGCAACATGGTGGCAAAGGTGCCCATCAACGCAATCGGCACCACCAGCGTAGGGATCAGCGTGTAGCGCACGTTCTGCAGGAACAGGAACATCACCGCAAACACCAGCGCCATGGCTTCGAGCAGGGTGTAGACCACTTTGGTGATCGAGACCTTCACGAACGGCGAGGTGTCGTAGGGGATCTTGTATTCCACATTGGCCGGGAAGTAGCGCGACAGCTCGTCCATCTTCGCCCGCACCAGGGTGGCGGTGTTCAAGGCGTTCGCGCCCGGCGCCAACTGCACGCTGACGGCGGTGGAGGGCTTGCCGTTCAGGCGCGTGGAGAACTGGTATTCCTGGCTGCCGATTTCTACCCGTGCCACATCGCCGATACGTACGGTAGAGCCGTCCGGGTTGGCTTTGAGCACGATATCGGCAAACTCCGCTGGAGTGGAGAGCTGGCCCTTGACCAGGATCGCCGCAGTGATTTCCTGGGTCTTGGTGCCCGGCAAATCACCGATGCTACCGGCCGACACCTGGGCATTCTGCGCGCTGATGGCAGCGTTCACGTCGGCGGGCGTGAGGTTGAAGCCGATCAGCTTCTGCGGGTCGATCCAGATGCGCATCGCCCGTTCGGCGCCATACAGCTGCGCCTTGCCCACGCCGTCCAGGCGCTTGAGCTCGTTCATTACGTTGCGCGCCAGGTAGTCACTGAGCGCTACGTCATCCAGCTTGCCGTCGCTGGAAGTGAGGGTGACCAGCAGCAGGAAACCGGCGGAGACTTTTTCCACCTGCAAGCCTTGCTGGGTCACCGCTTGGGGCAGGCGCGGCTCCACGGCCTTGAGGCGGTTTTGCACGTCTACCTGGGCCATTTCCGGGTCGGTGCCCGGTTGGAAGGTGGCGGTGATGGTGGCCGAACCCAGGCTGCTTTGGGACTCGAAATACAAGAGGTGATCGGCGCCGTTGAGCTCCTGCTCGATCAGGCTGACCACGCTTTCGTCCAGGGTTTGCGCCGAGGCACCGGGGTACACCGCGTAGATCTCGACTTTAGGCGGTGCGACGTTCGGGTACTGGGCCACCGGCAACTGCGGTATCGCTAGCGCGCCGGCCAGTAGGATGAACAGGGCCACCACCCAGGCGAAGATCGGGCGGTTGATAAAGAACTGCGGCATGGCGGGTTATTCCTCTACCTGGACTTTTTCACCGGGGCGCGCATGTTGCAGGCCTTCGACGACAATGCGGTCACCGGCCTTGAGGCCACTGCTGACCACCCAGCGGTCTTCGATCACCGCGCCCAGCTCTACGGGCTGCAGGCTCACGGTCTGTTCGGCGTCGAGCAGCAACACCATGGGGATGCCAGCGCTGTCACGGGTGATGGCGCGCTGCGGCACGCTGATGCCCTGCTTGTCGACGGCCTGTTCCAGGCGCACCCGCACGAAGCTGCCGGGCAGCAGGTCGAGGTCGGGGTTGGGGAATTCGCTGCGCAGGATGATCTGGCCGGTGCCGGGGTCAACGCTGATCTCGGCGAACAGCAGCTTGCCCGGCAGCGGGTACAGGCTGCCATCGTCCTGGATCAAGGTGGCCTTGGCCTGGTCCTGGCCCACCTGTTTCAAGCTGCCGGCACGGAAGGCGCGACGCAGGTCGTTGAGTTCACGGGTGGACTGGGTGAGGTCGGCATGGATGGGGTCCAGTTGCTGGATGATCGCCAGCGGCGTGGCTTCATTCAGGCCCACCAATGCGCCCTCGGTCACCAACGCCCGGCCGATGCGCCCGGAGATCGGCGCCGTAACGGTGGCGTAGCCCAGGCTCAGCTTGGCGCGTTCGACAGCGGCTTTGTTGGCGGCGACTTCGGCGTTGGTCTGGCGCACGGCGGCGCGGGCGTTGTCGTAGTCCTGGCCGCTGATGGCCTTGTCTTCCACCAATTGGCTGTAGCGCTGTGCTTGCAGGCGCGCCTGGAACGCATTGGCCTCGGCCTTGCTCAGGTTGGCCTGGGCACTGTCCAGGTCGGCCTTGAAAGGGGCCGGGTCGATACGGAACAGCACGTCGCCCTGTTTGACGTCGTGGCCTTCCTTGAATACCCGTTGCATCACCACGCCCGCCACCCGTGCGCGCACCTCGGCGATGCGCGGCGCGGCAATGCGCCCGCTCAACTCGCTGTTGATAGACAAAGGCTTGGCTTGCAGGGTTTCGACACGGACTTTGGCCAGGGGCGCATCCGGCGCCTGGGTGGCCGATCTGTCGCAGCCACTGAGGGCAAATGTCAGGGCCAGCAGGCAAAACGGCGCAAACAGATTCTTCGACATGCTCATATCCCAATAATGACTGACGCATCCTAGAGACACCTGCGTCGTGGTGCTGTGAAGCTGTGTTGGTGGTGTGTGAAGAAATGTAAGGTGCGGCGCATAGTGCGCCGAGGATGTATATCCTTACAAAAAACTCGCAAACACCAAAGATCCAAAAGATCCAATGTGGGAGCGGGCTTGCTGTGGCGAGGGAGCTTGCTCCCGTTCGACAGCGAAGCTGGAGCCGGCTTTTTTGGGGCGCTACGCACCCCAGCGGGAGCAAGCTCCCTCACCACAAAAGCCCGCTCCCACATGGGATTTGCGTATGACCCCTACCTGTATTTTTTTGGAAACACCTTCATGCCCAACATCCTCCTGGTGGAAGACGACGCCGCACTTTCCGAGCTGATTGCCAGCTACCTGGAGCGCAATGGCTACCACGTCAGCGTGCTCAGCCGTGGCGACCACGTGCGTGAACGGGCACGGGCCAACCCGCCCGACCTGGTGATCCTCGACCTGATGCTGCCGGGCCTCGACGGCCTGCAAGTGTGCCGCTTGTTGCGTGCCGATTCGGCTTGCCTGCCGATCCTGATGCTGACCGCCCGCGACGACAGCCACGACCAGGTGCTGGGCCTGGAAATGGGTGCCGACGACTATGTGACCAAACCCTGCGAACCCCGCGTATTGCTGGCCCGTGTGCGCACCTTGTTGCGCCGCAGCAGCTTGTCCGAACCCCAGGTGGCCAACGACCAGATTCTGATGGGCAACCTGTGCATCGATCTGTCGGAGCGCACCGTGACCTGGCGCGGCCAGGCCGTGGAGTTGTCCAGTGGTGAATACAACCTGCTGGTGGTGCTGGCGCGGCATGCGGGCGAAGTGCTCAGCCGCGACCAGATCTTGCAGCGTTTGCGCGGTATCGAGTTCAACGGCACCGACCGCTCGGTGGATGTGGCCATTTCCAAGCTGCGCCGCAAGTTCGATGACAACGCCGGTGAAGCGCGCAAGATCAAGACGGTGTGGGGCAAGGGCTACTTGTTCAGCCGTTCCGAGTGGGAATGCTGATCGATGTTTCGTGTACTGCTGCGCCTCTACCTGATCACCATCGTCACTTACAGTGCGGCGATTTTCCTGATCCCCAAGCTGGTGATCCAGCTGTTTGAACACCGCTATCTCGACTACAACGTCGAGCAATCACGGGGTATGCAAAAGCTGATCGTCAAGCAGTACCAGCGGGCGCCGGTGGAGCGCTGGTCACAGGTGACCGAGCAATTGAGCCAGGATTTTGCCCCGCTCAAAGTGCAATTGCTGCTGCGCCAGGACGCCAGCTACACGCCGCAAGAGGAACAACTGCTGGCCCAGGGCAAACCGGTGATTCGCCTGGGAGAGTGGGGCTGGGCAGAAGACATCAGCTCGCCGATCAATGACCAGTTCGTGGTCAAGTTGATCATCCCCCCAGACCCGTTGGACATGAACCTGCTGTACTGGTCGATGAACGTGCTGATCGGCGCCGCGCTGCTGGCTTGCCTGCTGATTTGGCTGCGGCCCCATTGGCGTGACCTCGAACGGCTTAAGAGTACCGCCGCGCAACTGGGCAAGGGCAACCTGAGCGAACGCACGCAGATTCCACCCAGCTCCAATATCGGCAGCCTGGCCTCGGTGTTCGACACCATGGCCAGCGATATCGAACACCTGCTCAACCAACAGCGCGACCTGCTCAACGCGGTGTCCCATGAGTTGCGCACACCCCTGACGCGCCTGGATTTCGGCCTGGCCCTGGCGCTCTCCGAAGACTTGCCGCCCGCCAGCCGCGAGCGCCTGCAAAGCCTGGTGGCGCATATCCGTGAGTTGGATGAACTGGTGCTGGAACTGTTGTCCTACAGCCGCCTGCAAAACCCGGCGCAACTGCCGGAGCGGGTGGAGGTGGTGCTCGATGAATTTATTGACAGCGTGCTGGGCAGCGTCGACGACGAACTGGAAAACCCCGAGATCGTCATCGATGTGGCGCTTGATTGCAGCGTCGAACGTTTCAGTCTCGACCCGCGCCTCACGGCCCGCGCCTTGCAAAACCTGCTGCGCAATGCCACGCGGTACTGCGACAAGCGCATTCAGGTGGGCGTCCAGGTCGGCGCGCACGGCTGCGAAATCTGGGTAGACGATGACGGCATCGGCATTCCGCTGGACCAGCGTGAACGTATTTTCGAGCCGTTCTACCGCCTCGACCGCAGCCGTGATCGCGCCACCGGCGGCTTCGGCCTGGGCCTGGCAATCAGCCGCCGCGCCCTGGCGGCCCAGGGCGGGACACTGACCGCTCTGGCGTCGCCGTTGGGCGGGGCGCGGTTCCGGGTGTGGCTGCCCAGCATCGGCTGATCAGAGCACCTTGACCGCACGGCCGATAGCCTGGATTGGCCCAGTGGGTCTGCCGGTGGGGGAGCCACTTGGGTCTTCCAGCGTGAGTTCGAACAGTTGGTTAGGCGTGAGTGGCGGCAACTGGTCCAGCGGCACCGACAGCGTCTGTCCCGGCTTGACCAGCCCCAAGGACACCGGCGCTTGCCAGCCATCGCCCTTGGTCCAGAATTGCAGGGCCTTGTCGGCCGGTACTTCCATCACCCCCAAGGGGATCAACTGGATTTTCTTGTGGTTGCTGGCCTGGATCACCCAACCCGGCGCTTGGCTTTGCGGCGCCACGAGCACTACCACAAAGGTCGGGGCTGTGGTGGGCGGGCGCGTCAACAACAGCGCAGCCAATGCCAATGACGCCACCAGCCCAGCGCTAGCCAGGCCTCGCCATAGCGCCAGCAGGTCCCACCAGGGCGTTGGGGTACTTGCAGTGTTACGTTCGATGCGCCGCCATAGCTGCGCGGAGGGCGGCACGGGTTCGGCCAGCGCTGTCAGCGGCAACAGGCGATGCTCCCAGGCGTCCACTGCGGCGCGCAACGGTGCATCGTGCGTGAGGCGTTGTTCCACCTCGGCGCGCTGCTCGGCGGGTAGGGTGCCCAGTACGTATTCGCTGGCGAGTTCGTCGAGTGGGTCGCTCATGCCATGCACTCCCGCAGCGCGGCGAGGCTGCGTTTGATCCAGGCTTTGACAGTGCCCAAAGGCGCGCCCAGTTTCAACGCGATTTCGCTGTGGGAATATCCGTCGACATAAGCATGCAGGATGCAGGTGCGACGGGCCGGGTCGAGTTGCTCCAGGCAGGTGTGGACCTTGCCGGTGCGTTTACTGAATTCAAACGAATCGGTGGTGACGTGCTCGTGTTGGTCGTCCAACGGCACTTCGCGGTACTGGTTACGCACCACGTTAAGCGCCAAGTGCCGGGTTACGCTGAACACCCAGCCACGGGCCGAGCCGCGACTGGGGTCAAAACTTGCGGCACCGCGCCAGATCTTCAAGAACGCGTCATGCACGATGTCTTCGGCCATGGCCTTGTCCCGGGTGATACGCATCGCCACGCCGAGCAGGTGGCTGCTTTCTTGCTCGTATAAACGGCGCAGCGCCCGTTGATCGCCACGGGCGCAGGCCAGTAGACAGGCTTCGTAGTCAAACACGCACATACCCCAAAGACAGCATCCTCAGGCAGCGTAGCCGACTTTGCTCAATTGGCCGCC
Source organism: Pseudomonas sp. 18175 (assembly GCF_050432925.1). Lineage (NCBI taxonomy): Bacteria > Pseudomonadati > Pseudomonadota > Gammaproteobacteria > Pseudomonadales > Pseudomonadaceae > Pseudomonas > Pseudomonas sp. 18175. Next base: position 67,891 of record NZ_JBKFTO010000017.1, on the reverse strand, counting down.
CAGAAGATGTAGTCCGCCTGGTACTTCACCACTTCCTGCTTGCCCTTGTTGGCGGTCGTGCATTCGCTGCTCGGCGCAACGCCACCCTTGAGCGCGACCCGCTGGACATAGCTCACGCCGCTCATCGCGCCCTTGCCTTCGGCCGGGTTGGCCTTGACCAACTGATAGGGCAGGTTGCCCGGGCTCGACGGCGCCACGGCCAATTGCGTGCCGGTGATTTTCGAACCGTCCTGGGCCTGCCAAGTGGCGGGCGGGCCGAAGTAGGTGCCCACTTGCTTGCCGCTACGGTCCTTCAACACAGCCTTGGGGCCGACAAAGGTCCACTCGACCTGGCCGGCGGCGTTGGCCTTGTCACGGCATTCGTAGGTGATTTCACCGACGCCGGTGGTTTCCAGCGCCACCTTGTGGCCGTCCGGCACCTTGATGCTGTCGGGCACGGCTTGGGCGAACACAGCGGGAGCGGCGAGCAGCGTGGCCAGGCAGAGCAATGCTTTAGCGTTCATGGGTGTTTCTCCATTGGGTAGAACAGCAGGGGTGCTGCAGGTACTACCCATGGGCATTGGAAATGGATGCAGCGAAGGCAAATAAATTTTCTGAGAAACAAAAAGATCTAAAGTCAGATCATATTGATATAAGTCGTTATAAGAAAAATCGCTATCCTGCCGCCAGAAATTTATAAGGCCGCAGGTAGCAGTAATGGATGTGGGTAATGTTGGTTTCGTGGTGGCTGGCCTGATCGTTGGTTTTATCGTGGGCATGACCGGCGTGGGCGGGGGCTCGTTGATGACGCCGATCCTGTTGTGGTTCGGCATCAACCCGGCGACCGCCGTGGGCACTGACTTGTTGTACGCCGCCATCACCAAGTCGGGTGGTGTACTGGTGCACAGCAAGAACAAGAACATCGACTGGACGATCACCGGCTGGCTGACCCTGGGCAGCGTGCCCGCCGTGCTGCTGACCCTGTGGTTCCTCGCCAGCCTGCACACCGACCCCAGCGCCATGAACGCGGTGATCAAGCAAGCCCTTGGCGTGGTGCTGCTGCTGACGGCCCTGGCGATCCTGTTCAAGAAAAGCCTGTTGGCGTTTGCCCAACGCCATGCCGGTGACGACTACCACATGAGCCCGCGCAACCTCAACGCGCTGACGGTGGTCACCGGCGCGGTGCTGGGCACCATGGTCGCACTCACCTCCATCGGCGCTGGCGCCTTGGGCACCGTGGCGCTGTTTATCCTCTATCCATTCCTGGCCACCCGCCGCCTGGTGGGCACCGAAATCGCCCACGCCGTACCCCTGACCCTGGTAGCGGGCCTGGGCCACGCCAGCATGGGCAATATGGACTGGCACTTGTTGGGCTTTTTGCTGATGGGTTCGTTGCCGGGGATTTATATCGGCAGCCATATGACCGGCAAACTGCCGGATGGCGTATTGCGTCCGTGTTTGGCGATCATGCTGATGGCGATCGGTTACAAACTCGCGTTCTAAAGGTGTACACCGTTCAAATGTGGGAGCGGGCTTGCTCGCGAAGGCGCAGTGTCAGTCAATGAATCTGGCACTGATACACCGCCTTCGCGAGCAAGCCCGCTCCCACATTTTGAACCGCGACCGGCCTTACGTTTTCACCGGGCCATTGCCAATCTGCCACACAAACGGCGGTTCTGCCCCGTTGATCACCCAATCCCCAACAATCCGCGACTTGTAGATCGCCGGGTTATGGGAAGACACCGTCCGCGCATTACGCCAATGCCGATCCAGGGATTTGCCCTGGCGCACATCCGACGCCCCCAGCGCATTGAACAACTCGCTGGTCGCCCGCTGGATCAGTTCCGACACCACTACCTGCGCCGTGGCCGACTCGATCTCGGCGGCGACGTTGGCTTCGCGCTCCACCGCATCATCCCCGCCAAACCGAGCGATATAGGCCCGTTGCGCCGGTACGGTGGCCTTCAAGGCGCTGGCTTCGGCGGCATACACCAACGCGGCGACTTCGCCGACCACCTGCTGGATCTGCGCATCCTGGCTGACGTGAGGCGCATTGCCATGGCTGTAGATGCGCTTGCGGCTACGCACCTGATGGGCCACATCGCGCAGCGCGGCGCGGCCGATACCGGCGAGGCTGGCCAGTAGCACCAGCTGATAGAACGCGGTTTGGTATTTGAAGCGGGTGGCGAAGTCGATCACGTTGTCCGCTTCCACCACCGCATCGGTAAACCGCGAGGTGCCGCTGCCGGTGGTGCGCTGGCCAAAGCCGTCCCAGTCGTCGCTGTGCACCACCCCAGGCTGGCGGGCGCGGGTCGCCGCGATCACGTCGCCACCGGTGTCGCTGCGTTGGGCGTAGACGTCGATCCAGTCGGCGAAAATGCTGCCGGTGCTGTAGAACTTTTCACCGTTGAGCTTCCAGTTGTCGCCGTCCGGGCTGACCTGGGTGACCACATCACCGATGGCCACGTTGCCGATCTCGGTCCAGGCGCAGCCGACGATATCGCCTTCGACAAAGCGCTTGAACCACAGGTCGCGCCCGGCACTCGGCGGCGCATTCAAGCGGTCTTCGGCAAAAGCGAAATGTCCACGCAAGGCCTGGGGCACGTTGGAGTCGGCTTCGGCCAGTTCAATCAGCAATTCAAACAACTGGGGCAGAGACGCGCCGCCGCCGCCGTATTCCACCGGTACCCGCACCGCGCCAAAGCCCGCCTCCTTGAGCCACTGGATCGGTTCATGGGGCAGGGTGCGGGTTTGCTCGCGCTGCACCGCGCCCTCGGCGATGCGCTGGAAAATCGGTCGGAAGCGCGCGGCCAGGGTGGGGTAGTCGACGCCGGTGGACAATGGGTTGATGACGTGGTGTTCGGTCATGGGCAAGGCTCCTGGGCAGTGATCAATGCCTTGGGCTATTGCACACTCCATGCCGGGTACCGCAGCCCGTGTTTACTGGGCGATGGGTGCAGCCACTGTTGCCCTGGCAACAGCTGATTGACAAACCAGCGCAATCTGCGACATCTACACGAGCGCGCCCGGCGTGCCCAAACCTCCCTGGCGCGGGTGTTTGCCCCGGCTGGCACACTTGATGCTCAAGCCCTCAGTACATTCCTACGTGCGAGGTAACCTCCGATGAGTCAGCAGCCTGTGAAATTTGCCTATTGGGTGCCCAACGTCAGTGGTGGGCTGGTGGTCAGCAAGATCGAGCAGCGTACCGACTGGGGCATCGACTACAACCGCAAACTGGCGCAACTGGCAGAAGCCGCCGGCTTCGAATATGGCCTCACCCAGATCCGCTTCACTGCCGGCTACGGCGCCGAGAACCAGCATGAGTCCGTGGCGTTCAGCCACGCGTTGCTGGCGGCCACCACCACACTCAAAGTGATCGCCGCGATCCTCCCCGGCCCTTGGCAGCCGGCGCTGGCAGCCAAGCAACTGGCGACCATCGACCAGCTCACCAATGGCCGCATCGCGGTCAATATCGTCAGCGGCTGGTTCAAGGGCGAGTTCCAGGCCATCGGCGAGCACTGGCTGGAACACGACGAGCGCTATCGCCGCTCAGAAGAATTCATCCGCGCCCTCAAAGGTATCTGGACCCAGGACGATTTCACCTTCAAGGGCGACTTCTACCGCTTCAACAACTACACCCTCAAACCCAAGCCCATCGGCCAGCCCGAAGTATTCCAGGGCGGCAGCTCGCGGGCCGCACGGGACATGGCAGCGCGGGTCTCCGATTGGTACTTCACCAACGGCAACACCCCGGAAGGCATCAAGGCCCAGGTCGATGATATTCGCGCCAAGGCGGCGGCGAATAACCATTCGGTCAAGGTCGGCGTGAATGCCTTTGTGATCGCCCGTGATACCGAAGAAGAAGCCCGCGCTGTGCTCTCCGAAATCATCGACAAGGCCGACCCGGAAGCGGTAAACGCGTTTGGCGATGCGGCCAAGCAAGCGGGCAAGGCTTCACCCGAAGGTGAGGGCAACTGGGCCAAGTCCAGCTTTGAAGACCTTGTGCAGTACAACGATGGCTTCAAGACCAACCTGATCGGCACGCCACAGCAGATCGCCGAGCGCATTGTCGCGCTCAAGGCCGTGGGCGTGGATTTGGTGCTGGCGGGTTTCCTGCACTTTCAGGAAGAAGTGGAGTACTTCGGCAAGCGCGTGTTGCCGCTGGTACGTGAGCTGGAAGCCAAGGCTGGGATCAAGCAGGTGGCGTGATCGACGCTTTACGCGATTTGTAGTGAGCGGGCTTGCCCCGCGTTGGGTGGCGAAGCCGCCCCAACAAGGCCGCCGCGGTGTTTCAGTGATACCGAGGTGCCTGGGTTTAGGGCGGCTTCGCCCCCCAGCGCGGGGCAAGCCCGCTCACTACAAGTTGAGTGGGTGGTTCAGGGGGTGTGTTGCAAGGTCAACACTTCAAAGCCATCGGCCGTCACTGCCACGGTATGTTCCCACTGCGCCGACAGGCTGTTGTCTTTGGTCACCACCGTCCAGCCATCCTTCAAGCTGCGCACTTTGGAGCTTCCCTGATTGAGCATCGGCTCCACGGTAAACACCATGCCTTCACGCAGTTCAAGGCCGGTGCCAGGGCGGCCGAAGTGCAGGACCTGCGGTTCTTCATGCATCTGCTTGCCGATGCCATGGCCGCAGTATTCACGTACCACGCTGTAGCCATTGGCCTGCGCATGGCTTTGGATGGCATGGCCGATGTCCCCCAGGCGTGCGCCGGGCTTGACCTGGCGGATGCCGGCCCACATCGCTTCGAAGGTCTGCTCCACCAGGCGCCGCGCCTTGGGGGCGACGGTGCCGATCATGTACATCTTGCTGGAGTCGGCGATGTAGCCACCTTTTTCCAGGGTGATGTCGATGTTGATGATATCGCCGTCCTTCAAGACCTCTTTCGCGCTGGGCATGCCATGGCACACCACTTCGTTGATCGAAGTGTTGATGCAGAAAGGGTAGTCGTATTGGCCAAGGCTGGCGGGGCGGGCCTTGAGGTCGTTGCGGATGAAGGCTTCAACGGCGGCGTCCAGCTCCAGTGTGGAGCGGCCGGCAGCGACAAAGCCGTCGAGCATGGTAAACACCTGGGCCAGCAAGCGCCCGGATTCGCGCATCACGGCCAGTTGTGCGGCGGTCTTGATCATCAACCACGCCCTCGGATCAGGTCGGGCTTGTCCAACAACAGTTTGTTGATCAGCTCGTTGTAGGGCAGGTGGGGGTTCAGCTCGGCCAGCAGGCCGATCTTGATCCAGAACTCGGCCTGGGCGTTGATGGAACGGTCCATCGCGGCGCTGGCCAGGCGCAGTTGTTCGTGCAGTTGGTCGGTGATCTTGACGATGCCCATGGGGTTCACTGTGTTAAGTGGATATACGAAGCGTATATGTTTCGTATGTCGCAAGTAAACCTTTTGTTGACTCGCTGTGCTGCGCCCGGTTAATTTCGGGGCATGACATTTCAAGCCTTCCGCAGCCAGCCAAGCATTATTACCGCCATTCCTCATTTGGCGGGATAGCACACGGCTGCACCCAAACCCGCCCTAGAGGCGGGTTTTGTTTTTCCGTCTCCAGGGCCCTTTGCACACCGCCAGGAGATACCCATGAGCACCGCCGCCCCGGAACTGCTTGAGCACTATGTAAAAAAGATCCTCGCCGCGCCGGTCTATGACCTGGCGGTACGCACGCCCTTGCAAGCGGCGCCCGCATTGTCGGCGATGCTGGGCAATACGGTGTTGCTCAAGCGCGAAGACCTGCAGCCGACCTTTTCCTTCAAGATTCGTGGCGCCTACAACAAGCTGGTGCAGCTAAGCAATGCCGAAAAAGCCCGGGGGGTGGTCACGGCTTCGGCGGGCAATCATGCCCAGGGTGTGGCACTGGCGGCGCGAGAGTTGGGGATCCAGGCACGTATCGTCATGCCGTGCAGTACGCCGCAGTTGAAAGTGCTGGGCGTGCGCTCCCGGGGCGCCGATGCGGTGCTGCACGGAGAGAGCTTCCCGTTTGCGTTGGCCCATGCGCTGGAATTGGCCAAGACCTCGGGCTGCACTTTTGTGTCGCCCTTCGACGACCCGCAGGTGATCGCTGGCCAAGGCACCGTGGCCATGGAAATCCTGCGCCAGCAACAGGGCGCGCTGGACGCGATCTTCGTGCCAGTGGGCGGTGGTGGCCTGATCGCCGGGATCGCGGCGTACGTCAAATACTTGCGCCCCGAAGTGCGCATCATCGGCGTCGAGCCCGAGGGCTCCGCGTGCCTGCTGGCGGCGATGGGTGCCGGGGAGCGGGTGGTATTGCCCACGGTGGACGGGTTTGCCGATGGCACGGCCGTCGCGCAGATCGGGGCCTACGGCTTTGAAATCTGCCGGGACTGGGTAGATGAAGTCATCACCGTGAGCAATGACGAACTGTGCAGCGCCATCAAGCTGATCTACGACGATACCCGCTCCATCACCGAACCTTCCGGCGCGTTAGCGGTGGCGGGTATTCGCAAATACGTGGAACGGGAGGGTGCCTGCGGCCAGACGTTGGTGGCGATTAATTCCGGGGCCAATATCAACTTCGATAGTTTGCGACATGTTGCTGAGAGAGTCGCGGCAAGTGCAGGGTTAAACGTTTAATCTCGGTTATTCGGCGAAGATTAAGTGACTGAATGTTTAAAACATCTTTGGATATATAACAACCGCCGGGACTTATGAGGAAAGGTTACAACGCCAGCAGATTTTGCCGGGTAGGCTGTTGGATACAAGCGTCTTCCAGGGTTGGCAAGACGTGGTAGGCAAGTGTTCGCAAGACCTATAACAATCGATTGGCAGTCTCATGAAAGGAGAGGTTAGCCATGCTTTCGGAACTGGAACTTCGCAGCATTATTGAAACAAGTTTCCTGCCCAAACGGTGCGAATGCACCAAAGCCGAAGATGCTTCGCTGACGATCAAGGTCTATGACGACCGTGACCGTGACCGGGTGGATTTGGAAGTCAAAGGTATAAACGCTGACAAGCTCGACAGCAGCCGAGCCATTTGCAACCTGATCACCGGGTTGCGTGAAGACCTCAAGCACACCCATGCACCCGCCCTGCAAAGAGCGGGGGGCCGCGCCTATTACTAGGTAGACGCTGGGGCTTGAACTGCCGAAGACCTGTGGGCCTGGATAAACGCCAGGCCCAGTACGGTTTCTGTTGCCACGGCCAGCAAGATGCCGGGGCCGGCATTGCCGTTGATCCACTCACTGAACCCCAATACCGCCAAGGCAAGGCAACCGGCAATAAACCCGGTGGTCATGGCGCGTCGTGTGTCAGAGGGGGGCGCATGGCGGGCGCGGTAGAACATGATGCCGACGGCCAGGAACAGCGCGGCGTTACGCCGGCATACCAGCCCGGTAGCGCTGGAGTATTCCACACTCCACAGCCATAGCAGCAGGTCGGGGCGCAACCCCCAGATCAACGCGAGGGCGAAACAGAGCAGGGCGGTGAAGAGGGCGAGCGTATGAAAGCGCAGTTGCATGGCGAGTCCTTTCGGCCGAATAAGAAGTGCCCAAGGATACGCTGTGAAGACACATTACGCCGCCCTTTGTCAGACCTGGGTTCAATTCTGGAACAGGCAGGCATCGGACAGTTTTTTATAGCTCACGTGTTGCTCCGCTCCGGCCTTGTCCAAGAACTTGATATCGGCCTTGATCACCTTGCACTCGTCGGTCTGGGGTTCGTTCATGGAGATGACTTTCTCCACATCCATAGGCATGCCATAGCGGTAAGGCACCGGTTTTGAGTCGGCGTGTGCCAGGCCCGATAGGCTGACTAATGCCAGGGTGCTTGCCAGGAGCAGGGTTTGCAGTTTCATGGTGGTTCTCCAACAGGGGTTCGCTGGCCCATCGCTGTGATGGGCGGACGAACTCACTGTTAGCTTTGGAGATTAACCATTGATTAATTTTCGGGTTGCTGACAAAAGCTTCATATTTGGCGGCATTTACCTACTCGATAGCCGAAATTCTCCTACAGGCTTGGTGCCGTTCAGCGCAGCTGATCACGGTACGGCAGGTCGGGACCGGTCTTGGTGCACGTCATGGCCGCCGCACGAATCGCAAGGCCCAGCATGGCGTCGATCTGCGCGTGGGAAAGTTGTTGCAGGCCTTCCACCGAGTCCAGCGCGTGTTCCGTCAACCAGGCAATCAAGGCCGCCTGGAAGGTGTCGCCAGCCCCTACGGTATCGGCCATCACCACCTTGACCGCCGGCGCCGACCAACTGCCGTGCTGGCGGCTGAATACCGTTGCGCCATCGCCGCCACGGGTCAGGAACACCAACTGGCAACGGTGTTGCAGCCAACCCTGTAGCACGCTCTCTGGCGATTGGTCGGGATACAGCAGGTGCAGGTCTTCGTCGCTGACCTTGATCAGGTCGGCGTGCTGCACCAGCTGAGCCACGCGGTCGCGCCACAGTTGGATATCCGGTTGGGGGTTCAGGCGCACGTTGGGATCGAGGCTGATCAGGCGTTTGCCGCTTTCACGCTGGACCAGGTTCAGCAAGGTGTCGCCAACCGGCTGCACCACCAGGGAGAACGAACCGATATGCAGGCCGCGTATCTCATCGCCGAGCGCTGGCAGATGAGTCACGTCCAGCAGTCGATCGGCACAGCCTTCTCCGCGAAAGTTGTACTGCGGCGAGCCGTCGGCGCCCACGGCGACCATCGACAGGGTGGTGGGCGCGGCAAACTCCACCAGGAACTCTTCGCTCACGCCTTCGTCCCTGAGCACCTGCAGCAAACGCCGCCCCAGGAAGTCTGTGGACAGGCCACCGAACAACCCGGCCTCGATGCCCAAACGGCGCAGGCCCACCGCCACATTGAACGGTGAACCGCCGGCAATTGCCTTGTAATTGACCTTGGAAGCCTGCCCGCTGGCATCCTCCTCGCTGAAAAAATCGAACAGCGCTTCACCACACACCAGATACATAGTCGTTCGCTCTTAAAGGGTTGCCACAAGCTGCTGATAGCGCTCGTAAGCCTGTTGATAGGCGCTGACGCTGGCCGCCACTGGCAGGGTGCGGCTGGCCGGGTCGACGCTTACGCATTTGTCGCACAGGCTGGCCAACGACTCGCCGGACTGGCACCACGCCGCCTGGATCGCTGCGCCCAAGGCAGCAGCCTCGCTTTGTTCGGTACAGATCACTTCGGTGTTCATGATATCGGCGACCATTTGCCGCCACACCGGGCTTTTTGAACCGCCGCCGATCAAGCGGATGCGCAGGCTTTGCAAGCCGGTCTGGCGCAACAGGTCCAGGCCGTAGCGCAGGCCAAAGGTGGTGCCCTCGACCACGGCGCGGCACAGGTTGGCACGGGTCAGGTTGGTCATGGTCAGGCCGTGCACGCTGCCGGTGGCGTGGGGCAGGGCGGGCACGCGTTCGCCGTTGAGGAACGGCAGCATGCTCACGCCCTCGGCGCCAATCGGTGCTTGATCGACCAAGGCGTTGAACGTGGCAAGGTCCAACTCGAACAGTTCGCGGATCACTCCGGTAGCGTTGGTCAGGTTCATGGTGCAGATCAACGGCAACCAGCCGCCGCTGGACGCGCAAAACGTGGCCACCGAGGCCTGGGGGCTTACGTTGGCTTGATCGGCAAACGCATAGACGGTTCCCGATGAACCCAGACTCATGGTGATCACCCCCGGGGCAATATTGCCGGTGCCGATGGCGCCCATCATGTTGTCGCCGCCGCCACTGGAGACGATGGCGTTGGGGTTGATGCCCAGGCGCTCGGCGATGGCGGGCAGGATTGTGCCCACGCTTTGATCGGCTTCGATCAGTTGGGGCAAGGCGCGCTCCAGGCGGCCGCTGGGGTCGATGTGCTTCAACAGCGCCACATCCCATTCACGGCTGCGCACGTTGAAATAGCCGGTGCCCGATGCATCGCCGTATTCGGCGACGGCGCGACCGGTGAGCCAGTAATTCAGGTAGTCGTGGGGCAGCAGGATATGGGCAATGCGCGCAAAAATGTCCGGGTGCTGTTCGCGGGTCCATAACAGCTTGGACACCGTGTAACCCGGTGCAATCGCCACCCCAAGTCGCTCCAGCGAGCCGCTTTCGCCGCCCAGGTGCTGCAATAGGCGGTCGTTCTCGGGCGCGGTTTCGGTGTCGCACCACAGCTTGGCCGGGCGCAATACCTGGCCGCTGTGATCGAGCAACACCAGGCCGTGTTGCTGGCCTGAAACGCCGATGCCGAGAATGGCCTGGCCGTCCACACCGGCCTGTTGCAGGGCGCGGTGGGTGGCTTCGGTGAACGCGTCGAGCCATTGCTGGGTGTCTTGCTCGCGCCGGCCGTTGGCGCCGCTGATCAGGGTGTGGGCGGCGGCGCCCAGGCCCAGCACCTTGCCGCTGGTGGCGTCGAGGACGATGGCCTTGGTGCCTTGGGTGCCGCAGTCGATGCCGAGGAACAGGTTTTGCTGGGTCATGGTGGCGTGCTCAGCAGTACTATTTTTATGGATTGGTAACCCGATCAAAATGTGGGAGCGGGCTTGCTCGCGAAGGCGGTGGGTCAGTGAAGTAAGTATCAACTGAAACACCGCATTCGCGAGCAAGCCCGCTCCCACATTTCTAATTCGGTTTCTTCAGGAGTTGCTTAAGTGTTGCAGTCACGCCATTGTCGCGCAAACTGGCATAACCCTTCTCAAACGCTGCCACAAACTCAGGCGAATTGGGAATAGCCGTGCCAAAAATCTCCTCCACGCCCAGCAACCGCTTGCTGATCAAGGCATCATCACTCACCAGCTCCTGGCAAAATTCTGCCCGCGGGTCCGGGATCATGTAGCTCACGCCGTTCTCGTCCACACCCTTCAAATACAACGCCCACGCCGCTACCACCAGGGCTGCCCGCTCAGTCTCGCGCCCATCGGCGATCAAGCGGTTGAGAGTCGGCACGGTGAACTTGGGAAACTTCGACGACCCATCGGAACACACCCGTTCCAACTGGTCGGCAATCGCCTGGTTGGAGAAGCGGTCCACCAGCGTCTGCTTGTACTGCGTGAGGTCGATGCCCGGCACCGGCGCCAGGTTCGGCGTGACGTCCAGGTCCATATAGGCCCGCATATACGCGACAAATACCGGGTCGTTCATGGTCTCGTGCACAAACCGATAACCCTTGAGGAACCCCAGGTAAGTCAGGGCCAGGTGGCTGCCGTTAAGCAGGCCGATCTTCATCTCTTCATAGGGGGTGACGTCATCGGTGAACTGCACACCGACCTGCTCCCAGGCCGGGCGGCCGTTGACGAACTTGTCTTCCAGCACCCACTGCACAAAGGGTTCGCACACCACCGGCCAGGCATCGTCGATGCCGTGCTCATCGTGCAGTTGCAGGCGGTGGGCGGTGCTGGTCATCGGCGTGATACGGTCGACCATGGCGTTGGGGAAGCTCACATTGGCCTTGATCCAGTCATGCAGCTCGGCGTTGTGCAGGGCGGCGAACGCCAGCAGGGCCTTGCGCGTGACGGCGCCGTTGTGCGGCAGGTTATCGCAGGACATCACCGTGAACGCCGGAACGCCAGCGGCGCGGCGCTGGGTGAGCGCGGCGCAGATAAAACCGAACACGGTCTTGGGTGCCTTGGGGTGCGCCAGGTCGTGTTGGATCTGCGGCAGGTGGGCCATAAACTCACCGTTGCTGTCATCGATGCAGTAGCCGCCTTCGGTGATGGTCAGCGAGACAATGCGGATCTGGGGGCTGGCGAGCTTGTCGATCAAGGCCTGGGCGCCGTCTTCGGCCAGCAGCATGTCGCTGAAGGCGCCGATCACGCGCACTTCGGTGTCGTCGGTGTCGCCCAGTTCATACAGGGTGAACAGGTAGTCCTGGCCGGCCAGGTCATCGCGGGCCTTGCGGTCCTCGTTACGCAGGCCGACGCCGCAGATGCTCCAGTCCAAGCCCACGCCGGTGTTCATCAGTGCATCGGTGTAATACGCCTGGTGCGCACGGTGGAAACCACCGACGCCGATATGGGCGATGCCCTGCGAGGTAGAGGTATACGTCGGCAGTTGTACTTCGGGCGCCAACTGAGTGAGGTTCTGTTTATTCAGTTTCATCACAACTCTCGCAAAATCAGGCGGCAGCGCGCAGTGGACGGGCCACGGCAACGCCGTCGGTATCGAACAGATGGCAGTGCGCCGGGTCCAGGTGCAATTGCAGCGTCTCGCCATATTGGCTGGCCATGTCGCCACGAATCCGCATGGTCAAAGGCTCGCCGTTGGCGGTAATGACGTGACAGAATGTGTCGCTGCCCAGGCGCTCGCCGACGTCGGCGGTGACGGTCAGGGTGGTCTGGCCGGGGCTGGCGATTTCCAGGTGTTCCGGGCGAATGCCCAGGGTCACCGCGCTGCCCACGCTTAACGTTGCACCGCTCAACGGCAGGCTGATCAAGGTGCCGGCATCCAGTTGCACTTCACAGCTTTGGCTGTCAACGCGTGTGACCTTGCCCTTGAGGAAGCCCATCTTCGGCGTCCCGAGGAAACCCGCCACAAACAGGTTGGCCGGCTGGTGGTACAGCTCCAGGGGCGAGCCGACCTGTTCGATGCGCCCGCTGTTCAACACCACCACTTTGTCGGCCAGGGTCATGGCTTCAACTTGGTCGTGGGTCACGTAGATCATGGTGGCTTGCAGCTCTTTGTGCAGGCGCGCCAGCTCAAGGCGCATCTGCACGCGCAGGGCGGCGTCGAGGTTGGACAGCGGTTCGTCGAACAGGAAGATTTTCGGGTTGCGCACAATCGCCCGGCCAATGGCCACGCGCTGACGCTGGCCGCCGGAAAGCTGCTTGGGCTTGCGTTCCAGCAACGGGCCCAATTCGAGGATGCGCGCGGCTTCGTCGACTTTGCTCTGCACCAGCTTCTTGTCCACGCCCGCCAAATCCAGGGCAAACGACATGTTCTTGCGCACACTCATGTGCGGGTACAGGGCGTAGGTCTGGAACACCATCGCCAGGTCGCGCTTGGCCGGGGTCACTTCGGTGATGTCGCGGCCATCCAGTTCAATGGTGCCTTCGCTCACTTCTTCAAGGCCGGCGATCAGGCGCAGCAGGGTGGATTTACCGCAGCCCGACGGGCCGACGAACACCACGAATTCCTTGTCGTTCACTTCAAGGTCGATGCCCTTGATGATCGAGAAACCTTCGAAGCCTTTTTGCAGATTCTTGATTTTCAGGTTGGCCATGATGGGCCTCCGCTTGGAATTATTATTTAACGGCGCCGAAGGACAAACCGCGCACCAGCTGTTTCTGGCTGATCCAGCCAAAAATCAGGATCGGCGCGCAGGCCAGTGTCGACACGGCGGACAACTTGGCCCAGAACAACCCTTCGGGGCTGGAGTAGGAGGCGATCAACGCAGTCAGTGGCGCGGCGCTCGATGAGGTCAGGTTCAACGACCAGAACGCTTCGTTCCAGCACAGGATCAGCGACAGCAGCACGGTAGAAGCCAAACCACCTTTGGCAATCGGCAGCAGCACGCGGACCATTTCCTGCCACAGGGTGGCGCCATCCAGGCGGGCGGCTTCGAGGATGTCCTTGGGGATGTCCTTGAAGTAGGTGTAAACCATCCATACCACGATCGGCAGGTTGATCAGGGTGTAGATAATGATCAGCGCGATACGCGTATCCAGCAGGCCAAAGCTCTTGGCCAGCAGGTAGATCGGCATCAGCACGCCCACCGGTGGCAGCATCTTGGTGGACAGCATCCACAGCAGCGTGCCCTTGGTGCGCTGGGTTTCGTAGAACGCCATGGAGTAGGCGGCCGGCACCGAGATCAGCAGGCACAGGGCGGTGGCGCTGAAGGAAATCACCACCGAGTTCCAGGCGTAGGCAAAGTAATTGCTGCGTTCGTTGATGTGCAGGTAGTTCTCCAGCGTCGGCGTGAAGATGAACTGCGGCGGCGTGGCGAACGCGTCGATTTCGGTCTTGAAGCTGGTCAGCACCATCCAGAAGATCGGGAAGAAGATCAAGATCGCGATGGCCCAAGCCAAGGTGCCGAGCAACAGGCTTTGCAGGCGGCGGGTTTGTTGAAGCGTCATGGCGCGGCCCTCAAGGCTTGTCAGTCAGGTTTTTGCCGATCATCCGCACCAGGATGATCGCCGCGATATTGGCGATGACCACGGCAATCAAGCCGCCAGCCGAGGCCATACCCACGTCAAACTGCACCAGCGCCTGGTTGTAGATCAGGTACGCCAAGTTGGTCGACGCGTAGCCGGGGCCACCGTTGGTGGTGGTGAAGATTTCGGCGAACACCGACAGCAAAAAGATCGTCTCGATCATCACCACCACGGCAATCGGGCGGGCCAAATGGGGCAGGGTGAGGTGCCAGAAAATCGCGATGGCGCCGGCACCGTCCAGGCGCGCGGCTTCCTTTTGTTCCTGGTCGAGGGACTGCATGGCAGTCATCAACAGCAAAATGGCGAAGGGCAGCCATTGCCACGAGACAATGATGATGATCGACAGCAACGGGTAGTGCGCCAGCCAGTCCACGGGCTCGGCGCCGAAAAACTTCCATACGGCGGCGAGGATCCCCGACACTGGGTGGAAAATCAGGTTCTTCCAGATCAGCGCACCCACCGTGGGCATGATGAAGAACGGCGAGATCAACAACACCCGCACCAGGCCGCGACCGAAGAACTCACTGGCTTCGAGCAAGGCGCTGATCAACACGCCGAATACCACACTGATCAGCAGCACGCTGCCCACCAGCAACAGCGTGTTGGTGGCGCCGGGCAAGAAGCCCGAGTCGGTGATGAAGTAGGTGAAGTTCTCCAGCCCCACGAATTGGTTTTCGCCGGGGTAGAGCAGGTTGTAGCGGATCAAGGAGAAGTACAGCGTCATGCCCAGCGGCACGATCATCCACAGCAGCAGCAAGGCCACCGAGGGGCTGACAAGGAACCAGCCGGGGTTGGCCAGGCGGTTTTTGGGTGGTGTATTCATGGTATTCAAGGCCAGTACAGAGCAAGAATCGGAGTGCGGTCAGTGTGGGAGGGGGCTTGCCCCCGATAGCGGTGGGTCAGCTACACATTTGGTGGCTGACAGGCCCTCATCGGGAGCAAGCCCCCTCCCACATTTGACTGTGGTGAACCAGGGTTACTTGGGATAACCGGCCCGCTTCATTTCCCGCTCGGTGCTGGTCTGCGCGGCGGTCAAGGCTTGATCCACCGTCTGTTGACCGGTCAATGCGGCCGAGAACAGCTTGCCCACCGAGGTCCCAATCGCCTGGAACTCAGGAATGGTCACCAACTGAATGCCGACATACGGCACCGACTTGAGCGTCGGCTTGGTCGGGTCCGCCACTTTGAGCGATTCCAGCGTCACCTTGGCAAACGGTGCGGCCTTCATGTACTCGTCGCTATAGGTGGATTTGCGCGTGCCTGGCGGGACGTTGGCCACGCCGTCGGTCTTGGCCACCAGCGCGCCATATTCCTTGGACGTTGCCCAACTGGTGAACACCTTGGCGGCGTCCTTGGCCTTGGAACTGGTGGGGATCGCCAGGCTCCAGGAGTACAGCCACGAGGTGCCCTTGTCGGTCTTCTCGTGCGGGGCAAAGGTGAAGCCTACGTGGTCAGCCACTTTGCTTTGGGTCTTGTCGGTGACAAACGAGCCGGCCACGCTGGCATCCACCCAGATAGCGCATTTACCGCTGTTGAACAGTGCCAAGTTCTCGTTGAAACCGTTGCTGGAGGCACCCGGCGGGCCGGATTTCTTCATGTTGTCGACGTAGAAGCTCAGCGCGTCCTTCCATTCCTGGCCATTGAATTCCGGTTGCCACTTCTCATCGAACCAGCGCGCACCGTAGCCGTTGGCCAAGGTGGTGATCAGCGCCATGTTCTCACCCCAACCGGCTTTGCCACGCAGGCACAGGCCGTACTGCTCTTTGCTCTTGTCGGTGAGTTTGCTGGCGAACTCGCCGATCTGCGTCCAGGTCGGGTGCTCAGGCATGGTCAGCCCGGCGTCCTTGAACAAGTCGGTGCGGTAATAGGTGATCGAGCTTTCGGCGTAGAACGGCAGGGCGTACAACGAGCCCTTGACGGACAAACCGTCACGCACCGAAGGGAATACATCATCGAGGTCGTAGGACGCTGGCAGATCCTTCATCGGCTCCAGCCAACCCTTGGCGCCCCACAGTGCGGCTTCGTACATGCCGATGGTCAACACATCGAACTGCCCGCCTTGGGTAGCAATGTCGGTGGTCAGGCGTTGGCGCAGCACGTTTTCTTCGAGCACCACCCAGTTCAGCTTGATCTCCGGATGCTCGGCCTCGAAGGTTTTCGAGAGCTTCTGCATACGGATCATGTCGCTGTTGTTGACGGTGGCAATGGTCAGGGTCTGCGCGCCAAGGCTGACGGCGCTGAGGGTCATGCAGGTCATCATGCAGGTAGAGACAAGCAGGGCTTTTGCTGTGAACTTCATCGCGCACTCCATTTCCGCGCCCAGGGGCTACAGAAGGACAGTTATTGTTGTTGTGTCTTCCTACAAGGAGTCAGGAAGAGTGTGCGGTTGATTACAGCCTTGAAATGGCGGTGTGACAAATCCTTGGGCGCACTGGGACTGATACTTTTTTGCACTCACTTAGAGTGTTTCACCGTAGGCGCTTGCTCGCGTCGGGTGCTACCTATGACGCGGCATACTAGGACCAACATGCTTCGGCCGACTCCAAACGTATATTTATCGTGACTGCTGATCTTGCAGGTGAGGAGCAGGGCTGCAGAAACAGAGCGTAGCGCGAGTGCGCTACGCTCTGGTCGGTTGTCGATACCGGTTATGTTAATTTCCAATCGGTTGGGATAGTTTTTTTACATCCTCAATCGACCAGTTTTGCTTCTTGAGATTGTCCGGGTTGAAAGTCGACGTCCCATATATCGGCTTTGACGGAGTGCCATAGTGGAGGTGACTGGTCCCAATCGGGCCGGTTTTCAGGAGCTTGCGCATCCCTGCCTTCATTTTGTTTTTAGAGTCGAAAATGGCAAGGCCGAAGTTCGGCTCGTAGAAGAACCATATGGGTTTTTTTATTTTGGCTGGGTCGATCCTTACGCCTGCAGTCATTGCGTGTCCGTCTTCACTGACTAACCAAGCAGTTGTCTCCTTTGCCTCACTCATTTTTTTAACGATGCCGTCAAATGGGACAAGGGCTCCGCCATTGCCATGAAGCGTGTTATTGAACATCATCGTATTTTCGAGTTTCTCAATATTGTTTAGAAACTTTGCATTCTCGACGACGCTCGGTTTTGCTGCGGCAATAGCCAAATTATCAAGCAATGTATTTTCGGAGCCCTCCATTATCGCCATAGCCATTGCGGTAGAAAGCCCGGCACACTCGCCAGGGGAGTAGATGCGTGTTAGGGCAAGATGAAACGACTGGGGCATTGGGCGAACGGTCGCGCCAACTGAATTCATCTCGCGCATGAAAGCTTCGGACACCCGTTGAAAGTGATCCAGTTCTATTATTTCTATTTGTCGAAACAGACTGCCTATCTGTTCAGCATTGAAATTGGAATGGGCAATCAGTTTTCGGATGGATGCCGCTCCCATATTGGGAGTGTAACCTTCTATGTTGCCAAGAGTGAGGGCGTCGTATCCTTTTTGATAGTTCGCTTCTTTACGAGCCTCAATCACTTTATTCTCAAATGTTTTCATCAGGGCTTGTTCGGCCTCTATTTCTGCGGGCAGCTTCCCAAATAATGGGTTCTTGTTGAGCCCTTCCGGCACGAACCCTTCCAGCACCGCGCCCTCAGCCTCTAAAGTCCTGGCGTTATAGGCATACCATCCGTCGTCTTTATACATCGCGCTAACCTTGATTGGGTTTCGGGCGCCAGCGCTCGAGATGAATCCGTCAGCCACATTTTCCGGCGTCGTAACTTCGCCACCAAAGCCTTGCAGGCGGCGGGCCGTATTAATGGACTCAGAGGTGCTGGCGGCGCTCATATCCCTGAGCGCAATACTTTCAGTCTCTTTAGCCCCAAACTTCTCGATAAACCCCTCAGCGACCTTGGCAGCCCCCCAAGACGCCGCAGTTTTTGCCAGCCCCCACAACTTGCCCGCGCCCTCTGTGGCGATCATGATCGCAGCATCAATGGCAAGGTCTACTGCCGCCTTCGCAAACTGACCGTGATAAAGGTCTTCCAAGCTGCTGGTGCCCGGCAAGGAATGCCAAAGTGCCTTGAAGAAATCACTGGGTTCTGTCGCTGTTTCAAGCGTATTGCTGGACCAATTGCGATGAAGGTTCACAAACTCGGCTTTGTTCAGGTAGGTCGAGTCGATCATAGCGTTGGCCAGTTTCGATAGCCTGCCACTCACGTAGTTGGGGGATAACGCGTCATTTTCTTTGTGGGCCGGGAAGGAGACTTCCAGCGGCCACGGTTCATTGTTGTCATCCAGAAGGCGTCGCTCGGTACTGCGCAATACTACGTCCGATTTAACCCCGGTTTTGGGTTCAGTGCCGCTTTTGAAAGCCTCGGCGTCGATGTCGAGGCTGACTTTCTGGCCCCGTGGCGTGGCGGGGTCAATGTCGGCAATCCTTACAATCTGGCCCCACGTTGGGTAGACCGCAAAATCTCTTCTCACCCCGTTGTAGACCGACGTGATCACCATGCCACTGCCAGCGCCTTCAACATTTAAAAACTCGACGTCGCCATAGAGCAGGCTCTTGTGTTCCTCTACCGGTAGCTTTTTGAGCATGTCCTCGAACAGAGTCCTGGTATGACGTCTGCGCAGGTTGAAATCTTCTTTTATGGCTTTGTCGAATTCTTCGTTGATAACCGGAAAGCCAGGCTCTTTGGCTTTTTTACGCAGGCTGTCGAAGTCCACATGACTGCCTTCCTGCATCCAGCTTTCATCCAGCCTGCCTGCTTCATAGATTTCTACGAGGCTATAGTGGTCACCGCTGATTACACCCGCGAATTCGTTTTCCAGCATAAATCGTTTTTCATAATCAATATCCGGCCCCAACTTCTCTTTTAGCACCTTAAGCGCCATGTCCCTTCTGTTGGGCGCTTCGGCCGTACTCAGCCAACGCACAGCCTCGGCCGTACGATTGGTCTGTGCCTGGAGTTTTTGTTGGCTGTCTTTCAACTGTTGCAGGGTGTAGGTGTTCTTATTGACCTTATTATTGAGGGCGGCCCAATCCAGCAACGGGTTCATCTGTGCGTAGCTTTTTATCTGCGCTTCCAGTGCTGAAATGGGTTGGATGTTGTAATTACCCATCACTTGCTGGTAAGTCATGCTCGCGGTGGCGCCAGGGGCCTTCCATTCAATTTGGTTAACCGCCGCCGTAAAGTTGAACCACTCGGGGGAGCCGAGGGTTACTTTTTTCGGTACATCCTTGACCAGCAGGTGCGGCCCCGCCCCTGACAACAGCAAGTGCGAAACCACAGGTGCAAGGTGGGAAGGAATGTTTTTGTTGGCAGTCAGGTGTTGGTTAAACCGATCATGGATAAAGAGCGTGCTGCGCCCGGCATTGTCGTTGCCCGCTAAGTCTGTACCGGCCAGGGTCTTATGTTGCGTTCCGGCCGTTGGATCAAGCTCCAGCACCAATGCGGTCAAAAGCCATTGCTTCAGGCTGGTTGGGGTTGAAGCGCCCTGCATTTTGGTTTGCAACTGGGTGGCCAGTTCAATCGCTTTGTCGCTGGTAAGCAGTTGTTCCAGCGCTTTTTCGGGAGCGTTACTGAGATCAGTAACGTTGCTTGCGAGGTAATTGAGGAGAGTGTTATTGGCGCCAATGACGCTCTTCACGAATTCGGCCACTTTGCTGCGCTGGGTGTTACTCAACGGCAGTTGCGTTGACAGGAAACCCCATAGATTGCCCAAAGGCGGAGGCTGTGGGACCTGGGCCTGCAAGGCTGCCAGCAAGTTGTCGTTGTCTGCTTTCGACTGTATTGGGTACCAGCCATTGTGCGAGAGGAACGCGGCGACGGTCGTCACGCTCTTGGGGTGGTGAGTTGAGTCCGGGTCTACCACAAAGCGGCTAAGGTTGCTTTTTGCACTCCAGTTTTTCATCAAGCGGATCAACTGATAGCGGTCGTTGCTATCACCCAGTGCGGTTTTCTGTCGGTCCAGCCTACTCACGGTTTTTTGTGGTTCGTCCGACTGTGTGGGGAACTGTTGGGTACGCCCCATCAACGCCATCTGTTGGTTGAATACTGTGCTGCCGGGAGCATCGCTGAGGCCATATAAATTGGCTATCCATGGGTATGGCAGGCCACTGATAGCGGTATGCGGCAATGGGATGGTTTGTCCCGCTTTCGCGAATTGACTCGCGGCGTTCAACACGTGTGTGAGCGCATCAAAGTATTTGGGGTGTTTTTGCGCAAAGTCGGTGTCGGTGAAGCGCTGGTCAACGCCCTTGACCTTGCCGATCAGCGCATTGTCAGTGGGGTCATAGCGCAGGGAGGTCAGGTCAATATTCTGTTCGCGTGCCCACGCGGTAAAACCACGGCCCTTGAGGGCTTTGTTGAGGTAGTCCAGACAGTGGCCCGGCAGGCTCATGGGGGGGATCGGCTGGATGATTTTCGAGGTGATCTGGTCCGGATGGGTTTGCAGCTCAAGCATTGCACTTTGCACAGTGGTTGCCATTTCACTCTCGGCGCGTGCAAAGACCTCATCCGGGTTTTTTTGAATGTCCACTGGCGTTGGGAGGTTGGCTTTGACAGCGGCGCCCAGCGTTTCAAGTGGCGAGAGCGTCAGTGGCGTACCGATCAGTTGTCGTATCACCGCTTGTTGACGCTGCCTTACGGCGATGGAATCCGGATCGGTGGGTGCTGCACCGACCAGCGCTTTGAATCCTTGGTTTTGATTCATCTCGTCGATACGCCCCAGGGTGGACGCGAGTTGGCGAGTAACGTCCAGCGCTTGGTGAGGACTTGGCTCGTTGTAAAAATCCAGGACTTTATACAGGGGTGCGGACGTGCTGTCGGGGTAAGTCACATCATCCCTGGAGCCGGCGGCCATCAGTTGCACCGCCTCTTTTATCTCGTTCCAGACCTCGTACCAGCCGGACACATCGTTCAAGGTGAACGTGGTGTTGACGCCCTTCACTGTCCCCATCATTTCACCGCTGACGGGGTTGATGCGCATGCTGGTGGGATCGACGTTGTTCTCTTGGGTAAAGGTGCTGGATGTTTTGCCGTTCAGCGCTTTCAACAGATATTCGCCCGTCTGAACGTAGCTTGAATATTTAGGCAGGTCTTCCAGGTTGACCGATGTTTGGTAGTCACTGGTTTCTGGCAGCAGTTTCATCATCCCGCGGCTGGCCAACTGTGCCATTGCCTGATCGGCTTGCTGAACCTTCTGCTCCACTGTCGAGGGTGCAATTTTTTCCAGAATAGGGAGCAACGCTGACGACGGTAAAGCTGCGATGCGTTGGCGCGCCTCGCTTTGTTTTTGTTTGATCGGCGCGTCGAGCGGGTCTGAGCTGCTTAAGGTGTCAAAACTTCCATCGCGCAAGAGTTGGCCGGCGGTTGAAAGCATGCTGTTGCGATCAAGGCCAACCACTGAAAGCGCATAGTATCCGGCGATGTTGTAAGCCGAAGCATGTTCGCGACCATAGAACGAGACTGCCGGATAAGCCTTGCTTTTCAACTTTTTTGCAGCTGCTAAAACGGCAGCCGAAACGGCTGACCACTCGGGGTGGTCGTGTGCGAAAAAACGGGCATGGCGTCCGTCTTTTGCGTTCTCGTATAGACCTCCAGTCTCGCTAATGAGCAGCTGTGTAATATCAATCAACTTGGCCTCGGCAAACGACTTAAAAGGCTCCGATTCCAGCGTGTCTGCAAGCTCAGACCAGGCCTGGCCAAAGGTGGACGTCGGCGGGACGGCGAGCTTGTCGGGCGCGTCGATAGTTTGGCTATTCTCGGAGGCGAGTTGACGACGGACCAAGGCAATACCAAGACTTACCGCTAGCTGCCCGTCACCCTGCTTAACCAAGGCGTCGGCGAACTGGCGAGCCGACGCTTTGAAAGGGTCAGGCTCAACGACTGGGTTCTGTAAGTCTCGACGTGTGCGCAACAAGACAGGACGGAGTTTGGACGCGCTGGGTGGCTGGCTTCCGACCGTTTCCAGATTCGGCGGTGTGTTGGTTTTTTGTGGGGTATGTGTGGTGTAGCTGGGTGTGGCGGTGTGAACGAAGTGCTGCGGAACATTGATCATGGCGACGCCCCTTTTACCTGCGTGTCGGAAAGAACCATCTTTCGAATGAAACCGTGAAAGTGGCGACGCTGAGTGGCATAGGGGGAGATGCCGTTCCTTTAGCGATGGGTAAGGGCGCAGGCGTTTTACCGATATTTTTATTCAATGTGTTTGAGGGCAGCAGAAGTCAAGTCAGGTTCTGCTCCGTGAGCCGCTGCACCACCAGACGCCGGTAGTGGGAAGGTGTCATGCCCTTGAGCTGCTGGAAACGCCGGTTGAAGTTCGAGATGTTGTTAAATCCCGACTCAAAACACACATCCGTCACCGCTTTATCACCGTCCGCCAGCAACTCGCACGACTTGCTGATCCGCAGCCGATTGACGAACTCGATAAACGTGCGCCCCGTGGCTTGTTTAAATACCCGCGAGAAATACGTCGGCTTCATGCCCAGGTAGTCCGCCACCTCTTCCAGAGGCAGTTCCCGCGCGTAGTGGGCAAAGATGTAGTCCACCGCACGGTTGGTGCGGTCGATGCTGTGCTCATCGGCCAACTGCGGCGTGGTCACGCCCGACAGCAGTTGGTAGTCCTCACAGGCGCTCAACACTTCCAGCAGGATAAAAAAGTGCCCCAGGCGCGCCATGCCCTGGGCGTCCTCGATGCGCTGCATCAGGGTCATGGCCTGGGCGATGGTCTTTTTGCAGCGGAATTCGATGCCGTATTGCGCCCGTTCCAGTAGTGGGGCCAGGGTCTTGAGTTCGGTGAAGACCTGGCTGCCGCCCTCGAACAGGTCATCGGTGAAGTTCACCAGCATGTCGCGCTTGGGCACCACCTCGTCCTCTTCGACCTGGCTGATCCAGTTGTGGGGCAGGTTGGGCCCGGTGAGAAACAGGCTTTCCGGGTAGAAGTTGCCGATGTAGTCGCCGATAAACACCTTGCCGGAACTGGCCACGATCAGGTGCAGTTCGTATTCCTTGTGGAAATGCCAGCGCACCAGCGGGCAGGGGAAACCGTGCTGGCGATAGATGATGGACAGGCCGTTGTGGTCGTCCATCAGCTCGTAGGAAGGATCGGTGATGCGCGCTGCTCGGGTCATGTTGCCGTCGCTTTATTGTTGGGGTGCGAGCCGAATAATGCCCCTATGTGCGCGACGCTGCCAGCACCGCTGTTTACACGTTGCGGTTTTTCGCCTCGATCCACTGGGACATGTACTGGGTACTTTTATGCGCGTGATGGCGCAGCATGCTGCCGGTGAAGTTGTCGCGGCGGTGGTCGGCCAGGTTAGCGCGGCATTGCTCAAGGCATGCCAGCAGTGCCGGGCCGTGCAGGTCTTGGGCGTAACGGCGGGCGAGCAACTGGCGGCCGTCTTCCTGGGCCTGGGTCCAGCGCTCGCGGTCTTGATACAGCGCCACGGCGGCTGCGGCCAAGCGCTCGGCGCTTTGCTCGATGGCACCCGGCCACGGCTGTTCATCACCCATGGCCTCCGCGCCAATCGGCGTGGTGATGTTTGGCGTACCGCAGAGCATGGCATCGGCCAGCTTGCCCTTGATCCCGGCGCCAAACCGCAGAGGGGCCAGGCAGATGCGTGCGGCGCTCATCACTTGCAGCGCATCTTCGGCCCAGTTCATCACATGGAAACCTTGCGCCGGGTTATGCAGTGCGGTGGCCTTGGGCGGTGTGTAGGCGCCGTAGATGTGCAACTGGGCGCCCGGTAATTGTTGGCGAATCAGTGGCCACAGGCTGTTCTTCATCCATAGCACCGCATCCCAGTTGGGCGCGTGGCGGAAGTTGCCGATGCTGAGGAAATGCGCACGGTCTTCATACGGGGTGAATGCTTCGGTTGGCGGCGCCATCATCAAAGGGCACCAGTGGAGCAGGGCGGCGGGCACCTTGAATTGCTCGGTGAGCAGGCGGATCTCCACGTCGGAGATCATCAGGCTGATGTCACAGCGGTAAATCGCGGCGATCTCGCGCTTGGCCAGGTCGGTGCCGGCCATCAATTGGAATTCTTCTGCCAGTGCCGGTGCGAACAAGGCAGTGAAGTCGTCGCTGTCGGGATGGGCCTTGAGCCTGTCTTTGAGGCGCTGGTGACGGGCGTCGCGCAGGCTTTGCAGGTCAGAGGTTTCCAGCACGCGCAGGGCGTTGGGGCAGCATTTCTCGACGCGCCAGCCGAACTGTTCTTCCATCATGAAGCGGTCGAACAGCACGATGTCCGGGGCCAGTTCGCGAATAAAGTCGTCGAAACTGCTGTTATTAAGCTCGATGGCACATTCGGCGATGCCCAAAGCTTGAAGGTCGGCCTTGTGCTCGCCGAGGGCGGCGGGGCTGCTAAAGGTGATTTCCCAATTTTGCGTAAGAAAAGTCTCCAGTATCTGCATCATGTGTCCGCCGGCGGCCGAGGAGCGAGGCTCGGGCCAGACGTATCCAATGACCAGAACTCGGGTGGCAGGCTGATTCATCAACAACAGTTTCCTTGGAGAGGTTGCGCAAAGCGCGCAATTAAACCACAACGGGGCGGGATGACAATTTGTGTCTGGCGGTAGGTAGTCACACCACTTTGTGGTTAACTTCCGCCTCTCGAATTCGTTTCAATAAACCCAGCATAAGGATTCCGTTCATGGCTCAAGTCACCCTCCGTGGTAACCCTGTCCAGGTTGAAGGCGAACTGCCACAAACCGGCACCCAGGCTCCTGAGTTCACCCTGACCGCCGGCGACCTGTCGGACGCAACCCTGGCCACTTTCGCCGGCAAGCGCAAAGTGCTGAACATCTTCCCAAGTGTCGACACTCCGACCTGCGCGACTTCGGTGCGCAAGTTCAACGCCCAGGCCAACGAGCTGAACAACGCCGTTGTACTGTGCATCTCCACCGACCTGCCGTTCGCCCAAGCCCGTTTCTGCGGCGCCGAAGGCTTGGAAAACGTGAAGAACCTGTCGGACTTCCGCAGCGCCGCTTTCGCTGTTGACTACGGCGTAGCTATCGCTGACGGCCCACTCAAAGGCCTGACCGCCCGTGCCGTGGTGGTACTGGACGAAAACGACAACGTGCTGCACAGCGAACTGGTCAGCGAGATCGGCCAAGAGCCGAACTACGAAGCCGCCCTGGCTGTTTTGAAGTAATTGATTCGGCGCGTTACTGTCGCTTGGCAGTAACACGTGTGCTACATGATTGCGGCCTGGCCTAGTCCAGGCCGTTTTCATTTAAGGGTCAAACGCTTAGCTGAATTAGCCAATGGACTAAAGTCAGTCGTTAAAAGTTGTAAGCCCAAGGTAAATAGCCGGTAAAGGCGCTTTTCTAAATGCGCCACAGTGCTTATCTTTCAGCCTCCCAAAGAAGAAGCTCTCGCGCCCAATGGTTGATCAATCCATGCAATCGTCCCCCCGTAAGTCCCGCCGCTGGCTGTTTGGCCTGCTTGTGCTGCTGGTTATCGCCGGCCTGTGCTGGAAATTCTGGCCTGCCAGCCACAAGGACAGCGCCGAGCAGAAACCCGCTGGGCGTGCCGGCAAGTCGGGGATGATGCGCCCGGGCTTCGGCGGTTCCACAGGCCCTATTCCGGTGCGCGTGGCGCCGGCGGTACAAGGGGAATTCCCGGTGTACTACAAGGCCTTGGGCACTGTAACCGCGCTCAACACCATCAATGTGCGCAGCCGGGTGGGCGGCGAGTTGGTAAAGATCGCCTTTGAAGAAGGGCAAATGGTCAAGGCTGGCGACCTGTTGGCCGAGATCGACCCGCGCAGCTATCAGAACGCCTTGCTTCAAGCTCAGGGGACGCTGCTGCAAAACCAGGCGCAGTTGAAAAACGCCCAGGTTGACGTCGAGCGTTATCGCGGCCTTTACGCCCAGGATAGTATCGCCAAGCAGACCCTGGACACCGCCGAAGCGCTGGTCTTGCAATACCAGGGCACGGTCAAGACCAACCAGGGCGCGGTGGACGACGCCAAGCTCAACCTCGAATTCACCAAGATCCGCGCACCGATTGGTGGCCGCGTGGGCTTGCGCCAGGTCGACGTGGGCAACCTGGTGGCGGCCAACGACACCACCTTCATCGCCGTGATTACCCAGACCCAGCCGATCAACGTGGTCTTCACCCTGCCGGAAAACACCCTCGACACCGTTCTTAGCCGCTACCACGCCGGTAATAAGCTGCCGGTGGAAGCCTGGGACCGTGGCGACGTGAAAAAACAGGCGGTCGGCGTGCTGCAAAGTCTCGACAACCAGATCGACGTGACCACCGGCACCCTGAAATTCAAAGGTCGTTTCGATAACAAGGACCAGGCCTTGTTCCCCAACCAGTTCGTCAACGTGCACTTGCTGGCCGACACCCTGCACAACGTGGTGTTGGCGCCGTCCGCCGCGATCCAGTTCGGCAACACGGGCACCTTTGTCTACAAGCTCGATGGCGACAAGAAGGTCAAGGTCCAGCCCCTGGTGGTCGGTGACACCGATGGTGACAACACCGTGATCAAGGAAGGCCTGGTCGCCGGCGACCGTGTGGTGCTGGAAGGCACCGACCGCTTGAAGGACGGCAGCGAGATCGAAGTGGTCAACGACAGCAGTGAAGTCCTGACCACCCCGACTGAACACCTGCAAGGCAAGCCCGCCGCCAAAGGGGAGACCGGCGCCAGCGCCGGCAAGGCGCAAAAGGTCGGTTCATGAACCTGTCGCGGCTGTTTATCCTTCGCCCGGTCGCCACCACGCTGAGCATGCTGGCCATTGTCCTGGCCGGCATCATCGCCTATCGCTTGCTGCCGGTGTCGGCCTTGCCCCAGGTGGACTACCCGACTATCCGGGTGATGACCCTCTACCCTGGTGCCAGCCCGGACGTGATGACCAGCGCAGTCACCGCGCCACTGGAGCGCCAGTTCGGGCAAATGCCCGGCCTGACGCAGATGGCGTCTACCAGCTCAGGCGGCGCCTCGGTGCTCACCCTGCGTTTCAACCTCGATATCAATATGGACGTCGCCGAGCAGCAGGTGCAGGCCGCGATCAACGCCGCCACCAACCTGCTGCCCAAGGACCTGCCGGCGCCGCCGGTGTACAACAAGGTCAACCCGGCGGATACCCCGGTGCTGACCCTGGCCATCACCTCCAAGACCATGTTGCTGCCCAAGCTCAATGACCTGGTCGACACGCGCATGGCGCAGAAAATCGCCCAGATCAGCGGCGTCGGCATGGTCAGCATCGCCGGTGGCCAGCGCCAGGCCGTGCGCATCAAGGTCAACCCCGAGGCCCTCGCCGCCAACGGCTTGAACCTGTCGGACGTGCGCACCCTGATCGCCGCCTCCAACGTCAACCAGCCCAAGGGCAACTTTGACGGCCCCACCCGCGTGTCGATGCTCGACGCCAATGACCAGTTGGTCTCGCCCCAGCAATACGCCGAATTGATCCTGGCCTACAACAACGGCGCACCGCTGCGCCTCAAGGATGTGGCCCAGATCGTCGACGGTGCCGAGAACGAACGCCTCGCTGCCTGGGCCAATGAAAACCAGGCCGTGTTGCTGAACATTCAGCGCCAGCCGGGCGCCAACGTGATCGAAGTGGTCGACCGCATCAAGGCGCTGCTACCCAGCATCACCGACAACCTGCCGGCCGGCCTGGACGTAACGGTGCTCACCGACCGTACCCAGACCATCCGCGCCTCGGTTACCGATGTGCAACACGAATTGCTGATCGCCATTGCCCTGGTGGTGATGGTGACCTTCCTGTTCCTGCGCCGGGTCAGCGCTACGATCATCCCGTCCATCGCCGTGCCGCTGTCGCTGGTGGGCACCTTTGGCGTGATGTACCTGGCGGGGTTCTCCATCAACAACCTGACGCTGATGGCCCTGACCATCGCCACCGGTTTTGTGGTGGACGATGCCATCGTGATGCTGGAGAACATCTCCCGCTATATCGAGGAGGGCGAGACGCCGATGGCGGCCGCGCTCAAGGGCGCCAAGCAGATTGGTTTCACCCTGGTGTCCTTGACCCTGTCGCTGATCGCGGTACTGATCCCGCTGCTGTTCATGGCCGATGTGGTAGGGCGCCTGTTTCGTGAATTCGCCATCACCCTGGCGGTGGCGATCCTGATCTCCCTCGTGGTGTCCCTGACCCTCACGCCGATGATGTGCGCGCGGTTGCTCAAGCGTGAACCCAAGGAAGAGGAACAAGGCCGTTTCTACAAGGCCAGCGGTGCCTGGATCGATTGGTTGATCGAAGCCTACGGGCGCAAGTTGCAGTGGGTGCTCAAGCACCAGCCGCTGACCCTGCTGGTGGCCATCGCCACCCTGGGCCTGACCGTGTTCCTGTACCTGGTGGTGCCCAAGGGCTTTTTCCCGGTGCAGGACACCGGAGTTATCCAAGGCATTTCCGAGGCGCCGCAGTCCATCTCCTTTGCCGCCATGAGCCAGCGTCAGCAGGAGTTGGCCAAGATCATCCTGGCCGACCCCGCCGTGGAGAGCCTGTCTTCCTATATTGGTGTGGATGGCGATAACGCCACCCTCAATAGCGGCCGCTTGCTGATCAACCTCAAACCCCATGGCGAGCGCGACTTGAGCGCGGCCCAGGTAATCACCCGCCTGCAACCGGAAATCGACAAGCTGGTGGGCATCCGTCTGTTTATGCAACCGGTGCAGGATTTAACCATCGAAGACCGCGTAAGCCGCACCCAGTACCAGTTCAGCATGTCCTCGCCGGACGCCGATCTGCTGGCGCTGTGGAGCGACAAACTGGTGCATGCCCTCAGCCAGTTGCCGGAACTCACCGATGTGGCCAGCGACCTGCAGGACAAAGGCCTGCAAGTGTTCCTGGTGATCGACCGCGATGCAGCCTCGCGCCTGGGGGTGAGTGTGTCGACCATCACCGACGCGCTGTACGATGCCTTCGGCCAGCGGCAGATCTCCACCATCTACACCCAGGCCAGCCAATACCGCGTGGTGTTGCAGGCCCAGTCCGGGGAAACCCTCGGCCCGGCGGCCCTGAACCAGATCCACGTGAAAACCACCGATGGCGGCCAGGTACGCCTGTCCAGCCTCGCCCGTGTCGAACAACGCCAGGCCCAATTGGCGATTGCCCATATCGGCCAGTTCCCGGCGGTGATGATGTCGTTCAACCTGGCCCCCGGCGTGGCGCTGGGCAAAGGCGTGGACCTGATCAACCAGACCCAGAAAGACATCGGCATGCCGGTGGGGGTGCAGACCCAGTTCCAAGGCGCCGCCCAGGCATTCGAGGCGTCGCTGTCGAGCACCTTGCTGCTGATTCTGGCGGCGGTGGTGACCATGTACATCGTGCTGGGGGTGCTCTACGAGAGCTACATCCACCCGATCACCATTCTGTCCACCTTGCCATCCGCTGCCGTGGGGGCCTTGCTGGCCTTGCTGATCAGCGGCAATGACCTGGGGATGATCGCGATCATCGGCATCATCTTGCTGATCGGTATCGTGAAAAAGAACGCGATCATGATGATCGACTTTGCCCTCGACGCCGAACGCAACCAAGGCCTGGACCCGCAGACCGCGATTTATCAGGCGGCGCTGCTGCGTTTCCGGCCAATCCTGATGACCACCCTGGCCGCGTTGTTCGGTGCGGTGCCGTTGATGCTGGCCACCGGTTCTGGCGCTGAGCTGCGCCAACCCTTGGGCCTGGTGATGGTCGGCGGTTTGCTGGTGAGCCAGGTCTTGACCCTGTTCACCACGCCGGTGATCTACCTGTACTTCGACCGCCTTGGCCGCCGCTGGCGCAAAGAGCCGCAAAGCCTGGAGCCGGTTGAGTCATGAACCTGTCCGGACCTTTCATTCGCCGGCCGGTAGCCACCATGCTGCTGAGCCTGGCGATCATGTTGCTGGGCGGCGTGAGCTTCAACCTGTTGCCGGTATCGCCACTGCCGCAGATCGACTTCCCGGTGATCGTGGTATCGGCCAGCCTGCCCGGCGCCAGCCCCGAGGTGATGGCGTCTACGGTGGCCACGCCGCTGGAGCGCTCGTTCGGTGCGATTGCTGGCATTACCACCATGAGCAGTTCGTCGAGCCAGGGCTCGACGCGGGTGATCCTGGCGTTCGACTCCGACCGCGACATCAACGGCGCGGCGCGGGAAGTGCAGGCGGCGATCAACGCCTCGCGCAACCTGTTGCCCAGCGGCATGCGCAGCATGCCCACCTACAAGAAGATCAACCCGTCCCAGGCGCCGATCATGGTGCTGTCGCTGACTTCGGATGTGCTGCAAAAGGGCCAGCTGTATGACCTGGCCTCGACCATCCTGTCCCAAAGCCTGTCCCAAGTGCCGGGGGTGGGCGAGGTGCAGATTGGCGGCAGCTCCCTGCCGGCGGTACGGATTGAACTGGAACCCAAGGCCCTCGACCAATACGGCGTGGCCCTGGACGATGTGCGTAACACCATTGCCAACGCCAACCAGCGCCGACCGAAAGGCTCGCTGGAAGACAGTGAGCGCAACTGGCAGATCCAGGCCAACGACCAGTTGGAAAAAGCCAAGGACTACGAGCCGCTGCTGATTCGCTACCAGAACGGCGCAGCGCTGCGCCTGGGGGATGTGGCCAAGATCAGCGACGGTGTAGAAGACCGCTACAACAGTGGTTTCTTCAACAATGAGCCCGCGGTGCTGCTGGTGATCAACCGCCAGTCTGGTGCCAACATCATCGAGACCGTCAGGCAGATCAAGGCACAGTTACCAGCGTTGCAGGCGGTGCTGCCGTCCAGCGTCAAGCTCAACCTGGCGATGGACCGCTCGCCGGTGATCACCGCGACCCTGCATGAAGCCGAGATGACCTTGCTGATTGCCGTAGCCCTGGTGATCCTGGTGGTGTACCTGTTCCTCGGCAACTTCCGCGCCTCGCTGATCCCGACGCTGGCCGTGCCGGTGTCGCTGGTGGGGACGTTCGCGGTGATGTACCTGTTTGGCTTTTCGCTGAACAACTTCTCGCTGATGGCGTTGATCTTGGCTACCGGCTTGGTGGTCGACGACGCCATCGTGGTGCTGGAGAACATTTCCCGCCACATCGACGACGGCGTGCCGCCGATGAGGGCGGCGTACCTGGGGGCCCAGGAAGTCGGCTTTACCTTGCTGTCGATGAACGTGTCGCTGGTGGCGGTGTTCCTGTCCATCCTGTTTATGGGCGGGATCGTCACCAACCTGTTTCGCGAGTTTTCCATCACCTTGTCAGCGGCGATCATAGTTTCGCTGGTGGTCTCGCTGACCTTGACCCCCATGCTCTGCGCCCGCTGGCTCAAGCCCCACATCAAAGGCCGGATGACCGGTTTGCAGCGCTGGAGCCAGACCCTCAACGACCGCATGGTATCCCGCTACGCCACCAGCCTGGACTGGGTGCTGCGCCATCGCCGCCTGACGCTGCTCAGCCTGTTGATCACGGTGGGTGTGAACATCGCACTCTACGTGGTCGTGCCGAAAACCTTCATGCCGCAACAGGACACCGGCCAGTTGATCGGTTTTGTGCGCGGCGACGATGGCCTGTCGTTCAATGTGATGCAGCCGAAGATGGAGACGTTTCGCGTCGCCGTGCTCAAGGACCCGGCGGTACAGAGCGTGGCCGGCTTTATCGGCGGCAACAACGGCACCAACAACGCCGTGATGCTGGTGCGCCTCAAGCCTATCAGCGAGCGCAAGGTTTCGGCCCAGGCGGTGATCGAGCGGCTGCGCAAGGACGTGCCGCTGGTACCGGGTGGGCGCTTGTTCCTGATGGCCGACCAGGATCTGCAATTTGGCGGCAGCCGCGACCAGACCAGCGCGCAATATTCCTACATCCTGCAAAGTGGCGACTTGGCCGCGTTGCGCCTGTGGTATCCCAAGGTCGTTGCGGCTTTGCGCGAACTGCCAGAGCTCACGGCCATCGATGCCCGTGAAGGCCGCGGTGCGGCGCAGGTCACGCTGGTGGTTGACCGCGACCAGGCCAAGCGCCTGGGCATCGACATGAGCATGGTCACCGCGGTGCTCAACAACGCCTACAGCCAGCGGCAGATTTCCACCATCTATGACAGCCTCAACCAGTACCAGGTGGTGATGGAGGTCAACCCCAAATACGCCCAGGACCCCATCACCCTCAACCAGATGCAGGTGATCACCGCCGATGGCGCGCGGGTGCCACTGTCGACCATCGCCCATTATGAGAACAGTTTGGCCGATGACCGGGTCAGCCATGAAGGCCAGTTCGCTTCGGAAAACATCGCCTTCGACATGGCGCCCGGCGTCACGGTGGAGCAGGGCACGGCCGCCATCGAGCGGGCGATTGCCAAGGTGGGGCTGCCGGAAGATGTGATCGCCAAGATGGCCGGCACCGCCGACGCGTTCGCGGCGACCCAGAAGGGCCAGCCGTTCATGATTCTCGGCGCGTTGGTGGCGGTGTACCTGGTGTTGGGTATTTTGTATGAAAGCTATATCCACCCGCTGACCATCCTCTCCACCTTGCCCTCGGCGGGTGTGGGCGCGTTGCTGTCGATCTACCTGACGGGTGGCGAGTTCAGCCTGATTTCGTTGCTTGGCTTATTCCTGCTGATTGGTGTGGTCAAGAAAAATGCCATCTTGATGATCGACTTGGCCTTGCAGCTGGAACGTAACGACGGCATGGGCCCACTGGAGTCGATTCGCAGTGCGTGCCTGCTGCGCTTGCGGCCGATCTTGATGACTACCCTGGCGGCTATCCTGGGTGCCTTGCCCTTGCTGCTGGGCACGGGCGATGGTGCCGAAATGCGTCGCCCCCTGGGCCTGACCATCATCGGCGGCCTGGTGTTCAGCCAGATCCTGACCCTTTACACCACCCCGGTGGTTTACCTTTATCTCGACCGCGCGCGCCATCGCTTCAATGCTTGGCGCGGCGTGCGGACCGATGCTGCCCTGGACACTGCGCTATGACCGATTCAACAAACATCAAGGGTGGGAAGCTGTTGATGCTGCTGCTGTGCGGCACATTGCTCAGTGCCTGTGCCATTGGCCCAGACTATAAGCGCCCGTCAGTCGCCGAGCCGGTGCAATTCAAGCAAGCCCAAGGCTGGCGCCAGGCTGCTCCCAGCGATTCCCTGGCCCGTGGCGCCTGGTGGGAACTGTACGGTGACCCGCAGCTCAATGACCTGGTCGTACGCCTGAACACCTCCAACCAGACCGTGGCCCAGGCCGAAGCGCGTTTTCGCCAAGCCCAGTCTCAGGTACGCAGTGCGCGCGGCGCATTCTTCCCCACGGTGGACCTGAGCGCGGGCAAGACCCGCGCCAGCCAAGGCACTGGCAGCAGCAACGCGAGCCTCAGCAGCTCCAGCAGCGGTATCCGCGACACCCTGAACGCACAACTGGGCGTGAGCTGGGAGGCGGACATCTGGGGCAAGTTGCGCCGTGGCCTGGAAGCCAATGAAGCCAGCGCCCAAGCCAGTTCGGCAGACCTGGCGGCGATGCGCCTGAGCCAGCAATCGGAACTGGTGCAGGACTACCTGCAGCTGCGGGTCATGGACGAACAGACCCGCCTGCTGCAAGCCACCCTCGACGCCTACCAGCGCTCGCTGACCATGACCGAAAACCAGTACCGCGCCGGTGTTTCGGGCAAGGATGCCGTGGCCCAGGCGCAAACCCAGCTCAAATCCACCCAGGCCAGCCTGATCGACTTGATCTGGCAGCGCGCCCAGTTGGAAAACGCGATTGCCGTGCTGATCGGCGAAGCCCCGGCCAACTTCAACCTGGCGGTGAGCAAGAGCATTCCTGCATTGCCGCAGATTCCGGTCAGCGTGCCGTCGCAATGGCTGGAACGTCGCCCGGACATCGCCTCGGCTGAGCGCTCGGTGATCGCCGCCAACGCCAATATTGGTGTCGCCAAGGCCGCGTATTACCCGGACTTGAGCCTGAGCCTGGCCGGCGGTTATTCCAGCAGCACCTATGCCGACTGGATCAGCCTGCCAAACCGTTTCTGGTCGGTGGGGCCGAAACTGGCGATGACGCTATTCGACGGCGGCCAGCGCTCTGCGGAAGTTGACCGCAGCGTGGCCAGCTACGACGAGACCGTGGCTAAGTACCGCCAGACCGTGCTGGATGGGTTCCGCGAAGTGGAAAACTACATGGTGCAACTCAAGGTGCTGGAAGACGAGGCGGTGGTCAGCAACGAAGCGCTGGACGCTGCGCGTGAATCCCTGCGCCTCACGGAGAACCAATACAAGGCCGGGCTGATCGCCTACCTGGATGTGGTCACCGTGCAAGCCACGGCGCTGAGCAATGAGCGTACGGTGTTGACGCTATTGCAGACCCGGCTGGTGGCGAGTGTGCAGTTGATTGCAGCGCTGGGCGGCGGCTGGGACGGGCAGACGCCTGTAAGCACGGACTGAATACGGACTGAATGTGTACGGGCCAGTTGTGGTGGGCAAGCCCGCTCACCACAACAACCCTGATCACCACAACAATCCCTGCCACCCCAATAATCCTGCTCACCACAGAGGCAATCACACTCCCACATTCGGATCCAATAGGCTTCGGTTAGCCTGGTTTTCAAGCCATTGAATTGACGTCAAAAAGCCAGTGATGGCTATACGCTAATAAATCAACTGTACAAGAATTATTCTCGCTACAATCGCCCGCTTTGCCACCTGGCACGGGCTTTTCAGGCCCGTCAGTCTCGAGAAGTCCCATGCTCATCGGTAGCTATTCTCCCTCTCTGGTCGTGATCTCCCTGTTCGTTGCGATCCTTGCTTCCTATACGGCGCTGGACCTCTCGGGCCGCATCGCGACGGCCAAGGGTCGCACGGTGTATTTGTGGATTGCCGGTGGGGCCATTGCCATGGGCATCGGCGTCTGGTCGATGCATTTCATCGGCATGCTGGCGCTGCGTCTGCCGTTTGCCTTGGGTTTTGACTTCGCTATCACGGCGCTGTCGTTGTTGATTGCCGTATTGTCCAGCGGCTTTGCGTTATGGCTGATCAGCCAGCCGCAGTTACCCGCCTGGCAGTTGGCATTTGGCGCACTGGTGATGGGGGCGGGTATTGCCGCCATGCATTACACCGGCATGGCCGCGATGCGCATGACACCGGGTATCGACTATGACCCGACGCTATTCGGCGCCTCGCTGCTGATAGCGGTTGCCGCATCGGGGGCCGCGCTGTGGATCGCCTACAATCTGCGGCGTAAAACGCCGTACGTGCGCCTGCTGCGCGGCGGGGCCGCGGTGGTGATGGGGTTTGCCATCGTAGGCATGCATTACACCGGCATGGCGGCAGCACGTTTTGCCGACGAGAGTTTCTGTGGTGCCGCCCTGAACGGTCTGAGCGGCAAAGGCCTGGATAACCTGGTGCTGGTCACCACACTGGCGGTACTGGGCTTTGCGCTGCTCACCTCGCTGCTCGATGCCCGACTGGAGGCGCGCACCGCCGTGCTGGCCGACTCCCTCAGCCAAGCCAACCAGGAACTGACCCACCTGGCCCTGCACGACATGCTCACCGGCCTGCCCAATCGCACCTTACTGGCCGACCGTATCCAGCAATCGATGCAATCGGTCAAGGAGCACGGTGGCTGCTTTGCCCTGATGTTTATCGACTTGGACGGCTTCAAGCCGGTCAACGATGCCTTCGGCCATCACATGGGCGACCAACTGCTGCGCGAAGTAGGCCTGCGCCTGCGTGAAGACCTGCGCAGCCAGGACACCCTTGCCCGCATCGGCGGCGATGAGTTTGTGTTATTGGTGCAACTGAACCAGCCCGACGATGCCCTGCGCTTGGCCGAACGCCAGGTCGGCCTGATCAACCGCGTCTTCAAGGTCGCCGAGCATGAGCTGAATATTTCCGCCAGTGTCGGTATCGCGATGTTTCCTGGTAACGGTGGCAACCCTCAGGAACTGCTGATGAACGCCGACGCCGCGATGTACCACGCCAAGGGCATGGGCAAGAACGGCTACAGTTTCTTTGACGTGTCGATGAACACCAACGCGCGCAAGCAATTGCAGTTATTGCAGGACCTGCGCAATGCCATCGAACACCAGCAATTTCGCCTGTACTACCAGCCTAAGTTCGATGCAGTCAGTGGTATCCCGGTGGGCGCCGAAGCCTTGCTGCGCTGGGAGCATCCCCAACAGGGCCTGTTGCTGCCCGCGACATTTATCGAGTTGGCGGAAAAGACTGGCCTGATCATTCCCATCGGTGATTGGGTGTTGAATGAAGCCTGCCGCCAAATGAGCCTGTGGTATGCCCAGGGTTACGAAGACTGGCGCATTGCCGTGAACTTGTCGGCGTTGCAGTTCTGTCACGCCGGGCTGGTCAAGAGCGTGGCCACCGCCCTGGAGCGCCACCGCTTACCAGCCAACAGCCTGACCCTGGAAATCACCGAGACCACCGCCATGAGCGACGCCGATGCGAGCATGACGGTGTTGCAGCAACTCTCGGAAATGGGCGTGGACCTGTCCATCGATGACTTCGGCACCGGCTATTCCAGCCTGATGTACCTCAAGCGCCTGCCGGCCAACGAACTCAAGATCGACCGCGGCTTTGTACGCGACCTGGAGCACGACAGTGACGACGCCGCCATCGTCTCGGCCATTGTCGCCCTCGGCCAGGCGTTGGGTTTGCGCATCGTGGCCGAAGGCGTGGAGACCGACGTACAGCAGAACTTCCTCACCCGTCTGGGCTGCAACTCCCTGCAAGGCTATCTGCTGGGCCATCCGTTGCCGGCCGACACGTTCATGGCTGATATCCAGCGCGCCGAAGACGCCGTGACGCCTGACAAAAGCCGTGCGTGACGGTTATTCTTGGGTGCAGCCATAAACATCAGGTTGAATCAGGAGACCGCACGCATGGACAAAGTCGTCATCATCACCGGTGGCAGCCGTGGGATTGGCGCCGAGACGGCATTGCTGGCCGCACGCCAGGGCTATCGCATCTGCATCAACTACCAGTCCGACGATGAGGCCGCCCACCGCGTACTTGAACAGGTCCGCGCCTTGGGCGCCCAGGCCATTGCCGTGCGCGCGGACGTGAGCATCGAAGATGAAGTGATCGGCCTGTTCAACCGGGTTGACGCCGAACTGGGCCGTGTCACGGCGCTGGTCAACAATGCCGGCACCGTGGGGCACAAGTCGCGGGTGGACGAAATGTCCGAGTTCCGCATCCTCAAGATCATGAAGACCAACGTGCTGGGGCCGATCCTGTGCGCCAAGCATGCGGTGCTGCGCATGTCGCCCAAGCATGGCGGGCAGGGTGGCAGCATTGTCAACGTGTCGTCGGTGGCGGCGCGCTTGGGTTCGCCGGGTGAGTACGTCGACTATGCGGCGTCCAAAGGTGCCCTGGATACGTTTACGTTGGGCCTCTCCAAAGAAGTGGCGGGCGAGGGCATTCGTGTAAATGCGGTGCGGCCTGGCTATATCTTCACCGACTTCCATGCCCTGAGTGGCGACCCGGATCGGGTCAGCAAGCTGGAATCGGGCATCCCCATGGCCCGTGGCGGGCGGCCGGATGAGGTGGCGGAGGCGATTATCTGGTTGTTGTCGGATAAGGCCTCGTATNTCCTATGGCTGGAGTTACCGGAGCAAACCGACTCATTGAAGTTGTTCCAGATGGCCCTGGCCCAGGGCATCAGCATTGCGCCGGGGCCGATTTTTTCGGCGACCCAGCGCTTCAGGAACTGTATTCGCTTGAACTATGGCAGCCCTTGGACCGAGGCGTCGGAGAAGGCGATGGAGACGTTGGGGCGGATTGTGCGGTCGTTCTAAGCGTGGGGTGCCTGTTCTGGCCCCTTCGCGAGCAAGCCCGCTCCCACACTTGGAATGCATTCCAAGTGTGGGAGCGGGCTTGCTCGCGAAGGGGCCAGAACAGGCACCCCACGCTTAGAACGACCGCACAATCCGCCCCAACGTCTCCATCGCCTTCTCCGACGCCTCGGTCCAAGGGCTGCCATAGTTCAAGCGAATACAGTTCCTGAAGCGCTGGGTCGCCGAAAAAATCGGCCCCGGCGCAATGCTGATGCCCTGGGCCAGGGCCATCTGGAACAACTTCAATGAGTCGGTTTGCTCCGGTAACTCCAGCCATAGGAAATACCCACCGGCTGGTTGGCTGACCCGGGTTTGGGCCGGGAAGTAGCGGGCAATCGCCGCCAGCATCGCGCTTTGCTGTTCTTCCAGGGCATAGCGCAATTTGCGCAAGTGCCGGTCGTAGCCGCCATGTTGCAGGTAATCGGCAATCGCCGCCTGGGCCGGCATCGACGGGCACAGCGAGGTCATCAGCTTCAAGCGCTCGACTTTTTGCGCAAAACGCCCGGCCGCCACCCAGCCAACGCGATAGCCGGGGGCCAGGCTTTTTGCAAATGAACCGCAATGCATCACCAGGCCTTCGGTGTCGAAGGCCTTGGCCGGTTTGGGGGCGTGCTGGCCGTAGTACAACTCGGCGTATACGTCATCTTCGATCAGCGGCACCTGGTGCGTGCGCAGCAGTTCCACCAGCGCCTGTTTCTTTGCTTCCGGCACGGTGGCGCCCATGGGGTTCTGGAAGCTGGTCATGGTCCAGCAGGCCTTGATCGGGTAGCGCTCCAGGGTTTGCGCAAGGGCGGCCAGGTCGATGCCATCGCGCGGGTGCACGGGAATTTCCACCGCCTTGAGTTTCAGGCGTTCCAGCACTTGGAGGCAGGCGTAGAACGCCGGG
The DNA here is from genome assembly GCF_050432925.1 of Pseudomonas sp. 18175. Taxonomy (NCBI): domain Bacteria; kingdom Pseudomonadati; phylum Pseudomonadota; class Gammaproteobacteria; order Pseudomonadales; family Pseudomonadaceae; genus Pseudomonas; species Pseudomonas sp. 18175. Next base: position 29,226 of record NZ_JBKFTO010000017.1, on the reverse strand, counting down.
GCTTCGATGGCCACCAGGTCGCCCGGCTCGGTGACGGCTTGCAGGCACAGGTTCAGCGCTTCGAGCGCGCCGTTGGTGATCAGCAGTTCTTCCATGGGCAACATCAGCCCGCCGACCATGTAGCGCAGGGCGATTTGCCGGCGCAGTTGCGGGTTGCCCGGCGACATGTCGGTGACCACCAGGCGTGGGTCCATCGCGCGGCCGGCGCTGGCCAGGGAGCGCGCCAGGCGCGGCAGCGGGAACAGCATGGGGCTGGGGAATGCCGAGCCGAAGGGCACGGTGTTGGGGTCTTTGATGGAGTCGAGCACCGAGAACACCAACTCGCTCACATCGACTTCGGTGGACTCGTGCACCTGCTCGCTCACCACCGGCTCGGAAAACGGGCTGGGTGCGTGGGTGTTGACGAAGTACCCGGAACGCGGCCGCGCACGGATCAGGCCACGGCGCTCCAGCAGGTAATACGCCTGGAACACCGTGGACGGGCTGACGCCGTAGGTCTGGCTGGCATACCGCACTGACGGCACGCGCTGGCCAGGGCCGAGGACGCCGGAGCGGATGAGTTCTGCGATGTCTTCGGCGAATTTTTCGTAGCGTTTCATGGGGGCCTTGAACAAATTTTCAGGATGTACGTAGAGCAAAATGTGGGAGCGGGCTTGTGTGGGAGCGGGCTTGCTCGCGAAAGCGGTGTATCAGTCTACTGATTCACCACTGACCCACCGCATTCGCGAGCAAGCCCGCTCCCACAGTGGATCTTCGGTGTTCTTGACACTGCAATTCTCAGCGATTGAGCGGCGCCACAAAACGACTATCCGCCGCGCTATACACCCACGGCTCATCCACATCCGTCACCTTGAAGCGCAACGTCTGCGAGCTGCTCGCCGGCTTGTCCGCCAGCAGCGCCACCGACACCGGCACATCGCTGATTTCCCCCGGCGCCAAACTGAGTTCGGTCTTGCCTTGCAACTGGAAGCCCTCGGCGTCCACCAGTTCCAGGCGGTAGTCCTGGCGCTGCTGGGTTTTGTTGATGACTTTCAGGCTGTAGATGTTCTCGATCAAGCCCTGGGCGTTCTCGCGGAATAGGCCCCGGTCCTTGGTCACATCCAGGGACACCATCGGCCGTTGCACCAACGCCACCACCAAGGCCGCAATCATCACCAGCAGCACGGCACTGTAGCCGATCAGGCGCGGCCGTAGCAGGTGGGTCTTGCCGCCTTGCAGTTGATGCTCGCTGGTATAGCTCACCAGGCCACGGGCATAGCCCATCTTGTCCATGATCGAGTCACAGGCGTCGATGCACGCCGCGCAGCCGATGCATTCCATTTGCAGGCCATCGCGGATGTCGATGCCGGTGGGGCACACCTGCACGCACAGCTGGCAGTCGATGCAATCGCCCAGGCCAACGTCGGCGGGCTTGACCTCGCGTTTGCGCGGGCCACGCTGCTCGCCACGCGCCGCATCGTAGGAAATGGTCAGGGTGTCTTTGTCGAACATCACGCTCTGGAACCGCGCATACGGGCACATATGCATGCACACCGCTTCGCGCAGCCAACCGGCGTTGAGGTAGGTGGCGGCGGTGAAAAACACGACCCAGAACAGGCTCACGCCGCCCGTTTGCCAAGTGAGCAGTTCGCCAACCAGCGGGCGGATCGGGGTGAAGTAACCGACAAACGTCAGCCCGGTGAGCACGCTGATACCCAGCCACAAGGTGTGCTTGGCTGAGCGCCGCGCCAGTTTGTTCAGGTTCCAGGGCGCAGCGTGCAGTTTGATGCGCTGGTTGCGTTCGCCCTCGGTGACTTTTTCGCACCACATGAATAACCACGTGAACGAGCTTTGCGGGCAGGTGTAACCGCACCACACGCGGCCGGCGAATACGGTGATCGCAAATAGCCCGAACGCACAGATGATCAACAGTGCCGACAGCAGGATGAAATCCTGGGGCCAGAAGGTAGCGCCGAAAATGTGGAATTTGCTTTCGGCCAGATCCCACAACACGGCCTGGCGCCCGCCCCAGTTCAGCCATACGGTGCCGAAAAAGGCCAGGAACAAAAAGCCTGCACCGGCCACGCGCAAGGTGCGGAACAGGCCGGTGAAACTGCGGGTATGGATCAGGTTGTCGCTGGATTTGGCCTTCACCTTCTTTGGGTGTATGGGCTCAAAAATTTCCACGGTTGGGATTCGTTCGCTCATGGTCGTTCGCTCATCAGCCTCCATCAGGCCGATGAACTATGCGCGGAGGGCTGTTTGCATAACAGACTCAGGCATGACGATAAAAAGCGGATCAGATGCCTGTGTAAGCACCTGCTGCGACAATGTGCTGCACCCTATGGCGCTTGGGGTGCAGCCTAAAGTGGAAGGCGCTGATACAGATCAACTAAATCAACGAACCAGGTTCCTCGGCCTTCACATGGTTACGCCCATCCGTGGCCCCTTCGACGGTGAGCGCGTCGGCCTCGGCCTCGGTGATGTAGATGCGCTGGCCTGCCAATTCCACGAAGGACATGGCTTTGTCATTGTCGGTCAGTACGTTGACCCGCGTAGCGGGCAGACTTTGCTCCTGCCCATCCTCATCGAGCTTGAAGTAGCACAGGTGGTTTTCGATACGTACGGTCATGCCGATCTCCTTTTCACGGGCTGTGAACGTTAGGGCCTGGCACGCGGCGCCAGTTCCAGGCAACTGACTGGCGGTCGGCGCTGTCCATCCTTTACCAACAATTACAAAGGACAGCACCCATGGATGCCTGGTGGCACGAAGTGTGGCAAACCCTGCAAGCCGAATTCGCCGACGTGGGCGATGCCCGGCAACTGACCCAGATCACCGTGCGCCTGCTGATCGCCGCCGTGCTCGGGGGCATCCTGGGGTTTGAGCGCGAGAGCAAGGGCAAGGCGGCCGGCGTGCGTACCCACATGCTGGTGGCGTTGGGCGCGGCGTTGTTCGTGATGGTGCCGCAGATGTCCGGCAACCAGGCCGATGCCATGAGCCGGGTAGTGCAGGGGGTGATAGCGGGGATTGGCTTTCTGGGCGCCGGTACCATCATCAAGGGTAAGGACGATGAAGAGGGCCACGTAAAAGGCCTGACCACCGCCGCCGGCCTGTGGATGACCGCTGCGATTGGGGTCTCGGCCGGGTTGGGCCGCGAATCGACAGCGGTGCTGAGTACTTTGTTGGCGTTGGCGGTGTTCAGCGTGATGCCGAAAATGGTCAAGCTCTTCGAACAGCCGCGTTGACGCCAGGTCACGTCACAAGGTCAGTTTCCTTGAGTCGCCCCTCTATCCTGGCCACAAACGCAGGCTGGCCTTTGTTGCCGGAAATTACCAATACGCTCGCATTGTGGTCGGGTGAATAGTTGAGCTGTATTTCGCCGCTGGCTCCCGATAGCTGGTTCACCCATTGCAATGCCTTATTGAGTTGCTTGCTGATGCCTGAAACGTCCAGCTTGTCGCGGCCATGTACGAAATTCTTGATTTCGCTGGGTGCGTCTAGCGTCGACTCGCTGGTGTGGTTGTAGCGAAAGATCGCCGGGCTCGGTACGTTTTGCGATTCATCCCGGCGCCTGTCCCAGTCATCGGGATGCAGGTACTTCAACGGCTCGTTCGCATTTTTTGCCAGGGTGGCGATGTCGTAGAGGCACGTGGCCCGTTGCGCCACGACGTTCAAGTGCTGCTGGATGTCGGTCAGGTAATGATGTTTTTGATCAATCGAAGCGCGAATTAAATTGAAGCGGCTGCTGGCGGGGGCTGATGACAGGCGGTATTTCAGATTGAACAGTTCGGCCTCAACGTATTTGCGATACGCATCGACCTGCTCCTCCTCGTGAGGGGTGAGCACAGCATCGAGTGCCTCTTGGTTCAGGTGGGTGGTGATTTCGGTGAGGGTTTTTGAGCAAGCCTGTGCATTGGGATGGGATAAAAGGGCGTTGATTTTATCGGCAGTCAATACGTGCGTGAGCGTGTTGCGCAGGTCCGTAGAGGTTTGGGCGCTTGGATCGCGGATCAGGGCAGCGATGCTGTCTTTACCCACTCGGCTTGCCAGGCTGTCGAGGTCTTGCTCCAGCAGGGCAAAATCCGGCGCAGGCTCCGGCAGCTTGGCTTTTCTTGGCGGGTCCGCTTGAGGCCGCAACAGGGCATTCAGAGCCTCCGGGGATATGGCCTCGAGGGAGGGGGTGACGTTCGGCGTGGCGCCGTTCAGGCTGGTGTGCAAAGCGGGCGAGCGGTGCTGTGTGGTGGGGATGGTCGACATGACGCTTCCTCTTAAGCTGTTTAGGCGGAGGACGTGTATCAACGTCCTGAAATTGACACTTGCGCGGGTCAATATCAGCACTATTGGCGGCGGCATGGCTTGCGAGCATCCCCTCTATTTCTGTAGGAAACATCCATTATCGCGCAAGGGTTTGGGGCGAGGATCCTGCGATCACCGGCGGCATCGTACTCGGAGGTTCCTGCACAGGGGGTGGTTCGTTCTCAGGCGGTTCTTGCTCCGGAACGGGCGGTGGTTCAACGGGCGGTAGCGTTGGGTCGTCGATATTCGGGTCGGGCGTTTCAGCCGGGATCGGGATATTCATCGGTGTGGCCTCCTTTGTGCTTTGCTCTATCGGTGGACAGCTGCCAGGGCGAATTGATTCCCCGCCCAATGGCGGCACATCCACCTGAACTTTTAACGCGGGCTCGGGCTCGGACCTATGACGGCCTGCTCAGGGAGAGCGCGGCCGTATCAGAATTCGGATCAAGCAAAGAGCGTCCACAGGGCGTAAGGGGAAGATGCTCGATGACTGCTGAAACACTGACCCAAGATCAATCCTTGTTACCGCTATCCCAGGCCTTGTTGCTGCCCAGGATCGCTATCGAAAGCACCATGCCCGTGATCGACGGCGGCGAATTTGCCGTCAAGGCCGTGATTGGCCAGCGGGTGAATGTGACCAGCAAAGTGTTTGCCGACGGCCATGACAAGCTTGCGGTGCTGATCCGCTGGCGCGCCTTGCACGATGAAAGCTGGCACAGCGTGGTGATGAGCGATGTGGGCAATAATGGCTGGGAGGGCGCGTTTACCGTCGCCGCCCTTGGCCCCCACGAATACTGCATCGAAGCCTGGATCGATACCTTCGCCAGCTTCTGCTACGAACTGCGCAAGAAGCACGAGGCCGGGGTGCCGGTCAGCCTGGAGTTGCAGGAAGGCCGCAGCCTGGTGCTGCAAGCCGCCGAGCGCAGTGACAACGAACTGCGCGACCGCCTGATGTTGCTGCACCACGAACTCTCCGGCCTGCTGGAAACCGAGCAAGTCGCGCTGTTCTTGCACGAAGACAGTGCACACCTGATGACCCAGGCCGACCACCGTGCCTACCTGAGCATCAGCACCGTTTACCCGATTGATGTTGAACGCGAAGCGGCGCTGTTTGCCAGTTGGTATGAGCTGTTTCCCCGCTCGATCACCGACGACCCGGCGCGCCACGGGACCTTCAACGACGTGCATGCGCGCTTGCCGATGATCCATGACATGGGCTTTGACGTGCTGTACTTCCCGCCGATCCACCCCATCGGCCGCAGCCACCGCAAAGGCCCTAACAATTCCCTGACCGCCGGGCCCGATGATCCGGGCAGCCCGTATGCCATCGGCAGCGAAGACGGCGGCCACGAGGCGATCCACCCGCAGTTGGGCAGTCGCGATGACTTCCGCCGCCTGGTGCAGGCCGCCGCCGACCACGGCCTGGAAATCGCCCTCGACTTCGCCATCCAATGCTCCCAGGACCACCCGTGGCTCAAGCAGCATCCAGGCTGGTTCAACTGGCGCCCGGACGGCACGATCAAATACGCGGAAAACCCGCCGAAAAAATACCAGGACATCGTCAACGTCGACTTCTATGCAGCCGACGCCATCCCCAGCCTGTGGACCGAACTGCGGGATATCGTGGTGGGTTGGGTGGAAGAGGGGGTGAAGACCTTTCGTGTCGACAATCCCCACACCAAGCCGTTGCCGTTCTGGCAATGGTTGATCAGCGACGTGCGTTCCAAACACCCCGAGGTGATCTTCCTGGCCGAAGCCTTTACCACACCCGCGATGATGGCGCGGTTGGGCAAGGTTGGGTATTCACAGAGCTACACCTATTTCACCTGGCGCAATACCAAGGCCGAGTTGAGTGAATACTTCACCCAGCTCAACGAATCGCCGTTGCGCGAGTGCTTCCGCCCGAACTTCTTCGTCAATACGCCAGATATCAACCCGGCTTTCTTGCACGAATCCGGGCGCCCCGGTTTTTTGATCCGCGCCGCACTGGCCACCATGGGCTCGGGCCTTTGGGGCATGTATTCGGGGTACGAGTTGTGCGAGGCCGCGCCGGTGCCGGGCAAGGAGGAGTACCTGGATTCAGAGAAGTACCAAATCCGCGTCCGCGACTTCACCGCGCCAGGCAACATCATCGCCGAGATCGCCCAGCTCAACCGCATCCGCCGGCAAAACCCGGCATTGCAGAGCCACCTCGGTTTGAAGCTCTACAACGTGTGGAACGACAACATCCTGTACTTCGGCAAGCGCAGTGAGGATGGCAGCAACTTTATTCTCGTTGCGGTGAGCCTTGACCCTTACAACGCCCAGGAAGCCAATTTTGAACTGCCGCTGTGGGAATTGGGCCTGCCGGACGATGCCCAGACCCAGGGTGAAGACCTGATGAATGGCCATCGCTGGACCTGGTATGGCAAGACCCAGTGGATGCGGCTGGAGCCCCATACCCCGTTTGGGATTTGGCGCATTACCACCTCTTAAGTCCTTGTGGAGATCAAAAATGTGGGAGCGGGCTTGCTCGCGAATGCGGCGTGTCAGCCAGCGAATTCATTGACTGATTCACCGCATTCGCGAGCAAGCCCGCTCCCACATCTCGACCGGGTCCGGCCTGCAAAAAATAGTGTATTCAGGAGTTTCCAATGGCGAAGAAACCCGCCCCAGCCACCTTCATCAAAGACCCGCTCTGGTACAAGGACGCGGTGATCTACCAGGTACACGTCAAATCCTATTTCGACTCAAATAACGACGGTATCGGCGACTTCCCCGGCCTGATCGCCAAACTCGACTACATTGCCGACCTGGGCGTGAATACCATCTGGCTGCTGCCGTTCTACCCCTCGCCACGCCGCGATGACGGCTACGACATCGCCGAGTACCGCGGCGTGCACAGCGACTATGGCACCCTGGCCGATGCCAAGCGCTTTATCGCCGAGGCCCATAAGCGCGGCTTGCGGGTGATTACCGAGTTGGTGATCAACCACACCTCCGACCAGCATCCTTGGTTCCAGCGCGCACGCAAGGCCAAGCCGGGTTCGGCGGCGCGGGATTTTTACGTGTGGTCCGATGACGACCAGAAATACGACGGCACGCGCATCATCTTTCTCGACACCGAGAAGTCCAACTGGACTTGGGACCCGGTCGCCGGCCAGTACTTCTGGCACCGCTTCTATTCCCACCAGCCGGACCTGAATTTCGACAACCCGCAAGTCATGAAGGCCGTGCTGTCGGTGATGCGCTACTGGCTAGACATGGGCATCGACGGGCTGCGCCTGGACGCCATCCCTTACTTGATTGAGCGCGACGGCACCAACAACGAAAACCTCGCTGAAACCCACGATGTCCTCAAACAGATCCGCGCCGAAATCGACGCCCATTACCCTGACCGCATGCTACTGGCCGAAGCCAACCAATGGCCGGAAGACACCCAACTTTATTTCGGTGACAAAAAAGGCGATGACGGCGACGAATGCCATATGGCCTTCCACTTCCCGCTGATGCCACGCATGTACATGGCGCTGGCCCAGGAAGACCGCTTTCCGATCACCGATATCCTGCGCCAGACCCCGGAGATTCCCGCCAATTGCCAATGGGCGATCTTCCTGCGCAACCACGATGAACTGACCCTGGAAATGGTCACCGACAAGGAGCGCGACTACCTGTGGAATTACTACGCCGCCGACCGTCGCGCGCGCATCAACCTGGGGATTCGTCGGCGCTTGGCGCCGCTGATGGAGCGCGACCGTCGCCGAGTCGAGCTGCTCAACAGCCTGTTGCTGTCGATGCCCGGCACACCGACCCTGTATTACGGCGATGAAATCGGCATGGGCGATAACATCTACCTGGGCGACCGCGATGGCGTGCGCACGCCGATGCAGTGGTCCATCGACCGCAACGGCGGCTTCTCCCGCGCCGACCCGGCCAGCCTGGTGCTGCCGCCAATCATGGACCCGCAATACGGCTATCAGTCGGTCAATGTCGAGACCCAGGCCCAAGACCCTCACTCCTTGCTCAACTGGACCCGGCGCATGTTGGCGGTGCGCAAGCAGTCCAAGGCGTTTGGCCGTGGCAGCTTGAAGATGCTCTCGCCGAGCAACCGCCGCATCCTCGCCTATACCCGTGAATTCACTGGAGAGGACGGGCGTACGGAAATCATCCTGTGCGTGGCCAACGTTTCGCGCAGTGCCCAGGCCGCCGAGCTGGACCTGTCGGCATTTGCCGGCATGGTGCCGGTGGAGATGCTCGGCGGGAATGCCTTCCCGCCCATCGGCCAGCTGAATTTCCTGCTGACCCTGGCGCCGTACGGCTTCTATTGGTTTGTATTGGCGGCGCAAAACCAGATGCCCAGCTGGCATGTGGAACCGGCGCAAAGCATGCCGGACTTCACCACACTGGTACTGAAAAAACGCATGGAAGAACTCTTGGAAGCACCCTGCCGCGCGAGCCTTGAGCACACTTCGTTGCCGGCCTGGCTGCCCAAACGCCGCTGGTTCGCGGGCAAGGACACGGCCATCGACAGCGTGCACATTTCCTACGGTGTGCGCTTTGGCGACCCGCAGCACCCGGTTTTGCTCAGTGAGATCGACGTGACCAGCGGCGGTCAGGTCAGCCGTTACCAGCTGCCGTTTGGCTTCCTGGGTGAAGATCAGTTCACCAGTGCCTTGCCCCAGCAGTTGGCGCTGGCCAGGGTACGCCGTGCACGCCAAGTGGGCTTGGTGACGGATGCGTTTAGCCTGGAGCATTTCATTCGTGCGGTGATTCAGGGTTTGCAAGCCGGTACGGTAGTGAACAGCAGTGACGGCGACCTACGGTTTGAAGCCACGCCGCACCTGGCCAGGCTGCAACTGACAGACGAGTCCGAAGTGCGCTACCTCTCGGCCGAACAGTCCAACAGCTCAGTGGTGGTGGGCGAAAGCCTGGTGCTCAAGCTGATCCGCAAAGTCGCCAGCGGCGTTCACCCAGAGTTGGAGATGAGCGCCTACCTCACGGCCGCCGGCTACCCGAATATCTCGCCCTTGCTGGGCTCGGTGATTCGCCGCGATGGGGCAGGGCAAGACAACCTGTTGATGATTGCCCAGGGATACCTGAGCAACCAGGGCGATGCCTGGGCCTGGACGCAAAACAGCCTGGAGCGGGCGATTCGCGATGAACTGGCGGTGGCCATGTCCGAACAGGAGCAGCATTACAACGCTCTGGGCGAGTTGCAGGATTTCGCCGGGCTATTGGGTCAGCGCTTGGGTGAGATGCATGGGGTGCTGGGGGCAAAAACCACTGACAAGGATTTCAACCCCGAGGTCACTACCGCCAAGGATACCCAAGCCTGGGCCAAGGACGTGGGCGCGCAGCTTGAACGAGCGCTGCACTTGCTCGAACTTGCGCAAACCCAGTTGAACCCTGCCGACCAGGCGCTGGTCAGTGAGTTGCTGGCACAGAAAAAAGCCATTGCCGCTCACACCAAGGCGTTGGCCAAAGCCACCTTGGGCGGGCTGCGTATCCGGGTCCATGGCGATTTGCACTTGGGCCAGGTGCTGGTGGTGAAAGGCGATGCCTATTTGATCGACTTTGAAGGCGAACCGGCGCGCCCGTTGCATGAGCGGCGGGGCAAGCACAGCCCGTATAAAGATGTCAGCGGAGTGCTGCGTTCTTTCGACTACGCGGCAGCGATGGCGCTGAACGGGCAGGGGGTGGATCAATCGCCCGAAGCCGACCAGGCGCGCAAGCGCGTGACCGATCGTTATCTCAAGGAAGCGCGCCAGGCATTTATCCAGGCTTATCAGTCAGCTACGTCTACACTGGCGCATGACTGGCAGGAAGCCAACGGCCAGGATGCTGCGCTGACGTTGTTCAGCCTGGAGAAGGCCGCGTATGAAGTGGCCTACGAAGCAGAGAATCGCCCAACCTGGCTACCGGTGCCCCTGCAAGGGTTGCACGGTTTGCTCAGTGGGCTTGCACCTATGTCGAATACTGCACGCGGTGGGGAGACGTCATGAGCTTTACACATAAAGAACCGCTGCAGCCAAAGTTGACTGCACTGCCGGCATCCAAGGATGTCGAGGCGCTGGTACGCGCCGAACACCATGACCCGTTTTCGATTCTCGGGCCCCATGACGATGAACAGGGCGGCCAGTTTATCCGCGCCTTTTTGCCGGAAGCCTTGAGCGTTCAAGTGCTGGCGCGGGATAACGGCGAACCGATTGGCAGCCTGGAGGCGACCCAGGTGCCGGGTTTGTTTGTCGGGCACTTCACTCATCGCCAGCCTTACTTGCTCAAGATCCAGTGGGCCGGTGGCGAGCAGATCACCGAAGACCCCTACAGTTTCAACCAGCTATTGCTGGGGGAAATGGACCTGTACCTGTTTGCCGAAGGCAATCACCGTGACCTGAGCAGTTGTCTCGGGGCGCAGGTGACCAGCGTCGATGGCGTGCAGGGTGTACGTTTTGCCGTGTGGGCACCGAACGCACGGCGTGTGTCGGTGGTGGGCGACTTCAATATCTGGGACGGTCGCCGTCACCCGATGCGCCTGCGCCATCCGTCCGGCGTGTGGGAAATCTTTATCCCACGCCTGCAACCGGGCGCGGCCTACAAGTACGAGATTCTTGGCGCCAACGGCATCCTGCCTCTGAAGGCCGACCCGATGGCGTTGGCGACTCAGCTGCCGCCTGACACCGCTTCCAAGGTTGCCGAACCGTTGCAGGTTGACTGGCAAGACCACGAATGGATGCAGGCGCGGGTCGAGAAGCAAAAGACCAGTGCGCCGCTGTCGATCTACGAATTGCACGTCGGCTCGTGGCAGTGTGAATTGGACGAGGTGGGCGAAGTCGCGCGCCAATACAACTGGCGCGAACTGGCCGAACGCCTGATTCCCTACGTGCAGCAACTGGGTTTCACCCATATCGAGCTGATGCCGATCATGGAGCACCCCTTTGGCGGCTCCTGGGGTTACCAGGCACTGTCGCAATTTGCGCCGACGGCACGGTTTGGCTCACCGGAAGATTTTGCCTACTTCATCAACGCCCTGCATCGCGCCGATATCGGGGTGATCCTGGATTGGGTGCCGGCGCATTTTCCCACCGATACCCACGGGCTGGCCCAATTCGACGGCACCGCGTTGTACGAATATGCCAACCCGCTGGAAGGCTTCCACCAGGACTGGGACACCCTGATCTACAACCTCGGCCGTACCGAAGTGCACGGCTTTATGCTGGCCTCTGCGTTGCACTGGCTTAAACACTTCCATATCGATGGCCTGCGGGTCGATGCGGTGGCGTCGATGCTCTACCGCGATTACTCGCGCAAGGCCGGCGAATGGGTGCCCAACCGCCACGGCGGCCGCGAGAACCTGGAAGCCATCGACTTTTTGCGCCACTTGAACGATGTGGTGGCCCAGGAAGCGCCGGGCGCACTGGTGATCGCCGAGGAGTCCACCGCTTGGCCCGGTGTGAGCCAGCCTACCCAACAGGGCGGCCTGGGGTTCAATTACAAGTGGAACATGGGCTGGATGCATGACTCGCTGCACTACATCCAGCAAGACCCGGTGTACCGCGCCCACCATCACAATGAGCTGAGTTTCGGGCTGGTGTACGCCTGGTCTGAGCGCTTTATCTTGCCGATCTCCCACGATGAAGTGGTGCACGGTAAACATTCGCTGATCGACAAGATGCCCGGCGACCGTTGGCAGAAGTTCGCCAACCTGCGGGCCTATCTGGCGTTCATGTGGATGCACCCGGGTAAGAAACTGCTGTTTATGGGGTGCGAATTCGGCCAGTGGCGCGAGTGGAACCACGACCAGCAACTGGATTGGTACTTGTTGCAGTACGCCGAACACAAAGGCGTACAGAAACTGGTGGGCGACTTGAACCGCCTGTACCGCGAGGAGCCGGCGTTGCATGAACAAGACGACGCGCCCCAAGGCTTCCAGTGGCTGATAGGCGACGATGCGATCAACAGCGTCTACGCTTGGCTGCGCTGGAGCAAGGACGGTAAGCCGGTGCTCGTAGTCGCCAACTTCACCCCGGTTCCGCGCGAAGCCTATGCGGTCGGCGTGCCGTTTGCCGGGCGCTGGAGCGAAGTGATCAACAGTGATGCGGACACCTATGCCGGGTCCAACTACGGCAATGGCGGTGGGGTGTTCACCCAGGATGAGCCGCGTCACGGGCAGCCGGTGTCGCTGTCGTTGAATCTGCCGCCGCTAGGAGTGCTGATTCTGCGCCCAGAAGCGCCTTAAAGGCTCTACCGTGCTGGATTCTGTTGTCCGCGCTACTGGCAGGGTGCCACAATGGCGCCATTGTCGTGGCAGCAGAATCAGGCGGATTTCATGAATGGCCTTGGGCGTGGGCAGGACCAGGATTGTTTTATCGAAGAACAAGTGCGAACCGACCGTTTGCACCAGTTGTTTCGCCAGTCATTTGCGGCGATTTTCGGCAGCTACCTGGGTGCCGTCATGTTGTGCTGGCTGTGCTGGGACCGCTTCGATCACCAGGTCATCCTGATCTGGCTGGTGTCGTTGGCGGCTTCCACCTTGCTGCGGCTCAAGATGTTCATGGAGTGGTTTCGATGCCCCAACGTTGAGCGCACCCCGGATCGTTGGGAGCGGCGCTACTGGGTTTCGCTGATGCTGTCTGCCGGGATCTGGGGGTTCGGTGCATTGGCGGTGATGCCCACCGACGATCGGTTGTCCCAGGCACTGGTCATGCTGTTTACCGTGGGCATGTCGGTGAGCGCGGTGTCATGCTATTCGGCCTATCGCTACATGACGCTGGGCTCCATGGGCCTGGTGTTGCTGCCGTGCACGGTGTGGCTGCTGTTCCAGCCTTCGTCGATGCAAGTGGGCGTGGCCATTGCGGTACTGGTGTTCTCCACCTTTGTGGTCAGTGCCACGCGCAAACTGTCGGATGCCCTGGAAAAAGCCTTTCGCCTGACTCGGCAAATGGAACGGGCCCACAATATCTCCACCCGCGCCGCCCAGACCGATGAACTCACCGGGCTGATGAACCGCCGCGCGTTCTTCGAACATGCCCAGTTGTTGTACGACCAGTGCCGTCATAACCAGCAGCCGCTGTGCGCGTTGATGATGGACATGGACCACTTCAAAGACATCAACGACACCTACGGCCACCAGGCCGGGGACCAAGTGTTGCGCCAGATTGGCGGGGTGATCAGCGCTTCGTTCCGCCAGGCCGATGTGTATGGCCGCCTTGGGGGCGAGGAGTTTGCGGTGTTGCTGCCTAACACTTCGCTGGAAACGGCGCGGGATATCGCCGAGCAACTGATCAAGGCCATCTCCGGTATGGCCGCCGAACCGGTGCATGGCCTGACCGCCAGCCTGGGCGTGGCGTCTACCCGCAGCCAGGACCAGGACCTGCATGGCCTGATGAACACCGCCGACAAGGCGCTGTACCGCGCCAAGGCCCAGGGCCGCAACCAGGTGGCGGTGGCGGAGTAGGGCTCAGTCCCTGAGCATTGCCTTGGCCAGTGCCCGCGCGACCTGATCGGCGGAATAGGGCTTGGCCAGGAATTCAAACCCTTCATAGCCGCTGTCGGCCAGTTCTTCGCTGTAGCCGGAGGTGAGCACCACCGGCAAATCCGGGCGCCGCTCGCGCAACACCTTGGCCATGGCCACGCCGGTGATGCCTGGCATCACCACATCGGAAAACACCCCATCGAACGCCAGCGCCTGCGGGCCTGCCAGCGCCAATGCCTGTTCGGCGTCGGTGGCCCAAGTGGTCTGGTAGCCCAGGTCCTGCAGGATCTGGTTGGCGAAACGGCCGACTTCCAGGTTGTCTTCCACGATAAGGATATGGCGCAGCGCGGTGTCCTGGAGCAGGCCGTGGTCTTCCTGGGGCAGGTTTTGTTGCGCGGTATCGGCCGCCACTTGCGGCAGGTACAGGGTAAACACCGTGCCCTGTCCCAACGTGCTGGCCACATCGACGTTACCGCCGGACTGCTTGGCAAACCCGAACACTTGGGACAGCCCAAGCCCTGTGCCTTTGCCGACGGCCTTGGTGGTAAAGAACGGCTCGAAGATACGCTCCAAGGCGTCGCTCGCAATGCCGCTGCCGGTATCGGCCAGGGCGACGGTGACGAAGGGCTGCCGTAATTGGGCATCGCCACGGATGTGGGGCAGGGTCGCGACCGTGGCCACACGCAGGGTCAAGGTGCCTTGGCCGTCCATTGCGTCGCGGGCATTGAGGGCGATATTGATCAGTGCAGTTTCGAACTGGCTGGCGTCTACACGCACATGGCAGGGGCGCTCGGGCAACTCGACGTGCACGCGGATCCGTGCGCCAGTCACGCTTTCGAGCATCTCGCCGATGGCGCGCACCTGCAGGCCCACGTCGAAGACTTGCGGGTTGAGCGGTTGGCGGCGGGCGAAGGCGAGCAATTGGCTGGTGAGTTTGCTGGCGCGCTCGACCGTGTCGGACACCGCACCCATATAGCGCTGGCGGCGTTCTTCGGACAAGCCGGGCTGGCGCAGGAAGTCTACCGAGGAGCGAATGATGGTCAGCAGGTTGTTGAAATCGTGGGCCACGCCGCCGGTCAATTGGCCGATGGCTTCCAGTTTTTGTGACTGGCGCAACGCGGCTTCGGCCTGGGTGAGGGCATAGGTGCGCTCTTGAACCCGTTGTTCCAGGGTCGCGTTCAACTCGGTGAAGGCCGCCAGGCCTTCACGCACGGCGGCGTCGGCGCGTACACGCTCGATATGCGCCCAGGAGCGCTCGGTGACTTCTCCCACCAATGCCAGGTCGTAGGGCGACCAAACCCGGGCGCTCTTGTGATGCACGGCCATCAACGCGGTGAGGCGGCCATTCTTGATCAGCGGGAAGCACACCGTCGCCAGGGCGCCCAGGGCTTGATAGCTGGCGGCTTCTTCGGGTGCAAACTCGGCGCGATTGTCTTGCACCACCAGCGGCTGGCCAGCGCGCAATTGCCGCACGGCGCGTGCCCCGAAGGCCGCCAGGCTGTAGCGTCCCACAATGCTCGGCGAGCCGGGCGCGGCCCAGTTGCCGCGAATGGTAAAACCGTCTTCGTCGGCGTCCATGTCGGCGTAGGCGCAGTTCGACACCTTCAAGTGCTCGGCCAGCACACGCGTGGTGCTGGTCATGATGGCCTCGGCATCGGTGGCGTTGGCCACGGCGCTGCCCACAGCGTCGAGCACGGCCAGCCGGCGCGTCAGGAATACGGTGGCGGTGGTTTCGGTGACGGTATCCAGCATGCCCACGACTTTGCCCTGGGGGTCGCGGATCGGGCTGTAGCAAAAGGTGAAATACGCTTGTTCCAGGCCTGCGCCGCGTTCGATCAGGAGCGGGAAGTCTTCGATAAAGGTGGCATGCCCTTCAAAGGCCGCATTGGCGATGGGGCTGACTTCGCTCCACACCTCACTCCACACCTCATTGAACGGACGACCCAAGGCGTAGGGTTTGTCCCCCAATATCGGGATGAACGCGTCGTTGTAGAGCATGGTTAAATGCGGCCCCCACGCGATGGACTGGGGGAAGCTTGAGGCAAAGCAAAGCGCCACGGTGGTCTTGAGTACGTCCGGCCATTGTTCCAGCGGCCCCAGGGGCGTGCTGGCCCAATCATGCTGGCGAACCCGCTCAGCCATGTCGCTGCTGCTTTGCAGCCAATTCATCATTGGGAGAACACCTTGTTTGCCACGGTCTTGTCAGCCGCCGAATGGGCAGGCTATCAAGCTACAGACCGGGATGGCCGCTGGCAGTTCAGCGGAATTATCCATGAGATGGCAATTTGATGCTCTATTCAAATGCACAGCCTTGCGCAGCGACTATTGGGCGCCGAAAACCCCCGTCCAATAGATCCCGGCATCGCTTTTCGGGTCCATGGCATAGGCCGCGCCCAGTTCGCGAAATTGTGGGTTCATGAGGTTGGCGCAATGGCCGGGGCTGGCGAGCCAGCCGTCGACGACTTTGCGCGGAGTGTCGAGGCCGGCGGCAATGTTTTCGCCGATGTTCTTCGCGATGTACCCGGCCAGTTCGGCGCGGTCACCGGGGGTGCGGCCGTCGTGGTCTAAGTGGTCGAAGAAGTTGCCGTTGGCCATGTTGCGTGTGTGGCTATTGGCAGCGCCGGCCAGGTCTTCGTTCCACGACAACGGCGTGGTGGCGGTGAACGCCTGTGTACCGCACTGGCGCGGTTGTTCGCGGGCGGCGTTGATCAGGTTGAGCAGTTGCTTGCCTTCGGTCTGCCAGTCGCCCAGGCCGCTGGACAGCAGGGGGCGGGCGAGCACGATGCGCCAGTCCTGGCCGCTGTTGCTCACGCCGATATCGACAAATTGCGGGTCCAGCACCACCCGGCAGAAACTCTCGCGCACTGCCTTCATGGCCGCTTGCGCATCCTTGGGGCCCGACAGGCTGATGGCCTGCACGTTGACCATCGGGTAGGCCGCACGGGCCAACGACTGCTGCAAGTCGCCCACATTCGTGGCCGGCAGCACCAGCCGCGTATCGCTGGCCAGCGGCGGCAGTTCCTGGGAGCCCAGGTTAGCGCAGCGTTGGACCTGGCTGCGGTATTCGTTGATTTGTTGTACCAACTGACTTTCTTCATTCGCCATCGCGCTGGCGCAGAACACCGTAGTGGCGGCCAGCGTCGTCAGGCTCATCATCAATGACAGCACGCGCATGGACGTTACCCTTGAGCTTGAAAGTGCCCATGATGCGCGATGTAACCCAGTCTTGCGCAACGCCTTTTTTGTTTTTTTGCCTCAACGGGGTTTCTGTTGACGGTTTAGGGCGGCGATTGGGCGATAGGCCATCGCGCTGGCGATGAGGATTAGCGCCACTGCCACGGCAAAGGTCGTGTGCAGGCCAGTTGCCACAGATTGCGCCGAGGCGTGGCTGACATCTGGCGTGGCCCAGGCGAATACCGCGCCAAGGGCCGACGCGCCGCCAATCAGGCCAAGATTTCGCGACAGGTTCAACAACCCTGAGACGCTGCCACGGTGTGCGGGCTCCACGTCGCTCATCACCGCCGTGTTGTTGGCGGCCTGGAACAGGCTGTAGCCGCAGGTCAAGACCACCAGAGCGCCCAGGTACGCCAACAGGCCCGAGGTAAACGACAGCAACAGTGCGCCACACAACAGTAATCCCAGCCCGGCCATGATCACGCGCTGGTTGCCGAGGCGGTCGGTGAGGCGGCCTGCGGGTATGCCGGTAACGGCCGCCACGCAGGGCCCGACCGCCATGGCCAGGCCCATCCAGGCCGCATCGAGCCCCAGGCCACGGGACAGGTAGAACGGCCCGACCACAAAAGTGGCCATGATCACGGCGGCAATCAGGGCACTCATCGCCAAACCGGAGCGCAACGGTCCGTCTTTCAAGGCGGCGCGCAGGCCCAGGCCAGTAGCCACCGCCGTGCGCGGACGGTCTGTGGGCAAGTAGCGATAGGCGAACACAGCCGCCAGCAACCCCAGCGGCACACCGACTAGGAATAAGGCGCGCCAGCCCCATACGGCCAGCAAAACGCCGCCCACGCTGGGGCCCATGGCGGTGCCAACCGCTGACATTGTGCCGAGCAAGCCCATTACGCGGCCGGTGTGCGCCTTGCTGACCGTGTCGCCGACCATGCCTAGCGCCATGGCCATCATCACCGCCGCCCCCAGGCCTTGCAGGCTGCGTGCGCCGACCAGCCAATGAAGTGTGGGCGCGACGCCGCATAGCCCGCAGGCCACGGCGAACAGTAGTAGGCCTGCGAGCAACAATCGACGGCGCCCCCAGCGGTCTCCCAAGCGACCGGCAGTCACAATCACTGCGGTGATCGCCAGCAGATACGCCAGCACCACCCATTGCACGGCATTGAAGGAGGCAGCAAACGCCTGTGCCAGGCTGGGCAGGCCGACGTTGGCGATGCTGGTACCGAGGGAGGCCAGCAACATGGACAGGCACAGGCTCACGAGGGCACCGCGTGAAGAGGAGGGCATGGGCGATTCCTTGGGTGAGGGCGACTGTCACAAATCTACGGCGTCACCTAACATGGCGGAAGACGCACACTATGCAGTTAATACCTGCACCAAACGCCTGATTAGGAGCGGTGATGCCCGACCTCAATTTGCTGATGACCCTGGACGTGTTGCTCACCGAAGGCAGCGTCGCCCGTGCCGCCCAGCGCCTGGGCCTGAGCCCGTCGGCCATGAGCCGGGCGCTGGCACGCCTGCGTGAAACCACGGGCGATCCGCTGCTGGTGCGCGCTGGTCGCGGGCTGGTGCCCACACCACGGGCGATGGAACTGCGCGAACCGGTCAGCCGCCTGGTGCAAGAAGCCCACGCCGTGTTGCGGCCTGCTCGGGCACTGGACATGGCTCGGGTTGAACGCACCTTCACCCTGCGCGCCAGCGAGGAGTTCGTTGAACACATCGGCCCTGCTTTACTGGCGCGTATTGCCCAGGACGCGCCCGGTGTGCGCCTGCGTTTTGTGAATAAAACCGATAAAGACAGCGCGCTGTTGCGCGACGCCAGGGTCGACCTGGATACCGGCGTTGTCGACGCCGACGCCAGCCCCGAGTTGCTGACCCAAGCGCTGTTCCGTGATCGCCTGGTCGGTGTGGTGCGCAGTGGCCACCCCCTCAGCAAGGGCGACGTCAGCGTGCAGCGGTATGCGCAAGGCCAGCACGTCTACGTCTCACGGCGTGGCCGCGATCGTGGCCAGATTGACGATGCCCTAGAGGCCCAAGGCCTCACCCGGCAGATCAGTACCCTCGTCACCGGGTTCTCCAGTGCCATCGCCTTGGCCCGCCATACCGACTTGATCGCCAGCGTGCCGGAACGCTACACCGCCCATCAACGGGACGGCCTCTACTGCTTCGCGCTGCCGCTGGCCTTGCCCACCTTTACCGTGGCGATGCTCTGGCATCCAAGGCTCGATGCCGACCTGGCCCATCGTTGGCTGCGCGGATGTTTGCGTGAGGTCTGCGCGCTGCAACAGGTACAATCGCCGCTGCCTTGACGCGAAACCCCAGGAATTTGCATGTTCAGCCTTACCCGTTACACCACGCCATGCCCCGAGCCCATCAATGCCCAGATCCTGCAGATGGTGGTGGACAACCTCACCGACATCAGCAGCATCGCGTTGCCGCCGAGCAACCTGCTGTACAACATCTACCAGTACGCCATTGGCTTCGAGGTGCACCTGTACCTTGACGCGTTGAAGGGCGAAAAGGGGATTGCCGTCGAGCTGATCGTGGCGACGGAGGCGCAGGATCCCGAGAAGGTCATTGGTTTTGTGCTGTGCCTGCCCGTGCAGGATGATCCAGAGGCGTGTGGTGTGGTGTTCATGGCGGTGCAAGCCGGTTACCGGCGCCAGGGTGTGGCGCGGGCAATGATGCAGGACATACTGGGCCGTTATCCCCATGCGGAGTTGGCGTGCGCGGTGGAGAAGGTTGCGGCCTTTGAGTCCATGGGCTTTCAGGTGCGCGGCGCACGGGGTACCCAGGTGCTGATGAACACCCGGGATTACGGCACGGACGGGTTGATGGGCGTGCTGGATGTGGCGCCGATCTATGCGTCGCTGGAGGTGCGACAGATTCATACGTACCTGCTGCAAAAACATGGCAAGCGGGCCATGGTGGATGCGGAGAAGCAGCGGGATCGGCATTTGGATCAACTGGCGCGCAAGGTTCAGTTGTTTCTACAGAGTCGCAGCTGACATACGCCGGCTTCTCGTATGAGGTGAGCCGGCTTGCCTATGGTGAGCGGGCTTGCCCGCGAAAGCGGTGGGGGGTTGTTTGAGGCTGAAACTCAACCCTCTCGAAACAGGTCGTGAGCATCCAGCAAGCGGTAGGCGATCTCGGGGCGTTTTTCCATGCCGCGGCGAATCGCGGCGGGGATGGATTGCCGGGTCTTGCGGCACATACCGGGTAGCTCATCGATCTCGATATGAATGCCGCGCATGCTCTTGACCTCGGTGTGCCCTGGCGCGACATGCACGCGGATGCCCAATTGCTGGTACATCAGCTGTTGCATGCGCTCCAGGTCTTGCAGGCTCTTGAGGTTCTCGAGGCGTTCGAGCAGCTTTTTTTCTTCCTGGCGCGTGAGCTGCAGGATGCGCTGGTCGGCGCCTGGTGTTTCCAGCAGTTGCTCGCGATCACAGACACAGGCGCCGGGTGGGCAGGGTTGGCGAATGGTCATTTACCCTCCCTGCTTGGCTTTACTGTAGGAGCGAGCTTGCTCGCGAAGATCACAAGGGCGCTGCGTTTCGTCAGGATGCACGCGTAATCGTTGACGTTCTTCGCGAGCAAGCTCGCTCCTACAGGGGTTAATAGGTGAGTTGAACCCCAAGACTGCCCAGGGCCTTCCAATACTCAGGATAGGTCTTGGCCACGCAGTCCGGGTCTTGAATGCGGATCCCCGACACCTTCAAGCCGGCCAGGGCAAAGCACATGGCGATGCGGTGGTCGGCGTGGGTGTCGATAAGGGCATCGCACGAGGTGCCAGCCAGGGCAGGATCGCTGGCCACCAGCAGGTCATCGCCTTCGATGGTGGCCAGGCCTGGGCGGATTTCGTTGAGGCCGTCATGCAGCGCCTGCACGCGGTCGCATTCCTTGACCCGCAGGTTGGCCAGTTCGGTGAAGCGCACCGGGGTGTTGTTGAAGGCTGCCAGTACCGCCAGGGTTGGAATGGCGTCCTGCATCTGCGAGCCGACAACCGTGGCTTGCATGTTGGGGAACTGGGCGATCACGTCCTGGGCCTTGGCGTCTGGCTGGGTGAAGTCTTGGGCGGCGACGCCGATGTCGATGCGGCCACCGGTGAGTACTTCGGCCGCCCACAGGTAAGTGGCGGCAGAAGCATCCGGTTCGATCAGGTAGTCATGGGCGCTATAGCCGGTTGGGGCCACGCGCCACGTGGTGTCGTTGACGGCTTCGACCTGGGCACCAAAGGCGCGCATGCAGTCCAGGGTCAGGTCCACGTAGCCACGGGCGCCGATGTCCTTGCCGGTCAACGCCACTTCAATCGGTGCTTGGCCGCAGGCCGCCAGCATCAGCAGGGCCGAGACGTATTGGCTGGACAAGCCGCCGTCGATCTCGAACCGTTTGGCCTGAACCTTGCCCACGCCGTGCACGGTGACCGGTGGGCAACCGGTGGGGCTGTCAACCTGAATACCGTTCTGGGACAGGGTGGTCAGCAGCGGGCCAATTGGGCGTTTTTGCATGTAATCGTCGCCGGTCAGCACCACGGTGCCTTCAACGGTGGCCACGGCGGCGGTGAGGAAACGCATCGCGGTGCCGGCATTGCCGAGGAACAGTGGTTGCGCAGGCAATTGCAGCTTGCCATGGCCGGTGACGACAAAGGTGGTGTCGTCCGGCTCGTCGATGGTCACGCCCATCTGGCGCAGGGCCACCGACATATGGCGGGTGTCATCGCTCTTGAGCGCGCCACTCAAGCGGCTGGTGCCCTTGGCCAAGGCCGCCAGCAACAGGGCGCGGTTGGTAATGGATTTGGAGCCGGGGGGCGCGACCTTGCCATTGAGGGGGGCGTTGGGCGGTGTAACGGTCACGGTTTTCTGCGAACTCAAGGTACAAGGCTCCTGATTCAAGGCAAGGTGGTACGGAGTGGCCGACGGGCGGACCCGAATAATCGGCCAAAGCAGCGGTGCTTGTCGAGGCTTAGCGCTGGCTCAGCCAGTAATCATGCAGCGTGCGGGCGGCAGGTTCGATCTGGCTGACGCGCTGCTGGTGCGCCTGCACATCCAGGTCGGCGGGCAGCTCGAAGTTGTCCTGCTCGGCGCACCAGGAGATTTTCTCCAGTTCACCGGCCTGTGCTGCTGGCAACTCAGGCCAGTTGCCGATGGCCGCGCCACGGATATAGCCAAAGCACCATTCTTCGGCGAGGGTCACGGTGTTTCCCTGGTGTTCGGTGTCGTCGAAGCGCGCCTTGAAAGCTGCGGCATCAGTGGCCAGTTGCTCAGCCAGGGTGTTGATGTGGCGTACGCACAGTTCCAGGAAGCTCTGCGCCTCGTCCATGTTCTCCCACTCCGGGTTCTGCCCACCCCAGATGGCCGGGAACCACTCGGCCACATCCACCTGCACCGGGCTGGACACCAGCGCCGTGAAGTAGCCGTCGAGTTCGGCCAGGTTCAGCACCGAATGGTCGTCGCCGTACTTTTGCAGGGTGTCTTCGATAAATTCGAATTCGGCCGGGGTGAGGGGTTGGGCGTGCATGGGCATATCCTTTAAACGTCGAGCGCCGCAGGTGGGGCGGCTTAAAGCGCAAAGGATGGCGGGTGCGACAGGTTTTATCCAGCGTTTTCCCAGCGTACACACAGCTTGCTCACGCACATCGAGCCCACCACGGCGAGGATGATCGGCACCAGGAAGTCATGCTCGATACGGGTGAATTCCGCCACCAGCACAATCGCGGTCAGCGGCATGCTCATGCTGGCCGCCAGAAACGCCGCCGCGCCGATGATCGCAAACGCGCCCAACGGCACGCCCGGCCACACCAGGCTCCAGGCGCCACCGAGGATAATCGCCAGCAGCGCGCCATTGGCCAGGCCAGGTGTCAACAGCCCACCTTCGGCCCCGGCGCGCAAGCTGCTGGTGGTGATCAGTACCTTGACCAGCAACAACAGGGCGGCCAGGCCAAGGGTGAGCTCATTGTCGAAACCCAGTTGCGCCGGGCCTTTGCCATTGCCAAGAATCTGCGGCAGCCACATGGCCAGGGTGCCGATGAGTGTGAAGTTGATCAGCGCCAGCACCGGCAGGCGCCAGCCTCTTGCAGCATTCCCACGTGCCTTGCCGGTGAGGCGCGTGAAACCATACGCCGCCAAGCCGAACACCGGGCCGCACACCACGTCCCAGGCGATCAGCGCTGGGCTCAGCACAAAGTGGGGGATCACGTATTGCGACTCCGCCCCCAGCCCGATCCACGCTACCGATGCGCCAATCGCCGAGGTTGCCAGCGCAATCACCGCCGCCGGCCAACTGAACGCGCCCACCAGCACCTCCAGCACAAACACCGCGCCCCCCAGTGGCACGTTGTATACCGCGGCCAAGCCCGCGCCAGCGCCACAGGCAACGATCAGGCGATGCATCGGCGGTTCGAGTCGCGCCCGCTGGGATAACCAGGTGGCGGCCAGCGCCCCGACTTCCCGTGGCGCGACTTCACGCCCGAGGGGCGAGCCCAGGGCCACGGTGATGATCTGCAACAGGGCGTGGGCGAGGGTGGTCTTGGGCGGCATGATCGGCATTTTGTCCGACACCGCTTGCTTGACGCTCACCAATGGCCGGCCGTAGCGATAAATCGCCCACCAGCCCATGCCCGCGACCAGACCGCAGATCACCAAGACGCTCAGGCGGCGCTGGGGCGACGCCGCCGTCACCCCCCATAAAAAGGTTTCATGGCTGACCAGGCTATCGAGGCTGTAGCCGTAGGCCAAATGCTGGATGCCATGCAGCAGCAACGCCAGCAGCATTCCACCAAGGCCCGCGCCAATGCCGGTCAGCACGACCACCAGGGCCAGGATCAAGGATGAGCGAAACGTGGTCGGCATAGGCAACTCCAGGCAATGGCCCTGATTGTATAGCCGATACATCGCGCTTCCCGGCGCAAATGTAATGGCGCTGCATCAACCTTGCGCCCACAACATTCCATTACCTTTGCCAGTCCCGTTTTTGGCCGATGCGCCGTGGCGCACCCTTGTTATAGTTCGGGCCTTATCACTCGCCAGTCAGGGATCACTGCCATGTCCGAATACCAAGCTTTCGTCGTCGAACTCATCGGCAACGTTGCCCATGTGCAGATCAATCGCCCGGAAAAGATCAACGCGATGAACGCCGCGTTCTGGACCGAGATCATTGACATTTTCCAATGGGTCGAGGACACCGACGCCGTGCGCGCCGTGGTGCTCAGCGGCGCCGGCAAGCATTTCTCCTCCGGTATCGACCTGATGATGCTGGCCTCGGTGGCCAATGATTTTGGCAAGGATGTGGGCCGCAACGCGCGCCTGCTACGGCGCAAGATCCTTGAGCTGCAAGCCTCGTTCAATGCCGTCGACAACTGCCGCAAGCCGGTGCTGGCGGCGATCCAAGGGTATTGCATCGGTGGCGCCATCGACCTGATCAGCGCCTGCGACATGCGCTACGCCGCCGAAGGGGCGCAGTTTTCCATCAAGGAGATCGACATCGGCATGGCTGCCGACGTCGGCACCCTGCAACGTCTGCCACGCATTATTGGCGACGGCATGCTGCGTGAACTGGCCTACACCGGCCGCCAGTTCGGTGCCGAAGAGGCGCGCAGTATCGGCCTGGTCAACCGGGTGTATGCCGATCAAGAGAGCCTGTTGGCCGGCGTGCTGGAAATCGCCCATGAGATCGCCGCCAAGTCGCCGATTGCAGTCACCGGCACCAAGGCCATGATCAGCTACATGCGTGACCATACAGTCAAAGATGGTCTGGAATACGTTGCCACCTGGAACGCGGCTATGTTGCAATCCAACGACCTGCGCGTGGCCATCGCGGCCCATATGAGTAAGCAGAAACCCGAATTCGTGGATTGACTGACATGACCCCAGGCTGGATTACCACAACGCTGTTGGACAACGACACCCCCGGCGGCTGGGCCGTCGCCCGCAGTCGCGACGGCTTTTTACATGACACCAATGGCCCGCTGTTCCCCCGGGAATGGCTCAAGCGCCAGGACCTGTCGGTATTTGCCGAGCACGGCATCGGCCACCTTGATGGTGAGCCGGTGTACCTGCTTGAGCTGAACACGCCTGCCGAAGTGCCGGGTTGCAGCTGGCAGGGCCTGCGGGCCTTTATGCTGCAAGGCGACCACACCCTGTACAAAGTGCTGGGCTACGCCGCGCAGATCGGCACCTGGGCGCGGGAACACCGGTTTTGTGGCAGTTGCGGCCAGGCCATGGTTCAGGTGCCACGGGAGCGGGCGATGTATTGCCAGGCCTGCGACCTGCGCAGCTACCCACGGATTTCGCCGAGCATGATCGTGCTGGTCACCCGTGGCGACGAGATTCTGTTGGCGCGTTCGCCGCGGTTTGTGACGGGGGTCTATAGCACGCTGGCGGGGTTTGCCGAGCCGGGTGAGTCGGCCGAAGACTGCCTGATCCGCGAAGTTCGCGAGGAAGTGCAGGTGGAGGTCAAGAACATCCAGTACATGGGCAGCCAGTGCTGGCCGTTCCCCCATTCGATGATGCTGGGCTTCCATGCCGAGTACGCCGGTGGCGATATCGTGCCCCAGGCCGACGAGATCGAGGACGCGCAGTGGTTCAACGTGCACAACCTGCCGCCGTTGCCGGCGTCGCGCTCGATTGCGCGTTACCTCATCGACCTGTATCTGGCGCGGCGTTTAGGCCACGCTGAACCAGTGCTGCCAGGCTAGGCGCACGGTCAGGCCCAGCACCACGGTGATAAACACCGGGCGAATGAATTTGGCGCCGCCGCTGATCGCGCTGCGTGCGCCAAAGAACGCGCCGAACATCACGCAAATGCCCATGGTCAGGCCGACGATCCAGTCCACCGTGCCGTTGAAGATAAACACCGACAGTGCTGCCGCGTTGCTGACAAAGTTCATGCTGCGCGCCACGCCACTGGCCTTCACCAGATCCACGGGGTACATCAACATCGTGCTGACGGTCCAGAACGCGCCGGTGCCGGGGCCGGCCACGCCGTCGTAGAAGCCCAGGCCAAAGCCCTGGGTGGACTGCCATTTCTTCTTGATCGGTGCATCCGCATCCAATGGCGCCTTGGGCGTGCCGCCGAACAACAGGTACAGGCCGCAGCCGAACACGATCACCGGGAGCATTTTGTTCAGGGTTTCGGCGGGCAGGTAGTGGGCCACCACGGCGCCGGTCAGCGCGCCGATAAAAGTGCCGACGATGGCATGCACCCACTGGCGCGGGTGGAACAGCTTGCGGCGGTAGAAGGTGAAGCTGGCGGTGGCCGAGCCGAAGGTGGAACTGAGCTTGTTGGTGCCCAATACCAAGTGTGGTGGCATGCCGGCGGTGAGCAGGGCCGGGGTGGTAAGCAGGCCGCCGCCGCCAGCGATGGCGTCGATGAAACCGGCGATAAAGGCGACAAATGCCAGGATGGCGAGGGTGGTGAGGTCAACGCTGAGTTCGAAGGGCATGGGCAGGGCTTATGGTTGGCAGGGCGCTAAGCGAAAGGCGCCATCTTACTGCCAGAAGTATGGAGATCCAAATGTGGGAGCGGGCTTGCTCGCGAAAGCAGTGTGTCAGTCACAACATCTGTAACTGAACCACCGCTTTCGCGAGCAAGCCCGCTCCCACATTTTTAACCGCGATCAGCCGTGACGCTTGTCCAGCCACTCTAACGCCGTACGCCAGATACAAATCCCCAGGAAATACGCCGACATCACCGACCACAACCCAAATGTCCACGGGTTGGTATTCGGGTAATCCACCACCATCAAAAAGCTGCACAGCAACCAGATCGTGGTCACCGCAATATTGATCGGCATAAAACGCTTGACCCGGAACGGGTGCAAAAACTTCATCGGCGTCACCGTCAGCAGCGCCAAGCCGATCACGGTCAACAACGTGATCCAGGCCTCTGGCTGGATGATGTAGACGCACAACGCCACCACGTTCCACGCCGCAGGGAAGCCGACAAAGTAGTTGTCCTTGCTCTTCATGTTCACGTTGCAGAAGCAGAACAGCGACGACACCAGGATCACCGACACCGTAAACAGGTGGGTAAAGTCCGGCAGGTCGATATAGCGGTAGATAAACAGCGCCGGGATGAACACGTAGGTCAGGTAGTCGATCACCAGGTCCAACACCGAGCCGTCAAAGCTGGGCAGTACCGTGCTGACATTGACCCGTCGCGCCAGGGAGCCGTCGACACCATCCACCACCAGTGCCAGGCCCAGCCACAGCAGGCAGGCTTTTGGTGAGTTTTCCAGCAGCGCCAGGGTGGCCAGGAAGGCCAGCACCACGCCGGTGGCGGTGAAGCCGTGGGCGCCCCAGGCTTTGAGTCTGGCTACATGCAGGGTCGATATCACGGGCGGTTCTCCAAAAGGTGAAACGGGGCAGCCGACAGCGTAACGCCGTCGAGTCTGGCCAGGGAATGCAGGTATCGACCGGGAAGGGGGTAAGAAGGTTCACCACCCCGGCGTATCACTTAGCGTAGCAAGCGTGGGACGTTTCGGCATCAGCCCTGGCGGAACACCAGGGCCTTCAAGCCACTTTGGGCATCGATATCAGGAAATTCCGGTGGGTTTTCCAGGCGTTCGACAAAGCGCAGGCCGGGAGCCTCCTGGGTTACGCCGTCGATCAGGAAACTTTCGCCAAAGGCCGGGTCGTTCATGCACGCCAGTACCGTACCCTGTGCCGTGAGCAAATCCGGCAGGCGGCGCAGTACGCGCTGGTAGTCCTTGGTCAGCAGGAAACTGCCTTTCTGGAACGACGGCGGGTCGATGATCACCAGGTCATAGGGGCCGCTGTTGGTGACTTTGGCCCAGGACTTGAACAGGTCGTGGCCCAAAAAGGTGACATTGCCCAGGTCATGACCATTGAGGCGATGGTTGTCGCGGCCTCGGCTGAGAGCGCCACGGGCCATGTCCAGGTTCACCACATGGTCGGCGCCGCCTTCAATGGCCGCTACGGAAAAACCGCAGGTGTAGGCAAACAGGTTCAGCACGCGTTGGCCCTGAGCTTGTTCGCGTACCCAGTTGCGGCCGTAGCGCATGTCGAGGAACAGGCCGCTGTTCTGCTTTTTACCCAGGTCGATCAAGTAGCGCAGGCCGCCTTCGGTGATGGTCAGCTCATCGACCGGGTTGCCCACCAGCCATTCGGTGGTGCTTTGCGGCAGGTAGCGGTGTTGCAGGGCGACGGTGTAGGCGCTGAATTGGGTGTGCAGCAGCTGTTTCAAGGCGTCCAGCTGTGCCGGCTCGGGCTCCTTGAACAACGCCACCAGCAGCACGCCTTGCAGCCAGTCCACCGTCAGTTGCTCCAGGCCCGGCCAGCAGCGCCCACGGCCGTGGAACAGGCGGCGGGTTTCGCTGGGTGGGGTGGCCAGGGCGGTGAGCAGGTGGGCGTGCAGGGTGGCGAGTGCGTCTGGGTTCATCGTTAAACGTCGGTCATTGAGCGGGCGGCATTTTAAACACAATTGCGCTCCCTATGTGGGAGGGGGCTTGTGTGGGAGCGGGCTTGCTCGCGAAAGCAGTGTGTCAGACTAGGATGAGCCGACTGGCACACCGCCTTCGCGAGCAAGCCCGCTCCCACATTGGATCTTTTGTGCTTTTTAGACAGTGGCAATCNCCCCCCCCCCCCCCCCCCCCCCCCCCCCCCCCCCCCCCCCCCCCCCCCCCCCCCCCCCCCCCCCCCCCCCCCCCCCCCCCCCCCCCCCCCCCCCCCCCGCTCCCACATTGGATCTTTTGTGCTTTTTAGACAGTGGCAATCAGTGCAGGGCCAAATGCGTCCTTCAGGAATCCCGGTGCGATATAGCGCTCGTAATGCGCCTCGGACAGCAGGAAGAACTCCCGGTCAATCGCATCCCGCAAGTCGGCAAGATGGCGCTCACGAAACTCCGGCAATAACGCCAGCCCGTAGGCATCCAGCTTGGAAATCACCCGCGCGCCCCTGGCGATCAGTTGATACGCCCAGCAATACGGCGACTGGTGCGGCATGAAGCGGATCTTGCGATTTTCCAGTTGCTGGCGCAGCAGGTGCGCATCAAACACCTCGAGCTTGCTGGCCATCACTTGTACCAGCAGTTGCTCCAGGCGTAGCCATACCGCCTGCTTTTCCTCGGCGTTGTAGCCATTCCACTGGATGACTTCGTGGTGATAGCGCTTGCAGCCCCGGCAGACCAGGTCGCCGTAAACGGTGGAACACAGGCCGACGCATGGGGTTTTGATGGTTTGGTTGGGCATAGGTCAGTGAAACCGGATTAATGTGTGGCTTGCTGTGGCGAGGGAGCTTGCTCCCGCTGGGCCGCGAAGCGGCCCCAAAAGCTTGGGAGCGCTGCGCACTCCAGCGGG
>NZ_JBKFTO010000016.1:0-141240 GCF_050432925.1 Pseudomonas sp. 18175 | reverse complement strand
CACAGCTACAACGGTTATCACTCACCGATAGCGGCGGAAAAGCTAGCAGCGTGAGAACCGAAAAGAAGGTCCGAAATTACTGGACCAGTTCAAGCCCCCTCCCACATGGGTCCTCATTGTTATGCAGATGTGTGATCAGTCCCTGGCCAGTGCCTCGATAGGGTCCAACCGCGCCGCATTCCTCGCCGGCACAAACCCGAACACAATCCCGATCAAGGTCGAGCACGCAAATGCCGTGATCACCGATCCCAACGAAAACACCATCTCCCACTCCTTCACAAACAACGAAAACAGAAAACCCAGCGCATAGGACAGCGAGATCCCGATGATCCCGCCGATCAGGCACACCATCACCGCTTCCACCAGAAACTGCTGGCGAATATCCGATTGGCGCGCCCCCACCGCCATGCGGATGCCAATCTCGCGGGTACGCTCGGTGACCGACACCAGCATGATATTCATCACGCCGATGCCCCCCACCAGCAAGGAAATCACCGCAATCAACGACAACAGCAATGCCAGGGAACGGCTGGTTTTTTGCACCGTCTGCATGATGCTGTCGAGGTTGTTGGTGAAGAAGTCCTTGGTGCCGTGGCGTTGCAGCATCAGCTTGTTGACGTTGTCTTCCACCACCTTGCTTGGCTGGCCGTCCTTGATGCGTACGGTGATGCTGTCCAGGTGACGCTGGCCCAATAAACGCCCGGCTGCGGTTTCATACGGCACCCACACATTCAGCGCCTTGCTGGCGGCGAACATATTTTTGTTGTCGGCCGTCACGCCGATCACCGTGCACGGCAGGTTGCCCACCAGGATCACCTGGCCGAGCGGGTCCACATTGGGGCCAAATAAACGGTTGCGGGTGTTGTGGTCGATCACCACCACCTGGGCCTGGCGCCGCGCATCGCTTTCGCTGAAGGCGATACCGGCTTCGAGTTTCAAGCCCTTGACCTTGAAGTAGCGGTCGCTCACCCCATTGACCTGGGCGTCCAGGTCGATATTGCCAAAGCGCAGCAACAGGTTGCGGCCCACCACCGGCGTGGCACTGTCCACGTAGTAGAGCTGGTTCAACGCGTCCACATCCGCCGGCATCAGGGTCTCGATGGCCGAAGCGCGGCTGTCGCCAAAACTGGTGCCGGAAAAGATATCGATGGTGTTGCTGCCAATCGCCTGGATGTCCTTGAGCACGTAGCGCTTGGCGCCTTCGCCGATGGCCGAGATCGACACCACCGAGGTGATGCCGATCACGATACCCAACATGGTCAGCAAGGTGCGCATGCGGTGGGACACCAGCGCCACCCAGGCCATGTTGAATGCCTCCTTGAACAACCCCAGGCTCGCCACCAACCGTCGGGCGCCGCTGCGTTTTGGCTCGATCGGCGCCTCGCTGGGCAACTGCGGGATGGCATTGGCCTGGTCACTGATGATTTCGCCATCGCTGACTTCGACAATGCGCTGGGCATTGGCCGCCACCTTGGGGTCGTGGGTGACGATGATCACCGTGTGCCCGGCAGCGTGCAGCTCGGCGAGGATGCGCATCACCTCCTTGCCGCTGTGGGTGTCGAGGGCGCCGGTGGGTTCGTCGGCCAGGATCACTTCACCGCCGTTCATCAAGGCACGGGCAATACTGACCCGCTGCTGCTGGCCGCCGGAGAGCTGGCTGGGACGATGGGTGCTGTGGCCCGCCAGCCCCAGGCGTGCGAGCAAGTCCCGTGCGCGGCTATGGCGCGTGGTTTCCGGTGTGCCGGCGTAAATCGCGGGCATTTCCACGTTATGTAACGCACTGAGGTGCGCCAGCAGGTGGTAGCGCTGGAAGATGAACCCGAAGTAGTCGCGCCGCAGCTCCGCCAACTGCTCATCGCCCAGGGAGCGGGTCTCGATGCCGTTGATCTTGTAGCTGCCGGCGCTGGCGTAATCCAGGCCGCCGAGAATATTCATCAGCGTGGACTTGCCCGAGCCCGACGCGCCGATAATCGCCACCATCTCTCCGGCCTGGATGGTCAGGTCGATGCCCTTGAGCGCAATGAATTCACGCTCGCCGGCCATAAAACGGCGGGTGATGCCCTTGAGTTCCAACAGTGGTTGGCTCATCCGTCAGTTCCCCGCCACGGCAGGTGAGGCATCGCCGATCACCACTTTATCGCCCTCGGCCAGGCCGTCGAGGATCTGCACCTTGACGTTGTTGTTGATGCCGGTCTTTACCTCACGGGCCACCGCCTTGCCCTTAGCATCCAGCACACGCAGTACGTAGCTGCCATCGTTGTTGCGCTGGCCCAGCGCGGCCACCGGCACCACCAGTGCGGCCTGGGCCGTGTCGAGCACGATGCGCACTTGGGCAGTCATGGCGATGCGCAGGCGGTGGTCGGGGTTGGGCACATCAAACAGCGCGTTGTAGAACACCGCCGTGTTCTGCTTGGGGGTGCCGGCGGTCTGGGTTTCCAGAAAGTTTTGCGGCGCCGGTTCCGTGCCGCGCAGTTTGGCGTAGTAACGCTTGTCGGCTTCACCGAGGATGGTGAAGTACACCTGCTGGCCGGGGCTGATATGAATCACATCGGCCTCGGACACCTGGGCCTTGACGGTCATGGTGTCCAGGTCGGCCAGCTTGAGCAGCACCGGCGCCAGTTGGCTGGCGATCACGGTCTGGCCTTCCTGGGTGACGATGCCCACCACATCGCCGTCGATGGGCGCGTTGATGCGCGTATAGGCCAGGTTGACCTTGGCCGTATCGATCTCGATGTGCGCGCTTTTGATTTGCGCATCCAGGGACAACAGGTTGGCCTGTTGCACCTGGAACGTCGACTCGGCGTCTTCGAAGTCCTGGCGCGACACCGACTCGTCATCCTGCAAGCCCTTATAGCGCTCGTACACCGACTTGGCCTGACGCAACTGCGCCGCCGTGGCACGGCGCTGGGCTTGCAGGTTCTCTTCATCGACCTGGGCTTTGCGCAGGGTGTTTTGCAGGATCAACGGATCAATCTCGGCGAGCCATTGGCCCTTTTTCACCTTATCGCCGACCTTGACCTTGAGCGACTTCAACTGCCCGGACACCTGGGCACCGACGTCCACCTGCTTGACGCCTTCCAGCAGCCCAGTGGCCAATACGGCGTTTTCGATATCACTGCGCTCAGCCGTGGCGGTGAGGTATTGCGGCGCGTCGGCGGGGGCTTGCACGGTGTAGATCGCCAGGCCGATGGCAATGGCCAATACGGCGAACAGGCCTGTTTTGCGTAACGTGGACTTTTGCANGCCTTCCAGCAGCCCAGTGGCCAATACGGCGTTTTCGATATCACTGCGCTCAGCCGTGGCGGTGAGGTATTGCGGCGCGTCGGCGGGGGCTTGCACGGTGTAGATCGCCAGGCCGATGGCAATGGCCAATACGGCGAACAGGCCTGTTTTGCGTAACGTGGACTTTTGCATAAATGACCATTCAAGGTGATGAGGTTTTATAACGTGCACGGTTCAAAATGTGGGAGCGGGCTTGCTCGCGAACGCGGTGGTTCAGATACCGATTGGCTGACTGATCCACCGCGTTCGCGAGCAAGCCCGCTCCCACATGGGTGACTGTGTACATCCGTCAAGACACCACGTCCTCAATCACCGCCCCTTCAAGCCACCACCGCGCAAGCCCGTGCACATTCGGCGCCTTGAGCAAGGTGAAGTGGTTTCCCGGGCCATACCAAACCTGCAACCCAGTGCCCTGGCGCCGCCAACCTTCGATCATCGCCCCCTGTTCACGCTGATTGCCCGCCGCATCCAATGCCGGGTCTTCGGCCAAGACCAGACGCACCACACCGTTAAAGCGTTGGGCCGGCCGGTATAGCGTACGCAGCGCCGCTCCATAGGTCCGCGCGGGACCGTCCATCGCCTGCACACTGGCACGCGCTGGCAATAGCCCCACGTTGACCATGCCGTCATGCAGCGCCCGACGTTGGGCGATTTCATCCCGCACTGCAAAGTCTGCCCGGTCGATCCCCAGCGATTTGCCCGCCGCCAACTGCATGGCTTCGATCAGCCGCAGCAACGCCGCCGAGGTCGTATAAGGCTTACCCTCGCCACCCGGCGCTTCACTGTCGATCACCGTCAACGACGCCACTTCCCGCCCAACTGCCTGCAACTGCAACGCCAGCTCCAGCGCTACCCAACCGCCAAACGAATGCCCCACCAGATGCACCGGCCTCTGGGGAGCTTCGCGCTCCAGTGCGGCCAAGTAGCAACGCGCCGCTGCTTCCACCTGGCTATGGGGCACCGCTTGGCCATCCAGGCCGCGTGGTTGCAGGCCAAACAGCGGCCAATCACGCCCAAGGGCTTCGCTCAAGGCCACAAAGCCGGTGACACTATCCCCCGCCCCCGGCACACAAAACACCGGCGCATGGCCTGTGCGGCCGCTCTGGATACGCAACAACGGTTGATGGGCGGTCTCGGCCACCGGCAAACCGGTGGCCAACGCCTCGCTGATGGCCTGGCCCAAGGCCTGGATATGGGGTGCCTGCATCATGCTTTGGTGATCCCCCGGCACCTCCCGCTGGCGCAGTTGCCCGGGCGCTAACGCATCCTCCCAGCCCAGGGAAACGCTGCGCCGCGACAACTCGGTCGGGCGTTCCTGGGCGCTGAACAAATGCACGGCAATCGGTAACGGGAACAGGCTGTAATGGGCCAGCGCATGGCCGTGCCCCACTTCGCGCTCAAGGTAGTTCACCAGCTCCGCCTCCGAGGCCGCCGCCATTTGCGCGTGCAGCAGACCGCCGTCGCGACAACGCTGCAGCAGGCCTGCAAAGTCCAGCTGTCCAAGGCCTGCCTCCAACTGTTCAAGACGCACCAGCTCATCCACACCTCCCTGTGCTTTCCAATAGGCGCTGCATTGCAACAACAAGTGGCGCTTGAGGGCATCCGGCCCGCTCCAGCGTGCCTTGCCCTGGTCGGTCAGGCGCGGGACGTAGCTGTCGATCAGGCCGAGAAATGCCACCGCCTCATCCAGCCCCAGCAGTTGCATCGCCACTTCATAGGCCAGCACGCCACCAAACGACCAGCCGGCGAGGCGGTACGGCCCGTGTGGCTGAATCTCGCGAATCAGGCCGACCAGCCGCGCCGCCAGGCCTTCCATGGTGTTCAGATGCGGGCCGCCCGGCAGGCCGTAGATGGGGTAGTCACCGGGCAGGTGCTGGCCCAGCGCCGGGAAATACACGTCCATGCCGCTGAATTCGTGCACCAAAAACAACGGCGTT
The DNA here is from genome assembly GCF_050432925.1 of Pseudomonas sp. 18175. Taxonomy (NCBI): domain Bacteria; kingdom Pseudomonadati; phylum Pseudomonadota; class Gammaproteobacteria; order Pseudomonadales; family Pseudomonadaceae; genus Pseudomonas; species Pseudomonas sp. 18175. Next base: position 136,021 of record NZ_JBKFTO010000016.1, on the reverse strand, counting down.
TGTGAACCACTGCCACGCACAGTGACCACCGCGTTGTCGCGCACCGGCGCCTCGGTGCGCTGGCGCAACATCGCCGCCACCGAGGCCACGCTGGCATGCTGGAACAGCTCGGCAAGCGACACGACCAACCCCGCCTCTTCCAGCAGCGTCACCAAGCGGATCGCCAGTAACGAATGCCCACCCAGTTCAAAGAAACTGTCGTGGCGCCCCACCTGCGCAAGCTTCAACACCTCGGCCCACAACTGCGCCAGGGTCAGCTCCAAGGCATCGGCCGGGGCTTCGAACGTGCGACTGATCAAGGCGTCCAGGTCAGGGGCCGGCAAGGCCTTGCGGTCGATCTTGCCGTTACCGGTCAACGGCAACTGCGCCAGCGGCACATAGGCCGAGGGCACCATGTACGCCGGCAGTTGGCCTTGCAGGTAGGCGCGCACGCTGTCGAGGTCCAGCGGCTCGGCCGTCCAGGTGAAATAGGCCACCAGGCGGTCTTCGCGGGCCACGACCACCACCTCCCGGATGCCCGCCAGGGTCGCCAGGCGCGCTTCGATTTCACCCAGCTCAATGCGAAAACCGCGAATCTTCACTTGGTGGTCATTGCGCCCGATGCATTCCAACAGGCCCTCTGCCGTCCAGCGGCCGAGGTCGCCGGTGCGGTACATCAAGTGGCCGGGGTTGAACGGGTCGGCTACAAACAGTTGGGCGGTGAGTTCGGGGCGATTCAAATACCCCTTGGCCACACCGTCCCCGCCGATACAGATTTCCCCCGCTACGCCCAAGGGCACCGGCTGCAACAGCGCGTCCAGCACGTGGACCTGCGTGTTGGAAATCGGCCGCCCTACCGGCACGCTTTCAGCGTCGGCGGCCAGCGCACGCACTTCATAGGTGGTGGCGTAGGTGGTGGTTTCCGTGGGCCCGTAGCAATGCACCAACCGCAGCCCGGGCGCCCGGGCCAACAGGCTGCGGAATGCCGCCGGGTCGGCACGCTCGCCGCCGCATAACAGGATGCGCAGCCCAGCCAAGGCATCGGGCAGCAACTGCACGTACTGGTTGAACAACGCCGTGGTGACGAACAGCACCGTCACGTCCTTCAAGGCCTGGGCCAGCGCGGTGGGGTTGAGCAAGGTGGCGTGGTCGATCACGCGCACCTGCCCGCCATTGAGCAATGGTCCCCAGACGTCCATGGTGCTGGCGTCGAACGCCGGGTTGGAGGCAAACGCTACACGGTCGCTGGCGTTGAAGTCGGCATAACCGTTGTTGATCACCAGGCGCGTCATGCCGCGATGGGGCACCAACACACCTTTGGGCACACCGGTGGAGCCGGAGGTGTACATGATGTAGGCCACGCTGTCGCAAGAGTGCGACAGGTCCGGATTGTGGCTCGGCTGGGGGTCAAGGCGCAGCGTATCGAGGTCCAGGCGCGCGGCCGGGTAGTCGATGTCGGTGTCACTGTGGGTCAATACCCAGGCCGCTGCGCTGTCCTGCACCATGAACCCCTGGCGTTCGGCCGGTGCATGGATGTCCAGCGGCACGTAGGCCGCTGCGCACTTGAGTACGGCCAGTTGACTGAGCAACAGGTCCACCGAACGCGGCAGCAGGATCGCCACGTTATCCGCAGGTTTTACCCCAAGCCCCAGCAGGTGATGGGCCAGGCGGTTGGCGCGGCGATTCAACTCGCCGTAGCTCACGGCCTGTTCGCCATGCACCACGGCCACAGCGTCCGGGCGCGCGAGGGCCTGGGCTTCGAACAAACGCTGCACGGTGTGTTCACGGGGGAAGACCCGGGCGGTGGCGTTGAAGGCCTGGAGTTGTTGCCGTTCACCCGCCGGCAACAGCGCCAGGCGGCCAATAGCGGTGTCGCGACCTTCTTCCAGTGCCTGTACCACTTGCTCAACGGCGATTGCCAAGTAGTCGCACAAGCGCCGGGCGCCTTGCCCCACGGCCTTGAAACTGAAACCGTCGCCCAGGTCATCGACGCTCAACGACAGCCTATAGTTGCTGTGTTCCTCAGCCTTGAGCAGTTCAATCCCTTGCCACGCCTCGGTGGCCGCTTGTGGCGCACTGTGGCGGTAGTTGAACAGCGTATCGAACAACGGCGTTGTCACGGGTACGCCGCTGCACCGTTGGGCCAGCGCCAGGGGCGCATGTTCATGGCTGAGCAATTGGTTGAGCCGTGCATGGGTTGCCCGCAATGCGTCGCGCACCGCATGTTCGCCCAGGTCGACCCGCAATGGCAGGGTATTGATAAACACTCCCATGGCCCGCTCGGCCCCCTCTCCACCCTGCAAACGGCCCAGCATCACCGTGCCGAATACCACGTGCTGGCGGCCCGATACCTTACCCAGCACCTGAGCCCAAGCCAGGTGCATCAGGCTGGCAGCGCTGACCCCGGCATACCGCGCCTGGGTACGCAGGCGTTGGCTTAACTGCGCATCGAGGGTGTGTTGCACAGCGGCGTTGGCCCCCAGGTTCTCCACCACGGTCGGCTCATCGATTTGGCCGAGCATTTCGCTGAAGAACCCTTCGTGATCCTGCGCCGCCAGTCGCGTCTGGGCCACGGTCTGGGCCACAGTCTGGGCCACATAGTTGCGATACGGCACGGCGGCGCCAAGGCGCTGCTGGGTGCCCGATAAAAACGCCTGCATCTCCTGTTGCAGGATCTCCAGGGCGATGTGGTCCATCACCAGGTGGTGGAACAGCAACGTCGCACGGTCGCCGTCACAGACCAGGCGCATCAGCGGGGCCTGGGTCAGGTCCAGACGTTGTGGCACCGCACCGCTTTCCACCCGCAGCGCCGCCTCGCGCCACACCACTTGCACTGGTTCTTCCAAACCGTCCCAGTGGAACGACGAACGCAGGCTGTCATGCCGTTGGATCACCCCCTGCAAGGCCTGAGCGAAGGCGTCCAGGCGCTGGCGGCTGTCGAAGGCAAACTGCGCCCGCAATACATAGTCGTCCGCGCCCTGCACTGCGCGATGCTGATAAAGCATGCCCGCCTGCAACGGCGCCAGCGGGTAGATGTCCTGCACATTCGCCACGCCGCCGGGGATGCAGGCGACGATACGTTCGATGGCGGGCTGGTCCAATTGAATCAAAGGCAGCATATCCGGGGTGATCCGGGCACAACCGGCGGTAATCCCATTGGCGGGCACCGCCACTTCACGGCCGCTGCCCAATGCCGCTGCCAACGCCGACAAGGTCGGCTGGCCAAACAGCACCTTCACATCCGCCGATAAGCCCAGCTGACGCATACGCCCCATCAAGCTCACGGCCAACAACGAATGCCCGCCCAACTCAAAGAAGTTGTCGTGACGGCCCACACGCTCCAGGTTGAGCAATTCGGCCCACAGGCTGGCCAACGCGATTTCCGTGTCACCCTCGGGCGCTGCGTACTCGCGCACCACCACCGAATCCACACCCGGCGCTGGCAGCGCCTTGCGGTCGAGCTTGCCGTTGGGGCTCAGGGGCAAGGTGTCGAGGTGCACGAAGATCGCCGGCACCATGAATTCCGGCAGGTGCTGCAACAGGTGGCTGCGCAGTGCATCGATGTCGCTGTGCACGCCGGTGTAATAGGCGATCAGGCGCTGGTCGCGGGCGATCACCGCAGCTTCATTGACCGCCGGGTATTCGCCGAGACGGGCCTGGATTTCCCCCAGCTCGATGCGCAGGCCACGGATTTTCACCTGGTCATCGTTGCGCCCCAGGTATTCGAGCGTGCCGTCCGGCAGATAACGCCCCACGTCGCCGGTGCGGTACAGGCGGCCGTGGCCAAACGGGTCGTTTAGGAAGCGTTCGGCGGTCAGTTCCGGGCGGTTCAGGTAACCACGCGCCACTTGCACACCGCCGATAAACAACTCACCCACCACCCCCAAAGGCACCGGCTGCAACTGAGCGTCCAGCACGTACATGCGGGTGTTGGCGATGGGCTTGCCGATGGGCGTGTTGTCCGGTGTCACAGGCCCGGCGCAGTGCCACGCGGTGACGTCCACAGCCGCTTCGGTGGGACCATACAGGTTATGCAACTCGCTGCCCGGCAGCTGCTGCTTGAACCGCCGCACCAGGCTGCCCGGCAAGGCTTCGCCGCTGCACATCACCCGCACCAGCCCATTGGCCTGGCTCACATCGCCATGGGCCAGGAATACATCGAGCATCGAGGGTACAAAGTGCAGCGTGGTGATCTGTTCGGCTTCGATGATCTCGCACAGGTAGGCCGGGTCTTTATGCCCGCCAGGTTGAGCCATCACCAGGCATGCGCCGGTGAACAGCGGCCAGAAAAACTCCCACACCGACACGTCGAAGCTGAACGGGGTTTTCTGCAACACACGGTCATGGGGTTGAAGCCCATAAGCGTCCTGCATCCACAACAGGCGGTTGACCACGCCGGGGTGGTCGTTGATCACGCCTTTGGGCTGGCCGGTGGAGCCGGAGGTGTAGATCACATAGGCGCCGTGGGCCTCGACCTGCGGATTTTCTATCGGCTGGTGTTGCCAGGTAGGCTGCTCCAGGTCGACCACCGGAACAGCGCCCAACAATGCCCGCGTTGCGCCCTGGGCCAACACCACCACTGGCGCGCTGTCTTCGAGCATGTAGGCAATACGTTCCAGCGGGTACGCCGGGTCCAGCGGCACATAGGCGGCGCCAGCCTTGAGGATCGCGTACAAACCAATGACCATTTCCAGGCTGCGCTCCACGCAGATCGCCACTCGCGAATCTGGCTGCACACCCAGTTCCAGCAAGTGATGGGCCAGTTGGTTGGCCCGTGCGTTCAACTCGGCGTAGGTCAATGTCTGCGTGCCTGCCTTGACCGCCAGCGCATCCGGCGTGCGCACCACTTGCGCCTCGAACATCCCGTGCAAGGTCTGGTCGAGGTTGTAGGCCACCTCGGTTGAATTGAACTCAACCAGCAGTTGCTGGCGCTCGCGCGTCTCCACCAGTGGCGCATGCTCCAGCACCGCCTGGTCGTTATCCACCATGGCCTGCAACACACGGGTGAAGTAACCGGCATAACGCTGCACCGTGGCCTCGTCAAACAACGCTACCGCGAATTCCAGCGCGCCGATCAGGCTACCCTGCACCTCGGCCAGGTCCAGGGACAGGTCGAACTTGGCAAAGTGGCTGTTTTCCACGATACCTTCCAGGGCCAGGTCGCCCAGGGCCAAAGTCGGGGCGCTGCTGTCCTGCCAGGTGAACAGGGTCTGGAACAACGGGCTGTGGGCCAGGCTGCGGGGTGGCCGGGTGATTTCCACCACTTGCTCGAACGGCAGGTCCTGATGGGCCTGGGCGGCCAACGCCTGGGCCTTGACCCGCGCCAGTAGCGCCTCGGTGCTCAAGCCACCGGACGTCTCGATACGCACGGCGAGGGTGTTGACGAACAGGCCGATCAGCCCTTCCACCTCAACGCGGCTGCGGTTGGCCACGGGTGATCCGATCAGCACCTCCGGCTGTCCGGACAGGCGCGCCAGCAGCGAAGCCCAGGCCGTCATCAAGGTCATGTACAGCGTGGTGCCATGGCGTTGGCTCAAGGCCTTGAGCCCAGCGGTAAGGCGCTCATCCAGGCGCACCTCGACGCTGCTGCCGGCGTAGTCCTGCTGGGCCGGGCGCGGACGGTCGGTGGGCAGGGTGAGCAAGGCCGGCGCACCGGCCAGGGCCTGCTGCCAATACGAGCTTTGGCGCTGCAACACTTCACCACTGAGCCACAGGCGTTGCCACACGGCAAAGTCGCCGTACTGGATGGGCAACGGTGGCAGCGGGTCGGGTTGGCCATGGCTGAACGCCTGGTACAGCGCCATCAGTTCGCGGGTCAGCACGCCCATGGACCAGCCATCGGAAACGATATGGTGCAGGGTCAGCAACAGCACATGGTGATCATCGGCCATGACCACCAGGCGCCCACGCAGCAGCGGGCCGCGCTGCAGGTCGAACGGCGCCGAGGCTTCGCCATGGATCAACGCATCCAACGCCTGCTGGGGTTGGGGGTGGCGACGCAAATCCTGCACTTGCAGGGGCAAGACGGCTTCGGCGGGCACGATCAGCACCCGGGCGTTATCGCCGTGTTGGGCGAACCGGCTGCGCAGCGTTTCGTGGCGCGCCACAATCCGCGCCAGCGCCCGTTGCAGCGCCTGAACGTGCAACTGCCCACGCAAACGCAAGCCAATGGGAATGTTGTAGGCAGTATTGGCGCCTTCCATCAACGCCAGGAACCACAGGCGCTGCTGGGCGAAGGACAGCGGCACGTCCTCATCGCGATTGGCCGGGAGAATCGCCGGCAAGGTGCTGCGCCCCGCCTTAGCCAACACCTCGGCGACTGCGGCGAGTTCGGCATTGGCAAACAGGTCGCCCAGCAACAACTCCACGCCCAGGCGCTGGCGAATCTGCGAGACCATGCGCATGGCCAGCAACGAATGCCCGCCCAGCTCAAAGAAATGATCGTGGCGCCCTACCCGTTCCACCTGCAAGACATCGGCCCAGATCTGCGCCAACACGCTCTCGATTTCACCTTCGGGCGCAGCGTAGTCGCGCGTAAACACGGCGCTCATGTCCGGTGCCGGCAATGCCTTGCGGTCGAGCTTGCCGTTGGCGGTCAGGGGCAGCGTGTCCAGCTTGATGTAGGCCACCGGGACCATATAGTCCGGCAGATGCGCCACCAGATGGGCGCGGATATCGCCCACGGCCAACGGGTCCAGCTGCGAGTTCTCGGTGAAGTACGCCAGCAAGCGCTCCTCACGCACCAGCACCACCGCTTCCTGGATGCCCGCCAGTTGGTTGAGCTGGCTTTCGATCTCCCCCAGTTCGATGCGCATGCCACGGATCTTTACCTGGTCGTCATTACGCCCCAGGTACTCGATAGTGCCGTCCGGCAACCAACGCGCCAGGTCACCGGTGCGGTACATGCGCCCTGGGTTGAAGGGGTCGTGCAGGAAGCGCTCGGCCGTCAATTCCGGGCGGTTCAGGTAGCCCCGCGCCACGCCCTTGCCGCCTACATACAGCTCCCCCGCTACGCCCAACGGCACCGGGCGCTGGTGTTCATCCAGCAGGTACACGGTGGCATTGGCGATGGGCTTGCCGATATGCAAGGGCTGCCCCACGTCTACCCTGCCCGAGGTGGCAACCACCGTGGCTTCGGTGGGACCGTAGTTGTTGATCAGCTCAAAACGCTGTGCGCGGCCGAACTGGCGCAGGCGGTCACCGCCGATCAACAGCGTGCGCAGCGTAGGGTGTTCGATCTGCTGGCTGAACGCGTACTCGGCCACGGGCGTGGGCAGGAAACACACGTCCAACGGCTGTGCACACCACCAGGCCAACAGGGCATCGATATCTTCAGCGCCGTCGTGGGCCGGTGGTAGATGCAGGGTCGCGCCCACGCACAACGCCGGCCAGACTTCCCAGGCCATGGCATCAAAGCCGAAGCCGGCGACGCTGGCAGTATGGCGCCCGGCGCGCAGGTCGAAGGCGTTGCAGTGCCAATCCACCAGGTTGGCCACGCTGTGGTGTTCCACCATCACACCTTTGGGCAGGCCGGTGGAGCCAGACGTGTAGATCACATAAGCGAGGTGTGAGGGGTTGACCGCGATGTCGGGGTTGCAGGCGCTGTGATGCTGCCAGGTGTACCGATCAAGGTTGATCACTGGCACCTCAAGGCTCGGCAGGCGATCCAGCAGGTGGTGCTGGGTCAGCACCGCCACCGGAGCACTGTCGCTGAGCAGGTAGTGCAGGCGCTCGGCCGGGTGGGACGGGTCCACCGGCACATAGCAGGCGCCAGCCTTGAGAACCCCCAGCAGCCCGGCCAGGGTGTCCAGGCCCCGGCGGGCGACGATGGCCACGCGGTCGTCGGGCTTGACCCCAAGCGCCAGCAGGTGGTGAGCCAGCAGGTTGGCTTGTTGGTTCAGCTCGGCGTAGGTCAGCTGTTGGCCCTGGTGCACGGCGGCAATGGCGTCGGGTGTGAGGGCGACCTGGGCTTCGATACGCCCGTGCAGCGTGGTGGCTTGGGGGAAGTCGGCGTGGGTAGCGTTGAACTGTTCCAGCAGCAATCGCTGTTCGTCGATGGGCAACACCGACACCTGGTTGAGCGGTGTCTGCGGTGCCTGTTCCAGGGCCGCCAGCAGATTTTCGAGGGTGGTTTGCAGGTAGGCGCAGACGCGCCGGGGATCGACCTGCCGGGTGGCGAGCAGGCGCAGGATAAACCCTTCGCCCAGGTCATCGACACTCAAGGTCAGTGGGTAGTTGGTGCGCTCATCCGAGCGCAGGGTTTGGATGCCCTGCCAGGCCGCCACGGCTTCCTGGCTGCTGCCGGTGCCGCTATGGCGGTAATTGAGCAAGGCGCTGAACAACGGCGTCGGCGCCACGACCCCGCTGCAACGCTGGGCCAAGGCCAATGGCGCGTGCTCATGGCGCAACAGGGCCGTCAGGCGCGCATGGGTGGCCTTGATGGCGCTGCGCAGGTCATCACGGCCCACGTCTACCCGAAATGGCAAGGTGTTGATAAAGATCCCCAAGGCACGCTCCGTGGCGTGCCCGCCTTGCATACGCCCCATCAGCACCGTGCCGAACACCACCTGGGACTTGCCCGCCAGCACGCTCAACACCCGCGCCCAGCCGAGGTGGAACAGGCTCGCCACACTCACCCCCAACACCCGGGCCTGGGCACGCAGGCGCTGGTTGAGTGCCTGCGGCAGCGGCCAATCCAGCTCGGTGATGCCCTGCCCATCGCCCTGCACATCCTGCAAGCCAAAGGGCAAGGTCGGTTCGACCACATCGCCGAGCATCTGGCGGAAAAACGCCTCGTGCTGCTGCTCACTCACCCCCAGCCGCGCCTGGGCCACGTAGTTGCGAAACGGCACCGCCTGGCCCAGTTGCCCGGCCTGGCCTTGCAGGAACGCCTGCATTTCATGGCGCACCACCTCCAGGGCGCTGTGGTCCAGGGCCATGTGGTGGAACAGCAGCATCGCGACGATGCGCTGCTGCACCGGGTCTGCCGCCCAGGCCAGGCGCAGCAGCGGCGCCTGGGTCACATCCAGGCGGAAATGGCGGGCGTCAAAGCGGGCATGGAGTTGAGTGGCGATGTCACCGTCGGCCGGGTCCAGCTCAACCGCCTGCACCGGCAGATGCGCCGTGCGCCACACCACTTGGGACGGTTGCTGCAAGCCCTCCCAGACCACGCCGGTACGCAGAATGTCGTGACGGTCGATCACCCCTTGCAAGGCGCGGGCAAATGCTTCGAAGCGTTCGACGCTGTCAAAGGCGAACTGTGACTGCATCACATAGGGGTCGCCCTGCTCGGTGCTGACATGGTGAAACAGGATGCCTTCCTGCAAGGGCGCCAGGGGGTAGATGTCCTGGATATTCGCCACCCCGCCCGCCACCGTGGCGACGATCCGGTCGATCTCGTCCTGGCTCAGCGTGGACAAGGTCAACATGGCCGGCGTGATGGACTCCGCACCCGGCACGATGCCATTGGCCGGCACATCGTTGGCGGCCGCGTAGTCGCCGGCCTTGATCAGCGCGATCAGCGCCGGCTTGTGTTCGCGCAAGGCGTTGAGGATCAACGGGTCGCTCAAGGCTTGCTTGTTGCCTTGCACCGACAATTGCTCGCCCTTGAGCGCCAGGTGCACATCCTTGGTTTTCAGCGTCGCCAGCAGTTCGAGAATGCTCACAGGACGATCTCCATTCGTTCGGTCATTGCGGCGTAGCCAGCCAGGGTCGGCTGTTCAAATAACGCACGCACATCGGCTTCCATGCCTTCCTGGCGCAAGCGCCCGATCAAGCTCACGGCGAGCAGCGAGTGCCCGCCCAGTTCAAAGAAATTATCCTGGCGCCCTACCCGCTCCACGTTGAGCAGTTCGGCCCAGAGTTGCGCCAGGAGGATTTCGGTGTCACCCACCGGCGCCTCATATTCACGCACGCTCAGCGCCTCGCTGCCGGGTGCAGGCAGCGCCTTGCGGTCGAGTTTGCCGTTGGGGCTCAGGGGCAATGCCTCCATGTGCACAAACAGCGCGGGGACCATGAACTCCGGCAAGTGCTGCAACAGGTGCTCGCGCAAGTCGGCCGAACGCACGCCGGTGTAGTAGGCAACCAAGCGGTCTTCGCGGGCGACCACGACGGCTTCGTCGACGTTGGGGTGTTCCAGCAGGCGCGCCTGGATCTCGCCAAGCTCGATTCGCAGGCCACGGATTTTGACCTGGTCGTCGTTACGGCCCAGGTACTCGATATTGCCGTCGGGCAAGTAACGGCCCAGGTCGCCGGTGCGATACAAGCGGCCAGCGCTGAACGGGTCGTTGAGGAAGCGTTCGGCGTTCAGTTCCGGGCGGTTCAGGTAACCCCGCGCCACTTGCACGCCGCCGATGAACAACTCGCCCACCACGCCCAAAGGCACCGGCTGCAATTGCGCGTCCAGCACGTACATACGGGTATTGGCGATGGGTTTGCCAATCGGCGTGTTGTCTGGCACCTGGGGCCTTGCGCAGTTCCAGGCGGTTACGTCCACCGCCGCTTCGGTAGGGCCATACAGGTTGTACAGGCCGATGTCCGGCAATTGCTGCTTGAAGCGCCGCACCAGGTTGCCGGGCAAGGCTTCGCCGCTGCACATCACTCGCACCAGCCCATTGGCCTGGCTCACATCGCCATGGGCGAGGAACACGTCAAGCATCGAGGGGACAAAGTGCAGCGTGGTGATCTGCTCGGCCTCGATCACTTCGCACAGGTACACCGGGTCTTTGTGCCCCCCAGGGCGGGCCATCACCAGGCATGCGCCGGTGAACAGCGGCCAGAAGAACTCCCACACCGACACATCGAAGCTGAACGGGGTTTTCTGCAACACACGGTCATGGGGTTGGAGCCCATAAGCGTCCTGCATCCACAACAGGCGGTTGACCACGCCGGGGTGGTCGTTGATCACGCCTTTGGGCTGGCCGGTGGAGCCCGAGGTGTAGATCACATAGGCGCCGAGGGCCTCGACCTGAGGGTTGTGCACCGGTTGGTGCTGCCAGGTGGGCTGCTCCAGGTCGATCACCGGCACCGCGCCCAATAACCCACGCGTCGCGCCCTGGGCCAGCACCACGACCGGCGCGCTGTCTTCGAGCATGTAGGCGATACGCTCCAGCGGGTACGCCGGGTCCAGCGGCACATAGGCGGCGCCAGCCTTGAGGATCGCGTACAAACCGATGACCATTTCCAGGCTGCGCTCCACGCAGATCGCCACCCGTGAGTCCGGCTGCACACCCAACGACAGCAGGTGATGCGCCAACTGGTTGGCCTGTGCGTTCAACTGCGCATAGGTCAGCTGCTGCCCGCCCGCCTTCACTGCCAACGCATCCGGGGTGCGCGCCGCTTGGGCTTCGAACAGTGCGTGCAGGGTCTGGTGCAGGTCGTAGGCCTTGTCGGTGGCGTTGAAGCCGACCAGCAGCTGCTGGCGCTCCTCGGCGCCGAGCACTGGCAGGCGATTGACCGGCAACTGCGGCGCCTGTTCCAGCGCGTCCACCAGGCCCTCCAAGGTCACTTGCAGGTAGCCGCAGAGGCGTTGCGCACCGATCTGTGCCGGGGTCATGGCGGTGAGGCGGAAGCCATCGCCCTGATCATCCACGTTCAGCGTCAGCGGGTAGTTGGTGCGTTCCTCGCTGGCCAGGGTCTGGATGCCTTCCCAGGCCGGGGACAGCGGCGCCTGCTGGCTGTCGCTGTGGCGATAGTTGAGCATGGCACTGAACAACGGCTGCGGGGCTGCGACACCACTGCAACGCTGGGCCAGGGCCAGGGACGCATGCTCATGACCGAGCAACGCCGTGAGCCGCGCATGGGTGTGCTTGACCGCCAGGCGCACGCCGGTGGCATCAATATCCACCCGCAGCGGCAAGGTGTTGATGAACATGCCCAAGGCACGGTCGCTGCCTTTGCCGCCTTGCATGCGCCCAAGCAACACGGTGCCGAACACCACGTGCGCCTGGCCGCTGGTAGCCCCCAGTACCCGCGCCCAGGCCAGGTGGAACAGGCTGGCAGCGCTCACCCCCAGCAAGCGCGCCTGGGTACGCAGGCGTTGGTTGAGGGCCGGCGCGAGGTTTTCCTGGACCTCTTCAATGGCGATGCCATCGCCGCACACATCCTGCAAACCGAATGGCAAGGTCGGCTCGTTGATATCGCCCAGCATGTCGCGGAAGAACTGTTCATGTTCCTGCTCGCTGACACCCAGGCGCGCCTGGGCCACGTAGTTGCGGTAGGGCGTGGCATCGCCAACGGGTTGTGGCTGACCGAGCAGGCTGGCCTGCATCTCGTGGCGCACGCCATCGAGGGCGGTGTGGTCGAGGGCGATATGGTGGAACAACAGGATCGCCACCACCCGTTGGTTGGCCGGGTCGTGGGCATGCACCAGACGCACCAGCGGCGCCTGGTCCAGCGGTACGCGGTAGTGGCGCGGGTCAAAGCGCTGGTGCAACTGCTCAAGGGTATCGGCCTGCACCTGCAACGACGCCTTGCGCCACACCACTTGCAGCGGCTGCGCCAGGCCTTCCCAAACCACCGCAGTGCGCAGGATATCGTGGCGGTCGATCACCTGTTGCAGCGCCTGGGCGAAGGCATTCAGGCGCTCCACGCTGTCGAATGCCAAGTGCGATTGCAGCAGGTAAGGGTCGCCCTGCCCGGCGCTGATGTGGTGATACAAGATGCCTTCCTGCAACGGCGCCAGCGGGTAAATATCCTGCACATTGGCAGCGCCACCGGGCACCTGGGCAACCACTTGGTCAACCGTTGCCTGGTCGAGGCTTACCAAGGACAACAGTTCTGGGGTGATGCGTTGGCAATCGGCGGGAATCCGATTGGCCGGCACCTGCACCTCGCGCCCGCTGCCGACGGCGGCGGCCAGTGCCGCCAGGGTCGGCTGGGCGAACAACACCCGCACATCGGCGCTCAGGCCCACCTGGCGCATGCGTTCGATCAGGCTCACGGCCAGCAAGGAATGACCGCCCAACTCGAAGAAATGGTCATGACGACCCACCTGCTCCACCTGCAGCACCTCGGCCCAGAGGCGCGCAAGGCGGGCTTCCACCTCTCCCTGAGGTGCGGCGTATTCACGGCTGAGCAACGCGCTGTGGTCCGGCTCTGGCAGTGCCTTGCGGTCCAGTTTGCCGTTGGCGGTCAGAGGTAACGCAGGCAACTTCACATAGGCCACCGGCACCAACGCCGCAGGCAATCGGGCTTGCAGTTGCGGCCGCAGCAGCTCGATGTCCAAGGGTTGCTGTTCGGTGAACCAGGCGATCAAGCGCCCATCGCGCACCAGCACCACCGCTTCGCCGACACCCGGCAGCGCGGCCAGGCAGCTTTCGATTTCGCCCAGTTCAACCCGTACACCGCGCACTTTCACTTGGTCGTCATTGCGCCCCAGGTATTCGATGTTGCCATCGGGCAACCAGCGCGCCAGGTCGCCGGTGCGGTACATACGACCGTTATTGAAAGGGTCGTGCAGGAAGCGTTCGGCGGTCAGTTCCGGGCGGTTCAAATAACCCCGCGCCACGCCGCTGCCCCCCACGTACAGTTCGCCCGCCACCCCAACCGGCACCGGGCGTAGCTGTGGGTCCAACAGGTAGACGCTGGCATTGCCGATGGGGCGGCCGATATGCAACGCCTGCCCGGCGCGCACCCGGCCGGAGGTGGCAACCACCGTGGCTTCGGTGGGGCCGTAGTTGTTGATCACCGCAAAGCGACGCTCCTGGGTGAACTGGCGCAGGCGATCACCACCGACCAGCAGCAGACGCAACGTGGGGTGCACAAGGTTCTGGCTGAACGCGTATTCGGCCACGGGTGTAGGCAGGAAACTCACATCCAAGGGCTGCGCCAGCCACCAGGCCAGCAGTGCGTCGATGTTTTCGTTGCCCACCTCGGCAGGTGGCAAGTGCAGGGTCGCGCCCGTGCACAACGCTGGCCAAACCTCCCAGGCCATCGCGTCAAAGCCGAACCCGGCAACGCTGCTGGTGTGACTCGTGGCATCCAGGCCAAAGGCTTCGCAATGCCAATGCACCAGGTTTTCTACGGTGCGGTGTTCCACCATCACGCCCTTGGGCTGACCGGTGGAGCCGGAGGTGTAGATCACGTAGGCCAGGTGCGCCGGGGTCAAGGCCGCCGGTTGCGGGTTGGTGATGGGCTGCTCTGCCCGCGGGTCGTGCAGGTCGATACAGGTCGCCGCGCCCAACAGGTCCCGGGTGCTGGCCTCGGCCAATACCGCCACCGGGGCGCTGTCTTGCAGCAGATAGGCAATGCGCTCAGCTGGATAGGCCGGGTCGATAGGCACGTAACCCGCGCCAGCCTTGAGGATGCCCAGCAAGCCGATGAGCATCTGTGGGCCGCGTCGGCAGCAGATCGCAACACGATCATCCGGTTGCACGCCCAACGCCAACAACTGATGGGCCAGCCGGTTGGCGCGCCGGTTGAGCTGCTGATAACTCAGGGACTCGCCCGCCTGTACCACCGCAATGGCGTGGGGCTGGCGCTCGGCCTGGACCTCAAAGGCGCCGTGCAGGGTGTGCCCCGTGGGGAAATCACACTGGGTGGCGTTGAACTCGCGCAGCAGGGTGTCGCGCTCGGTCACCGGCAGGATATCCAACGCGCTGGATACGCCTTCCAAGCGCGTCACCAGTTGCTCCACCGCGTTGTGCATGTAGACGCACAGGCGCTGGGCGCCGATCTGCGGCAACGCCAGCACGGTAAGGGCAAAGCCCACACCCAGGTCGTCGACGCTCAAGGTCAGCGGATAGTTGCTGCGTTCTTCACCGCCCAGCAATTGCACGCCCTCCCAGATACCCTGGCCGTCGCGGGCCATGTCATCGGGGCTGCTGTGGCGATAGTTGAGCAAGGCGCTGAACAGCGGCAATCCGGCTGGCACCCCGCTGCAACGCTGGGCCAGGGCCAGGGACGCGTGCTCATGCCCCAGCAAGGCGCTCAAGCGGGCATGGGTTGCCTTGACTGCCACGCTGGCACTGGCGTCGAGATCCACCCGCAGCGGCAAGGTGTTGATGAACATCCCCAGCGCACGGTCCGCACCGTCGCCGGCCTGCATCCGGCCCATCAGGACCGTGCCAAACACCACCGTCTCACGCCCACAGACCCGTCCCAACACGTGGGCCCAGGCCAGGTGCATCAGGCTCGCCGCGCTGACGCCCAATTGCCGCGCCTGTTCGCGCACGCGCAAGGCCAGTGCCGCGTCGAGGGGTTGTTCGGCCTCTTCGATATCACGCCCATCACCCTGCACATCCTGCACGCCAAACGGCAACGTCGGCTCTTCCACATCGGCGAGCATGGCGCGGAAGAATTGCTCGTGCTCATCCACGCTCACGCCCAGGCGCGCCTGGGCCACGTAGTTGCGAAACGGTGCGGCCGGGGGCAAGGGCTGCGCCGGATTGAACAGCAACCCGCGCATTTCCTGGCCCACCACCTCCATGGCAGTGTGGTCCAGCGCCAAGTGGTGGAACAACAGGATCGCCGCCACCCGCTGATTGCCCGGGTCCTGGGCGTAGACCATGCGCAACAGCGGCGCCTGGGTGATGTCCAGGCGGTAGTGGCGCGCATCGAAACGGGCATGCAGCTGCTCGATGAGGTCGCCCTCGGCCGGGTCCAACGCAACGTCCTGGACCACCAGTTGTGCCTCGCGCCACACCACTTGCACCGGGTTGTCCAGGCCTTCCCAGATCACGCCGGTACGCAAGATGTCGTGGCGGGCCACCACCTGTTGCAGCGCGCCCATAAATCCCTGCAAGCGCTCAAGGCTGTCGAAGACCATGCGCGATTGCAGCAGGTACGGGTCGCCCTGCTCGGCGCTGATATGGTGGTAGAGAATGCCTTCCTGCAAGGGCGCCAACGGGTAGATGTCCTGCACATTGGCTGCGCCGCCGGGGACGCTGGCGACAATACGGTTGATGGCCGCTTGGTCGAGGTGCACCAACGTCAGCATCGACGGCGTGATGCGCTCGCACGGCGATGGGATGCCATTGGCTGGCACCACGATCTCCCGCCCGCTGCCCACGGCCGCCGCCAACGCCGCCAGGCTGGGTTGGCTGAACAGCACGCGCACATCGGCATTCAGGCCCACCTGGCGCATGCGCTCGATCAAGCTCACCGCCAGCAACGAATGCCCGCCCAGTTCAAAGAAGTGATCGTGGCGGCCGACGCGTTCAAGCTTGAGCACGTCTTGCCAGATCTGCGCCAGCAGGGTTTCCACTTCGCCTTCCGGCGCTTCATAGCCCCGGCTGAGCAAGGCGCTGTGATCCGGCACCGGCAGGCCCTTGCGGTCGAGTTTGCCATTGGCGGTGAGGGGCAACAGCGCCAGCCACACATAGGCCGAGGGCACCATGTAGTCCGGCAACCGGCCTTGCAGGTAAGCGCGCAAGGCGTCGATAGCCAGGGGCGACTGCGCGGTGTAGTAGGCCACCAGGCGTTTGTCGCCCGGCTCGTCTTCGCGGGCCAACACCACGGCATCCTTCACACCAGGGAAGGTGGCCAGGCTGGTTTCGATTTCGCCCGGTTCGATACGGAAACCGCGGATCTTCACTTGCAGGTCATTACGCCCCTGGTACAGCAACGTGCCGTCCGGCTGCCAGCACGCCAGGTCGCCGGTGCGGTACAGCGTGCCGTCGCCAAACGGGTTCGGGATAAACTTTTCGGCGGTCAGCTGCGGCTGGTTCAAGTACCCCTTGGCCACACCGGCACCGCCGATATACAGCTCGCCAACCACCCCCAGTGGCAACGGCTGCTGGCGTGCGTCGAGCACGTAGGCCTGGGCGTTGGCCATTGGCCGGCCAATGGGGATGGCGCCCTCGCCCACCGACGTGATCTCAAAGGTGGTGGAGAAGGTGGTGGCCTCGGTCGGCCCGTAGCCGTTGAGCAAATGCTGGGGCCTGCCGTGCTTGAGCACGCGGCCGATCACCAGCGGGTCGAGGACATCGCCCCCCACAATCAGGTAACGCAACTGGCCCAGCACCGGCATCAGCCCGTCGGCGTACTGGTGGAACAACCCGGCAGTCATCCACAACACCGTCACGGCCTGTTCCTGCAACAACGCACCAAACGCGGCCTGGGACAGCAGCACGGCGTGCTCGACCACCACCACGCAGCCGCCATTGAGCAGCGGCGCCCACACATCGAGGGTGCTGGCGTCGAACGCCGGATTGGAGGCAAAGGCCACGCGGTCGTGGGCATTGAACTCGGCGTAGCCGTTATTGAGCACCAGGCGCGAAATGGCACGGTGCGGCACTTGCACGCCCTTCGGCGCCCCCGTGGAGCCAGAGGTGTAGAGGATGTAGGCGACGCTCTCCGGGCACTGGGGCAACTGCGGATTACACGGCGACAGGGCCTCCAGATTCAGGTCGGCCAGGGTGTTGAGCACCCGGCGCGCACCGCTGTCCTGCACGATAAACGCCTGGCGCTCCACGGGCGCGTTGATGTCCAGCGGCACGTAGACGGCTGCGCATTTAAGGATCGCCAACTGGCACACCAGCAAGTCCAGGGAGCGCGGCAAGGCAATCGCCACACTTTCCCCCGGTTGCACGCCCTGGTTAAGCAGGTGGTGGGCCAGGCGGTTGGCGCGGCGGTTGAGGTCGCGGTAACTCAGAGCTAGCGTTCCATGCACCGCCGCGACGGCGTGGGGGCGATCCAGGGCCTGGGCTTCGAATAACTGATGCACCGTGAGGTGGGATGGGTATTCGCGGGTCGTGGCATTGAAGTCCACCAGCAGTTGGCGGCGCTCGGCGGCCGGCACAATCGATACCGCCTGCAACGGCGTGGTCGGCGCCTGCTGCAACGCGGTGACCAGGTGCCGCAGCGCGGTGAGCATGTAGTCACCCACCCGCTGCACATCGACAGAGGCGACACCTTGTACGGTCAGCGCAAAGCCTGTGCCCAGGTCATCGACGTTGAGCACCAGCGGGTAGTTACTGCGCTCTTCAGAGCTGAGAATCTGGATGCCGGAGGCGGCAAACGGCGCGTCTCCCGGCACCTCACCGGGCGCGCTATGACGGTAGTTCAGCAAGGTACTGAACAGCGGCAGCGAACCTGGCACGCCGCTGCAACGCTGGGCCAGGGACAACGAGGCGTGCTCATGCCCCAGCAATTGGGCCAAGCGCCCATGGGTGGCACGCACACCGGCCTGCACGCCGACGGCGCCAAGGCTGACCCGCAGCGGCAAGGTGTTGATGAACATCCCCAGGGCCCGATCAGCGCCCTCGCCGCCCTGCATACGGCCCAGCAGCACGGTGCCGAACACCACCTCCTGCTGGCCGGAGACCTGCCCCAGCACGTGGGCCCAGGCCAGGTGCACCAGGCTCGCCGTACTCACGCCGAGTTGCCGTGCTTGTTCACGCAGGCCCAGGTTGAGGGCCGGTTCCAACGGCAGATGGGCTTCGACGATGCCACTGCCATCGCCATTCACATCCAGCAAGCCGAACGCCAAGGTTGGCTCATCGATATCGCCAAGCATCTCGTTGAAGAATGCCTCGTGCTGCGCCTGGCTGACGCCGAGGCGTGCCTGGGCCACGTAGTTGCGGTACTGCACGGCCTCCGGCAAGTGGGCGCTGCGCCCGCACAGGCTGGCGCTCATCTCCTCCACCAGCACGTGCAGGGCGGTGTGGTCCAGCAGGATATGGTGCAGCAGCAAGATCCCGGTGAAGCGGCCCTGATGCTCACCGTAGACAAATTGCATCAACGAGGCGCGGCTCAGGTCCAGGCGAAAGTGGCGTGGGTCGAAGCGCTGTTGCAGTTGGGCCAGGGGCTCGTCGATACGTTCGACCGCCAGCGGCGCCTGGCGCAACACCACTTGCACCGGCTCGTCCAGGCCTTCCCAGAGGATCGCGGTGCGCAGGATATCGTTGCGCTCGATCACGCTGTGCAGCGCTTGAATAAAGGCGTCTACCGCCGCTTGATGGTCAAAGCCAAATTGCACCTGCAACACATAGGGATCACCCTCGGTGGTTGCCAGATGGTGGTAGAGGATGCCCGCCTGCAACGGCGCCAGCCCGTAGATGTCCTGCACATTGCTCAGGCCGCCGGGCACGCTGCGGATGATGTGGTCGAGGGCGGCCTGGTCCAGATCCACCAGCGGCACCATGTCCGGGGTGATCTGCGCGCTGGTGGCGTGAATCAGGTTGGCCGGGACCTTTACCTCCCGTTGCCCGCCCACCGCCGCAGCGAGGGCTACCAGGGTGGGCTGGCCGAACAGCACGCGAACGTCGGCGCTGAGGTCGACCTGGCGCATGCGTTCAATTAGCTTCACCGCCAACAGAGAATGGCCGCCGAGTTCGAAGAAGTTATCGTCGCGGCCTACCCGGTCGAGCTTGAGCAGGTCTTGCCAGATCCCGGCAATCGTGGTCTCCACCGCACCTTGGGGGGCCTGGTATTCACGTCGGGCCAAGGCCTCGGCATCGGGTGCGGGCAAGGCCTTGCGGTCGAGCTTGCCGTTGGTTGTGAGGGGGAATGCTTCCAGGGCCACGAAAGCGCTGGGCACCATGTGCTCGGCGAGGCTCAGAAGCAAATGGTCACGCAGGGCGGCGGCGCTGAACGTGCCTTGGGCAATCACGTAGGCCACCAGGCGTTTGTCCCCCGGCGTGTCCTCACGAGCGATCACCACGGCGTCACGCACGCCGCAGGCAGTGGCCAGGCGCGCCTGGATTTCACCCAGTTCGATGCGAAAGCCACGGATCTTGACCTGGTCGTCATTACGGCCCAGGTATTCGACGCTACCATCGGCCAGCAGGCGGCCGAGGTCGCCGGTCTTGTACATCCGCAGGCCGGTGGCCGGGTCGGCCAGGAAGCGTTCGGCGTTCAACCCATCGCGGTTCAGGTAGCCGCGCGCCACACCGGCGCCGCCCACGTACAACTCGCCCACCACACCCAACGGCAGTGGCTCGCGGTGTTCATCCAGTACATACAGTTGCAGGTCGGGAATTCGCACGCCAATCGGGCTGACGCCCACCCGCTGCGCATCCGCCGCTTCAAGGGCGCGGTACGTCACATGCACGGTGGTTTCGGTGATGCCGTACATGTTCACCAATTGCGTGCCGGCGTTGATCGCCGTGGCGTACCACGGCTTGAGCATCGAAGGTTCCAGGGCCTCGCCGCCGAAAATCACCTGGCGCAAGGAATGGGACCGGGGGTTCTGCTGTTGCGCCGCGATCAATTGACGGAACGCGCTGGGGGTCTGGTTGAGGATGCTCACCCCCGCCTCGCACAACAGCGTGTAGCACTCATCCGGCGAGCGGCTGACCAGTTGCGGCACGATCAGCAACTGGCCGCCATGCATCAGCGCGCCCCAGATTTCCCACACCGAAAAATCGAAGGCAAACGAGTGGAACAGGGCCCACACATCGTTGCCGTTGAAGCCGAACCAGTGCTGGGTGGCGCTGAACAGCCGTGCGACCTGGCGGTGTTCGATCATCACGCCCTTGGGCTGGCCGGTGGAGCCTGAGGTGTAGATCACATAGGCCAGGTGGGCCGGGCTGAGGACCACCCCTGGATTGACAATGGACTCACCGCGCAGCCCGTTGAGGTCGATCGACGGCAAGTCGCCCACCAAGTGCAGGGTGTCGGCTTGCACCAGCACGGCCAGGGGCGCGCTGTCGTGCAAGGTGTAGGCAATGCGTTCCCGCGGATACGCCGGGTCGATAGGCACGTAGCCCGCGCCGGCCTTGAGGATGCCCAACAGGCCGATGATCATTTCCGGGCCACGCTCCACGCAGATCGCCACGCGGTCATCGGGGCGCACGCCCAGGGCCAGCAGGCGATGGGCAACCTGGTTGGCGCGTTCGTTGAGTTGGCGATAGGTGAGGCGTTGGCTGTCGAAACGCAGGGCGATGGCTTCGGGCTGGGCGGCGGCGTGGGTTTCGACGTGTTGGTGGATCAGGACGTTGTCGGCGTAGGCATGCGGGGTGTGGTTGAGGTGGTGCAGCAGGTGGTGACGTTCGTTGGCAGACAGGACAGTGAGGCCGTTCAGTGGCGTATCCGGTCGCTGCTCCAGGGCATCAGCCAGGCTATGGAGGGCCGTATGCAGGTAACCGGCCACGCGCTGGGCGCCGATGGAGGCGTCCACCATCACCGTCAGCGCAAAGCCTTCACCCAGGTCGTCAACGTTGACCGTCAGCGGGTAGTTGGTGCGCTCCTCGGCGCCGAGCACCTGGATGCCGTCGGCGATGTCGATCACGGCGGCCATATCGGTGGCGGCGCTGTGACGGTAGTTGAGCATGGCGCTGAACAACGGCGCTGGCGCCGCCACGCCACTGCACCGCTGAGCCAGGGCCAGGGAAGCGTGTTCATGATGGAGCAACGCCGTGAGCCGTGCATGCGTGGCCTGGACCCCGGCGCGCACGCCCTGCCCGTCCACATCCACCCGCAGCGGCAAGGTGTTGATAAACATGCCCAACGCCCGTTCACCGCCCTCGCCTGCGCCCATGCGGCCGAGCATCACGGTGCCGAACACCACCGCTTCACGACCAGAGACCACCCCCAGCACCCGGGCCAATGCCAGGTGCATCATGCTGGCCACGCTGACCCCCAGCGGTCGTGCCAAGCTGCGCAGACGCAGGCTCAACACGTTGTCGACAGGGATGCGCGCTTCATCGATACCCTGGCCGTCGCCCTGTACATCCTGTAAGCCGAAGGGCAGTGTCGGCCCGTCGATATCCGCCAGCATTTCGCGGAAAAACGCCTCGTGATCCTGCTCGCTGACGCCGTGCAGCACCTGGGCGATGTAGCTGCGAAACGGCACTGGCACACCTGCGTGTGCCTGCTCGCCATTCAGGTACAACTGGATCTCGTGGCGCACCACATCGAGTGCGGTGTGGTCGAGGATGGTGTGGTGAAACAGCAGCGTCGCGCTAACACGCCCATCGGCCGGTTCCTGCCGGAATACCAAACGCAGCAGCGGCGCCTGGCCCAAGTCCATGCGCTGGGTACGCGCATCGAATTCACCCTCTTCGCAGACCAGCGTCGCCTTGCGCCACACCACTTGCAGCGGCGCATCAAGGCGCTCCCAGACCATCGAGGTGCGCAGAATGTCGTGACGGTCGATCACCCATTGCAGTGCCTCGGCAAAGGCCTGCAGACGGGCGCGGCTGTCGAACGCAAACTGGGCGTGCAGCACATACGGATCACCCTGTTCCGCCGACAGATGGTGGTACAGCATGCCCTCCTGGAGGGGTGCCAGCGGGTAGATGTCCTGCACATTCGCCGCGCCACCGGGGATGGTCGCGACGATACGGTCGAGGGCGTCCTGATCGAGGCTGACCAGGGGCAGCATCTCCGGGGTGATGCGGTACGCAGGGCTGAGCCAGTCACCGCCATGCTCGCCCACCCACTTCAGCAGTTGAGGCTTGTGGGCGATCAACTGATCCCACACCCGCTCATCCAATGCCTCGTCGTCACCCAGGATGATCAGGTCGCCGTCTTCCAGTTGCAGCCGGATCGCATGGGTGGAAATCGCTGCCAATAATTCGCTGAACTGCATGGGGGGTAACCTGCCTGATGAGTCACGGTTGAGGAGAAAGTCCGTTTTCAGCTGCCGTTTGTGTCGGGTGTGCTGGTTGGCCCGGCAAAACGCGGGCACAGCCACGGCGCTAAGGAGCGCCTGGCTGGGTGGGAAAATTAAGGGATTTGGCGGGAGGGAGGTGACATGGGAAGCGGGGACAAGGGAGAGGCTGCCTCGCATCGAGGCCTGATAGACGACCGAAATGACCTGCCGGATTCAGTTCAACATGCAGGAGCGGGCCTGCCCGCTCACACCATTGGATCTCCATTTAACCGAAACTGGATTGAACAACTCGGTGGTAACACGGCCATGATTGTTTTCATGGTTTATCCCAGCAGACGCCACTCGATGCCTTCCTCGTTGACCGTAATTCTGTCGGGGCGCAAAAAGCGCAGCTTGTGATGCTCAATCATCAAAGTGGGCATGATCTCGTTCTCCTCGAAACGGCGGATAACTGCATTTTCTAGCGCCAAGTCGGGTGCGCGATGCAAGCGTACGGCCTTCCAGTAGCCTGTCTGCGGGCAGGGTTGCCCGCTGGAGCAAGTCGGCGCGGGAAAACTGACTTTGATGAATGCGGGCGAGTCAGGTGTGGGTCTGCCGGTCGCAGGCTCAAGGTGCTTGGCCTTGGCCAGTTGGTGGATCAGCTCTTCGCTGGGCCTTTCGGGCGGGACGTTGGCCAGGCGCGCTTCCAGCCATTGCAGCTTGCCGTCCCAGGCGGGCAGTTTGGCGGGTGGCCGAGGGAGGATTTCGTTGATTTCGGGGACTTTGGGGTCGGCGTAGGAGTAGTTGGCGAGGATCCGCCAGATAGCTTTATAGCGTTCTGCACGTTCAAGGTCTTCCTGCTGACCGAGATAATCCCGTGTATTCGAGGGCGGAGGACCACGAAACGCATCCTCTAACCAACTAGCAGCGCCCGAGTCGCCTGATGCAACGCCCATCTGAAAGGCCTCAAGTGCCTCCTGATATCGCCCGTTGTACTTAAGGTCAATACCCAGTGCCATCGCTGCCTTACCATTGCCCTGTTCAGCGGCGCAACGATACATTTGCATTGCAATCGTCGGCGCAATATCAATAGGTTCAAGTTTGTCGCCCACGTAATACTGGGCTTGGGCGCTTCCCTGATCTGCCGCCTTACGGAAGTAGCGAAGAGCCATCGCCGAGTCCTGTTTCAGCCCCGCCGAGCCGTCCTGCAAAAAGATACCGATGAAGTAATAGCCACTCGCAACACCCGCGTCGATCAGCAGTTGGCTGAGCCGCAGATGCTCCTCGCCACGGAGACTGAACTGTCCACGCATGGTGCCATTCTGCAAGTTGATATTGGCCTTGTAGTGGCCATGTTCAGCAGCAATTCGATATAGCCGCTCAATCTCTAGATCAATGGTTTTGTCCTGTTTGAGCAGGTTGTTCTTCTGTAACCAGCGGGCGTATTGAAACAGTTCGTCGGCCTCGGTAGTCGGTGAAGGGATTTGCTCATGCACACAACTAAAAGTCAGCTTGGCCTTTATTTCTTTCAGTGGATTCATTGACGCTCCAGGAGTTGGATGATTAGGGGCTGTGCCGGTATCGCAGCCGGTAAGCAGCAGGCTTAATAGCAGAAAGGCCCTACGCATCAATCGAGGTCCTTTAGGGTGGTTTCGTCGTAATAAAACTCCACAAGCGGACCGCCAGGAGCTAAGTTGTTTTTTCGGCGTTTTTTATTGTCGTTAATGGCTTTTTGCCAAACCTCAAACGCCTCCACCGGGTCATCCTGCGCCCCTCTTCCCTCCGTATGCAGATCCCACAACCTGCGCCGCAACCCCTGCGTCACACTCATCCCAGCAGTCGCCACTCGATACTTTCCTGGTTGGCCGTAATTCTGTCGGGGCGCAAAAAGCGCGGCTTATGATGCTCAATCATCAAAGTGGGCATGATCTCGTTCTCCTCGAAACGGCGGATAACTTCATTTTCTATCGTCAAGTCGGCTACACGATTCAAGCGTACGGCCTTCCAGTAGCCTGTCTGCGGGCAGGGTTGCCCGCTGGAGCAGGTCGGCGCGGGAAAACCGACTTTGATGAATGCGGGCGAGTCAGGTGTGGGTCTGCCGGTCGCAGCGTCAAGGAGCTTGGCCTTGGCCAGTTGGTGGATCAGCTCTTCGCTGGGCTTTTCGGGCGGGACATTGGCCAAGCGCGCTTCCAGCCATTGCAGCTTGCCGTCCCAGGCGGGCAGTTTGGCGGGTGGCAGGGGGAGGATTTCGTTGATTTCGGGGACTTTGGGGTCGGCGTAGGAGTAGTTGGCTAGGATCCGCCAAATTTTTTCATAGCGATCAGCGCGTTCAAAGTCCTCTTGCAGGCCGAGGTAATACATTGAGTCCGAAGATAGAGGGCCGCGAAATGCTCTCCTTAGCCAACCAGCAGAAGTTTCATCACCTGCCGCTACGCCCAATTGGAATACCTCAAGTGCATCTTTATATAGGCCCTGCCCTTGAAGATTAACGCCTAGATCGGAGGCTGCATCCCGCTGCCCTTGTTCAGCTGCGCAGCGGCGCATTTTTTGAGCGACGTCCGGCGCAACGTCACTCGGCGCCAGCTTTTCAGCTACATAATATTGAGCTTCAGCGCTGCCCTGATCGGCTGCCTTACGAAAATAACGCAGCGCATTTTCTGAGTGCTGTTTCAATCCCGCCAAGCCGTCTTTAAGGAAAATACCGACGAAGTAATATCCCGTCGCCACATTAACTTCGATCAATTGTTGGCTAAGGCGCAAATGCTCATCGCCACCAATTTTGAAATGGCCGCGCATAGAGCCGTTTTGCAAGTTGATATTGGCCTTGTAATGACCATTTTCAGCAGCAATTCGATAAAGTCGCTCAACTTCGGCATAGACGGCCTCGTCTTGTTTAAGCAGGTTGTCCTTTTGCAACCAACGGGCGTACTGAAATAATTGATCTGTTCCGTCAGGCGGGGTCGGAATTTGCTCATGCACGCAGTTGAATGCCAGTTTTGTCTTGATATTCGTCAGTGGGTTCATAGCCATACCTTGTTTTGATTGAGTAAAGGCTGTGCTGTTATCACAGCCAGCCAGCATCAGGCATGCCAGCAATACGGAGCAGCACATCAGTCAAGATCCTTCAGGGTTTTTTCTCCGTAAAAAAAACCGAGAAGTGGACTATCGGGCCCTTGTTTATATTTATTATTTTGACGATCTTTATTTTTTTTGATTAGGCCCGTCCAAGCATCAAACGCCTCCACCGGATCATCCTGCCCCCCTCTTCCCTCTGTATGCAGATCCCACAACCTGCGGCGCAACCCCTGCGTCACACTCATCCACTCATGGGCAATATTCAGTTCGCTATCGACCTGCATGCTGCGGGTATTGATATTGGCCGAGCCATGGGTGGTGAACGCGTCGTCGACAATCATCAGCTTGGAGTGGATATACACCGGCATCCACGGCTGGCCGGCGGGTGAGTCCTTCGCTACCAGCGAGCACACATGCACTTTCAGGCCAGGGCGTAGCTGCGGGCGCACGGTGCTCGTTTCGATTGCCTTGATCTGCTGGCCGAGTTCGGCCTGCTCCCGCTCGTTCATCCACCTGGTGTCGCGTTGCGCCTCGCGGGCCTTGTCGCTTAGCTCTCCACTGCCCAGTGTGTCAGTCAGCAGGGTGAAGGCGATCAACGCCTGTCGCTCGATAAGCTCAGCCACGCTCTGTGTCTGGGCATTCGTTTGGGCGTTGGCCTGCTGAATACGTCGCAACTTAGTGATTTCAGGGATGGTGTCGCCGCGCCCGAGACTTTCGAGCATGCGCTGGGTGTTGACTGTACCGGCGCCCATGCCATCGTTTGTGGCGTTGGTGATCACAAATAAATGCAAGTTGCCGTGCAGGCCAGGATCGCGCCCGCCCCGCGTCTGATCGGCAGCTGCCTTATTGATCGCTTCGGCCAACGGTGGCCAGCGAAAGTACTGGTTCTCGATGTAGATGAACTGGGTCGCGTTGTTGACTGCATTGAGGTACAGCCTTTCGATGTCCCGCTTGCCCTCTTGCGCCTGGGTGCGCAGCAGTTGAGCAATTTGGCGAGTCGCGCCAGGGGTGCATTTGAGGGTTGGGCCAACCTGCATTGACTGACGCGACGCGAGCAAGTCTTCTCCCGTTTCCTTGCACCAGGCAGTGGCAAAGTTGTGGTGCAAATGCTCCAGGATCGGTCCGCTGACCTGACTGGAAATATCCTGTCGCGGGGTATCGCCGCGCGCGCCAAGATTAGGTGCAGGCTTGCTGCCCTCGGTCCGATTCAATGCTGAGTGGCTATCCTTGTCCCAGTATTCATCGAGCATGTTGTGACCCATGACAAAGCCGACGGCACTGTCCACGTCTTCGTAGTCGACCAGTACCGTTTTCTGATGGTGCGTGGCGGTTGCGCTCAGCGTCGCCAGCGTGGCGTCACTCAGGCGTCGGTCGAGGCTTTTATATTTGGCCTGATAGGCAATTTCGGTTCGCTCATACAGGCTGAAGCCACGACTGACAAATATCGGAATTTTACGTGCCTCGCGCAGCTCCGCTGCCATGTAGTCAGCAACCGCATGGTTGGCAAACCAAAAGCGGTCATACGCATACTGATCCTGGGTCGCGCTTTGCAGCGCCCGGTCGCCCATACGCAGCGGACCTTTTCCAGGCAAATTGGCTTCACCCGCTTTTCCAGCGCTGTTGAAGGGCATTTCCCAACCCAGTATCCGAACTTCGACACCTTCCTTTGCCTTGGCCACCAACAGCTCGCCGATGCAGGGATGCTTGCCATCACGAATGAAATACATCGATGGCTGAAAGCCCCAGCAGATGATGTCGATGGTTTTGCTGGCGTTGGCGATGGCCAGGTGCACCGCTTTGAAGGTTTCTTCACCGTTGATCAACGGCTGATAGGTGGCGAGTGCAGGCGGGTATTCGGTGTCCTGTACGTACCACGGTGGGGTGCACGTTGCTGATTGGGTGTGTTGCAGGGCAACGGGTACGACGATGGGGCGTCGATTCATGAGAGGCCTCACTTTTGGTCACAAAGGCGCGATGGTCTGTATGCGATTCATCCCAGCAGCCGCCACTCGATGCTTTCCTCATTGACCGTAATTCTGTCGGGGCGCAAAAAGCGCGGTTTGTGATGCTCAATCATCAGGGTGGGCATGATCTCCTTCTCCTCGAAACGGCGGATAACTGCATTTTCTATCGTCAAGTCGGGTGCGCGATGCAAGCGTACGGCCCTCCAGTAGCCTGTCTGCGGGCAGGGTTGCCCGCTGGAGCAGGTCGGCGCGGGAAAACCGACTTTGATGAACGCGGGCGAGTCAGGTGTGGGTCTGCCGGTCGCAGGCTCAAGGTGCTTGGCCTTGGCCAGTTGGTGGATCAGCTCTTCGATGGGCTTTTCAGGCGGTACGTTGGCCAGGCGCGCTTCCAGCCATTGCAGCTTGCCGTCCCAGGCGGGCAGTTTGGCGGGTGGCAGGGGGAGGATTTCGTTGATTTCGGGGACTTTGGGATCGGCGTAGGAGTAGTTGGCTAGGGTCCGCCAAATTTTTTCATAGCGATCAGCGCGCTCACGATCTTCCTGCTGACCAAGGTAATAAAGTTCATTACTGGGAAGTGGCCCACGAAACGCCTTTCCCAATCGACCGGCGGCGTTTTCATCACCTGCCATAACTCCCATCTGCAATACTTCCATTGCCTCGCCGTATTTCTCTTCGTCCTGAAGATATATCGACAAAATAACGGCAGCTTTGCCATGTCCTTGTTCGGCGGCACATGAACGCATTTGCCGTGCAACTAGAGGTGCAATGTCACGAGGCGCTAAGATATCTGCGACATAAGCTTGAGCGGGAGCGTTACCCAGATCAGCGGCTTTACGAAAGTAACGCAGGCTCATTTCCCGATCCTGCTTTAGCCCGGCAGAGCCGTTCTTCAAAAAAATTCCGATGAAGTAATAGCCGGTTGCTATGCCCGCGTCTATCAGTAGCTGGCTGAACCGCAAATGCTCCTCACCACGGAGACTGAACTGTCCACGCATGGTGCCATTCTGCAAGTTGATATTGGCCTTGTAATGGCCATTTTCAGCAGCAATTCGATATAGCCGCTCAATCTCTAGATCAATGGTTTTGTCCTGTTTGAGCAGGTTGTTCTTCTGTAACCAGCGGGCGTATTGAAACAGCTCATCAAGGTCCGTAGACGGTTTAGGTATGTCTTCATGCGTACAGCTAAACGCCAGTTTGGCTTTGATTTTGGTTAGTGGGTTCAAAGCGTTCTCCTTAGTCTGAAAACCAACTGCGCTGCCAGTGACGCAGACGCACAGTAGACTTGATAGCAAGATGGTCCAGCGCATCAGTCAAGATCCTTCAATACGTTTTCTC
The DNA here is from genome assembly GCF_050432925.1 of Pseudomonas sp. 18175. Classification (NCBI taxonomy): domain Bacteria; kingdom Pseudomonadati; phylum Pseudomonadota; class Gammaproteobacteria; order Pseudomonadales; family Pseudomonadaceae; genus Pseudomonas; species Pseudomonas sp. 18175. The sequence goes on along the minus strand of NZ_JBKFTO010000016.1, from coordinate 107,191 downwards.
CGTAATAGAACTCGACGAGGCCGGAATAAGAAGGCTCTTGATTTTCCTGGCGTTTTCTATTTGTTTCGATGATGTCCTGCCAAGCCTCAAACGCCTCCACCGGATCATCCTGCCCCCCCCTCCCCTCTGTATGCAGATCCCACAACCTGCGGCGCAACCCCTGCGTCACACTCATCCACTCATGGGCAATATTCAGTTCGCTATCCACCTGCATGCTGCGGGTATTGATATTGGCCGAGCCATGGGTGGTAAACGCGTCGTCGACAATCATCAGCTTGGAGTGGATATACACCGGCATCCACGGCTTGCCGGCGGGAGAGTCCTTCGCTACCAGCGAGCACACATGCACTTTCAGGCCAGGGCGTAGCTGCGGGCGCACGGTGCTCGTTTCGATTGCCTTGATCTGCTGGCCGAGTTCGGCCTGCTCCCGCTCGTTCATCCACCTGGTGTCGCGTTGCGCCTCGCGGGCCTTGTCGCTTAGCTCTCCACCGCCCAGTGTGTCGGTCAGCAGGGTGAGGGCAATCAACGCCTGTCGTTCAATAAGCTCCGCGACGCTTTGGGTCTGGGCATTCGTTTGGGCTGTGGCCTGCTGAATACGCTGCAACTTGGTGATTTCAGGAATGGTGTCGCCGCGCCCGAGACTTTCGAGCATGCGCTGGGTGTTCACCGTACCGGCGCCCATGCCATCGTTTGTGGCGTTGGTGATCACAAATAAATGCAAGTTGCCGTGCAGGCCAGGATCGCGCCCGCCCCGCGTCTGATCGGCAGCCGCCTTGTTGATCGCTTCGGCCAACGGTGGCCAGCGAAAGTATTGGTTCTCGATGTAGATGAACTGGGTCGCGTTGTTGACTGCATTGAGGTACAGCCTTTCGATGTCCCGCTTGCCCTCTTGCGCCTGGGTGCGCAGCAGTTGAGCAATTTGGCGAGTCGCGCCAGGGGTGCATTTGAGGGTTGGGCCAACCTGCATTGACTGACGCGACGCGAGCAAGTCTTCTCCCGTTTCCTTGCACCAGGCAGTGGCAAAGTTGTGGTGCAAATGCTCCAGGATCGGTCCGCTGACCTGACTGGAAATATCCTGGCGCGGTGTGTCGCCGCGCGCGCCAAGATTAGGTGCAGGTTTCCTGCCCTCGCTCCGATTCAATGCTGAGTGGCTATCCTTGTCCCAGTATTCATCGAGCATGTTGTGACCCATGACAAAACCGATGGCACTGTCCGCGTCTTCGTAGTCGACCAGTACTGTCTTCTGATGGTGCGTGGCGGTTGCGCTCAGCGTCGCCAGCGTGGCGTCACTCAAGCGTCGGTCGAGGCTTTTATATTTGGCCTGATAGGCAATTTCGGTTCGCTCATACAGGCTGAAGCCACGACTGACAAATATCGGAATTTTACGTGCCTCGCGCAGCCCCGCTGCCATGTAGTCAGCAACCGCATGGTTGGCAAACCAGAAGCGGTCATAAGCGTACTGATCCTGGGTCGCGCTTTGCAGCGCCCGGTCGCCCATACGCAGCGGACCTTTTCCAGGCAAATTGGCTTCACCCGCTTTTCCAGCGCTGTTGAAGGGCATTTCCCAACCCAGTATCCGAACTTCGACACCTTCCTTTGCCTTAGCCACCAACAGCTCGCCAATGCAGGGATGCTTGCCGTCGCGGATGAAATACATCGATGGCTGAAAGCCCCAGCAGATGATGTCGATGGTTTTTCTGGCGTTGGCGATGGCCAGGTGCACGGCCTTGAAGGTTTCTTCGCCGTTGATCAGAGGCTGGTAGGTGGCGAGTGCAGGCGGGTATTCGGTGTCCTGCACGTACCACGGTGGGGTGCACGTTGCTGATTGGGTGTGTTGCAGGGCAACGGGTACGACGATGGGGCGTCGATTCATGAGAGGCCACCTTCTTGGTCACTGGCTGGGCTGATCACTGTGGCGTACAAGCCGCGATAGTCTGTGTGGGAAGTTGGTTGGCTCACGCCGCTCGCAGCTTGCCAGTGATGGTTGTGCAAACCGCCATTAGCCAGGGTCGCTTGCTCGGCATTGCGATAATCGGTGGGCACCGGTAGCTGGAAGCTGACTCCGTTGACCATCTCCAACCTGTACTGCCGGGTCACCACCTGATGATCAATGGTCAACTGCCCGGTTTTATCCAGTACGCCTTGCGTGAGCACTGCGCCGTCGGCATAGAGCGTGTACGGCATGCCTGCCCAGCCGTGGCTGGAGGCATTGGGGATCACTGGCAGGGTTAACCGCAGCGACTGTTTAGTCAGGCTTTGAGGGTATTGCGGGTGAGTGGCCAGCATGCTCGCAGGCCCTTGGAACTCGAAATACGCGGCCTTGATGTAGTGGTCGCCGAGGGTTCCGGATTCGATGCGGCTCTGATCCAGAGTGATGTAACTGCCACCGCCATTGAGGGTGATTTTCTTCTTCGCCGTGATATGGATCTCGTCTTCAGTGCTCGTAATGCTCAACCCATGACGTGCGATCAGTTCCAGTGTGTCGTTCTGTGCCTGGATACTCACTGCGCCCTGATTGGCGATCAGCTTGATGCCCAGCTTGCGCACAAACAGGCTTACCCCCTGCCCCACGCCGATGAACAGGCGCTTGACCACGCTGATATCCGCCTGGGCACCGGCGTTGATCATCAGGTTTTTTTGGGCGGCCAGTTGCAGGTGCTGGCCGCTGGTCATGGCCACGCCATCGGGCGCGCTAAGCATCAACACAGAGGATTTGAGCTGCTCCAGATCCTGTTTGAGCATGCTCAGCTGTGCCTGCACATCGGCCGGGTCTGCATGGGCGGCCTGGGCATCGGCCGACAAGGTTTCCAACTGCTCACCGGCCTGCTGCAACCGCCCCACCGCGGCACTCATTTCAAGCATCGGCCCCTGGGCTTTTGGCTGGGCATCCGCGCTGATGAAAATGCCGCTGCCCGCCCGAATAGCCGCATGCCCATCGGTGCGCAGCTCAGCGCCCTGGCCACGGGGCTGACGCTGGTTGTCCACCAAATGCCCCAAATTCAGCTGGCTCTTGCCACTGTGCTCGGTGCTGACTTTGATGTGCTCCTGCCCCCGCGTGTCATCCATGCGCAGTTTGTTGTTGGCGGGCGTACGCAGCACGTTGCGTTTGTAGTTGCGCAGGGTCACATGATCGACGTGTTCGCTGTCATGCAACGCATGGGCAATGTACGGCCGGTCTGGATCGCCTTGTTCAAACGCCACTGCCACTTCGGTGCCCGGAATCAAGGGCAGGTGCAGGCCGTGGGTGTCGCCAGCGTAGGGGCGGGCCAGGCGCAGCCAGGCGCTTTCCGCGCCGGCTCGCCAGGTGTCGCGGTCGAACAGGAAGTTGACCTTGTAGCGGCCTTCGAGGTCGATGTGGCCGTAGAGGTCGTTGGCCTGGGGGCTGGTGACGCGGGCCGGAACGGTGCCGGCGATATTGGGCTTTTGTTCCAGCGCCGGGCGAAAGCACACGGTTTCGCAATAGGGAATGGCGTCGAAGGTGGTTTCCAGGCTTTGGTCGCGGGCGGCCGTCAGGGTCAGGCCGGTGATGACCGCGCCGGGGGTGAAGGCCTGGGGGGCGCCGCCGGTGATCTTGAGCACCTGCCCCGGCGCGAGCACGGCGCTGCTGCTGGTGCCGCGCAGTTGGGTCTGGGGGTTGAGGTAGCGTTCGTGGCGCAGGCGGGCGTAGAAGTAGCCGCTTTCGCTTTGCAGGTCTTCGTCCTGGTCGAGCCGGTCACCGAGCACGGTGTAGGGTTCGGCGTAGTGGTAGGCCTCGCCGTAGGTGGTGGTGGCGCCTCGGGTTTGATCGACTTCGCCGCTCAGGCGCGCGCGGGCATCGCGGTGGTGGTAGGCGCGAAAGTACACCTGTTGTTCGACCACCTTGTGCTGCGATTGCAGTTGCCACACCGCGTCTTGGCCCGTGCTGCCGAGGCCGGATTGCGGGCGGTAGGGCAGTTTGACGTCGAACTGGTAGTGGCGCTGATCGTCGCAGAACTCGACCACATCAATCCCCAGGCGCTCGTCGCTGGTGAAGCGGTACCAGATGCCGACTTCGGCCAATAGGCGGGCAATGAAGTGCAGGTCGCTTTCGCCGTATTGCATGACTTGTTCGCGTTGGGGGTAGTCGCGCACCAGCCTGAACAGAAAGTCCTGGCCTTCAAAACCGTGGCGGTTGCGCAGGACGTTTTCGACGATCTGTGGCACGGATTGGTGCTGGTAGATACGGAACTGGTGGCCGCGATCCAACAGGGCCAGGCGCGGTTGCAGGGTGATTTCGTACGTGGCCTGGTCGTTGGAACCGGACAGGCGCTTGAAGCCGTTGATCACGCCGTGCAGGGTGCGTAGCGGTTTGATCGGTGGTGGGTTCAGGCTCAGCAGGGGTAACTTTTGCGGCGGCGCGTGCAGGCTGAAATGGGCGTCTTGCCCCAGCAGTGAGTCGGCGGCCAGGTCACGTTCGGTGCTGGTGAATTTCACGCAGTAGTTGAACGGTAGGCTCAGCTGTTCGTGGCCTTCGAAGGACAGAACGTCGAGCTGAGCGTTGAGGTTGCGCACTCGCAGGGTGTGGCGGCTGTGGTCGAAAAAAGCACTCGGTGGTGGGCTGGTATCCATTCCTTTACTCCTGGACGCAAGAGTCCAGAGCGTAAAGATTTGTTATCCCTGAATAATGTCGGAAAATTCGACTTTACGAGACAGGCACTTCCTGATCGTGCTTTTGTCGTCCAGCCATAGCAGTGGATTGGAGAGATGTGAAATCAGCCAAGCGCCTGCGTAACCAAAGGCCTAATCGGAGGTAAGCACCTCCCACATCTTGCTCGCGCAGAGCCAACGCAATACCGGAGGTGTCACGTGTCACGTGGCTTAACCTTCAAATGCCGCGCATACCAAGGCCGCTCCGGCACGCGTTTGAACAGGCCCTTCAATACATCGTCGTCCGCACCAAAGGTAATGCGCAGCGCCAGCTTCATGGTTTCCGGGTCCATTTCCATCGACTTGCCCATCTGCAAACCCGGCGTGGTGCTGCAGCCGTGGGTATCCGGCCCCAGCCAGGGGTCGTCTACTTCTACCCAGCGTCCTGGGGCAAACCAGGCCACGCCATTGACTTCCAGCCGGCTCACCTCCCCGGGGTTGAAACGTTCGTGGGCGCGAAACCAGTCTTCGACCCGGTCGTCGATCCAGCCATGGAAGTGCCAGAACACCGGGTTTACGTGAGACGAAAACGGGTCGCCGAGAAAGTCATTTTCTGGCGCATACCAACGCGCCGAAAAATCCGCCGGGTCACGTGCGAACGGCACCGGCGCCCCGTTGGAAGGGTCACGCGGCACAGAGGCCCAACGCATGTGCAGCCAATCGTGCAAGCCCAATTCCATCTCGGAGCCCAACTGACCCAAGGTCATCTTGGCCAGATAGCGCGGGTCGCGGTATTGGGACTCCCATACCTGGAAATTGCTGTGGTACGTCTCTTCTGACTTGATGTCACTGACCCACTGGGTGTAAGCGCTGTCGCGCGGCGCCGACCAAGTGGGCGGCAGCGCAAAACCATCATGGTTGTCGAAGTAGCGCACAAAGCCCAGGCGGTCACGCTCCAGCGCCGGCTGGGGCTCCGGGAACTGCGGCCATGATGGCAAGTGCTGCATGGAGCGCGCAGCGCCGAGCATATGCCGGTGCATAAAGAAGAAGTCGATACCCGAACCGTTGCGGTCCTTGCGTTTGCCTCTGGCGTCGCGTTCCTGGCCGCGCGGGCCGGGTTGCCAGCCGATACCGCGCAGAGCGTCGCGCTTGTCTTCAGACAGCTTGTGCCACTGGTCGCGAGTGGCGTGCCACAGTTGATGGAACAACCGATGTTCCGGGGCGATCAGCCAGGCCAGCAAGGTCGCATTGAGACCAATGCGCTCGCGGGCTTCGGGAAACAGTTGTTTGTGGGCGACAAAACGGTTGTCGCGCTCGGTCAGCGCCAGCGGGCGGTCGAGATTCAGGATCTGCCCGCTGAGGGTGCCGCTGCCAGCGTTGCCGAAGGCACCCCATACCTCGTCGAGGGTCATTTTGAATTCATAGGCGGGCGCGCCGTCGGCCGAGTCGCGGTCGATCAGCCGCCAATAGAGCAAGGCGCCCTCGCCTGTCAGCAAATCACCGAGTACGCGGTAGCGGGGCTCGCCGTCGGCACGCAGGTTGTCGGCGGTGTCGAGGTAGCCACGCAGCCCGCGTCCACGGGGGGCGATATCGAGCAGCAGCTCCAGGCCTTGCATCGGCAAGCCCTTGAGCCCGGCATCGCGCCCCTCCATCCGCAAGCTCCAAACCCCACGCAAGGTATTGGCCAGGTGCTGGCCCGCCGTGTCGGCCAGGTCCACCGTGGCTTCGCCGGGGGTAATGGGGAATTCTTCTCGCGTCAGCTCGCGATGGGCGTAATAGGCCGCCGGCACGGCTGCACCGGTCAGCGCCAGGCCTGCGATGAACCCACGTCGAGAGATCGTCATTGTTTACCTTAGGAAACGGCTTAATCAGAGCTAGAACGTTTGCAGGCCGGTGAAATTTACCGCCTCGCGCCCAACACCTAAATTTCCCCGGTCATCGCTCGTTCTTCCCAGATAGCAAAGGCCTCAACTGACTGAGATGGCAATGACAAAAACACGTTCGAAAAAGGCGCTGTACATCGGGCTGCCGCTGGCATTGGCTATCGGCGCCGGGGCCGGTTTCCTGGTCTGGGATCACTGGTTCAGGGGGAATGCCGGCTATTCGCTGGAGGTGATCAAGCAGGCCAATGAAATGCAGGATCGCCTGCTGTCGTTCGACAGCCACATCACCGTGCCACTGACGTTCGGCACCGCCCATAATGAAGCGGACAAGGATGGCAGCGGCCAGTTCGACCTGGCCAAAGCCAACCGTGGGCGCCTGTCGGGCGCAGCCTTGACGATCTTTGGCTGGCCGGAGATCTGGAACGGGCCGAATGCGCCGCACAAGCCCACCGAAGGGTTTGTCGAAGAGGCCCGCCACGAACAGGAAGCACGCTTCAAGATCATCACCGGCATGGTGCGCGACTTTCCTGACAAAGTGGACATTGCCTATACCCCGGACGATTTCCGCCGCTTGCATGGCGAAGGCAAGTTCGCGATTTTTATCAGCATGCTCAACGCCTACCCGCTGGGCAATGACCTGAACCAACTGGACCTTTGGACGGCGCGCGGCATGCGCATGTTCGGTTTCAGCTACGTCGGCAACAACAGTTGGTCCGACTCATCGCGGCCGCTGCCCTTCCTCAACGACACCCCTGATGCCCTTGACGGCCTGTCCGACATCGGCAAGCAAGCTGTGCAGCGCCTCAATGACCTGGGTGTGATCATTGATGTGTCGCAAATGTCGACCAAGGCCCTGGAACAAGTCGCGCAGTTGAGCCGTACGCCGATGGTGGCCTCCCATTCCGCCCCCCGTGCAGCGGTGGATATCCCACGCAACCTCAGCGACAAGGAACTGCAGCTGATCAAAAATAGCGGCGGCGTGGTCCAGGTGGTGGGGTTCCCCGCCTACCTACGCCCACTAAGCCTGCCGACCCAGGCCAAGCTCAACGCCCTGCGCGCACGCTTTGACCTGCCGCCCCTGCCTAACTTGGCCATGGCATTGATGCCAGGCGACGCGATCATCACTGCCTGGCCCGAGCAGAAGTTTGGCCAGTACGCCAGCGCGCTGTACGCCATCCTTGAAGAAGAACCCAAGGCCACGCTCAAGGACCTGGGGGACGCCATTGACTATACGGTGCGCAAGATCGGTATCGATCACGTCGGCATCGCCTCGGACTTCAACGACGGTGGCGGCCTCAAAGGCTGGGAGAACGTCGGCGATATCCGCAATGTCACGGCCGAACTGATCCAGCGCGGCTACTCCGAAGCCGATATCGCCAAGCTGTGGGGAGGTAACTTCCTGCGGGTGTGGGACCAGGTACAAAAAGCCGCCAAGCCATTGGCTAACCGCTAACCCCCAATGAAGTAAGTCCATGACCGACCGCCGTACATTTCTCAAGCAGGCCGGCGTCTTCGCCGCGAGCCTGCCGCTGGGGTCCGCCCTCTTGCCACAGGCCCAGGCCGCATCCTCAACGTCCTCGACACAGGACCCGTGGGCGGGGCTCAAGCAACTGTTCGACCAGGACCCGAGCTACCTACATTTTTCCAACTTCCTGGTGACGTCGCACCCCAAGCCGGTCCGCGACGCCATCGAGCGCTATCGCCAGCAGATCGATCGCAACCCCGGGCTGGCGATGGACTGGAACCTGGAGGAAACCTGGAAGCGTGAGGGCCAGGTGCGCGAATGGGCCGGCCGCTACTTGAACGCGACGCCAGCGCAAATCGCCCTCACCGGGAGTACCTCCGAAGGCCTGGCAATGATCTACGGTGGAATCCAGGTGCGGCCTGACCAGGAAATCCTCACCACCGTGCACGAGCACTACGCGACCCAGTACAGCCTGGATTTTCGTGTACGCAAGCAAGCCACCCAAGTGCGCCGAATCAAACTCTTCCAGCACGCCAACAGCGTGTCGAGCGACGAGATACTCGGCAACATCCAGCGCAGCATTCGGCCCAACACCCGCGTCCTCGGCATGACCTGGGTACAGTCCGGCAGCGGCGTGAAACTGCCCATCGGCGAGATCGGCAAACTGGTGCAAGACTGCAATCGCAACCGCGATGACAAGGACCGCATCCTCTATGTCGTCGATGGGGTGCATGGTTTTGGCGTGGACAATCTCGACTTCCCGGACATGCACTGCGACTTCTTTATCGCCGGCACTCACAAATGGATGTTCGGTCCGCGCGGTACCGGCCTGGTGTGCGCCCGCGATGCCGAGAACAAATACGTCACACCGATGGTGCCGACGTTTTCCGAGGACACCAACTTCGCCACCACCATGACCCCCGGCGGCTACCACGCGTTTGAACACCGCTGGGCGGCGGATGAAGCCTTCAAGCTGCACTTGCAGCTGGGCAAGGCCGAGGTGCAGACGCGCATTCATGCACTCAACAGTGAATTGAAAAGCCAACTGTTGGCCCACACGCAAATCGAACTGGTCACTCCGCGCAGCCCCGAGTTGTCGGCGGGCTTTACCTTTTTCCGGGTCAAGGGCCAGAACAGCGCTGCGGTGGTCGAACACATGATAAAAAACCGCGTGGTCATCGACGAAGTGAACCGCGATGTCGGCCCGGTAATCCGTGCTGCCCCTGGGCTGCTCAACTCCTACGACGAGATTCAGCGCTTCATGGCGCTGCTCAGCCAGCGCCTGTAATGCTCATATTTTCCTTTGAACGAGATGCCACCATGAATCCATCCCGCCTCAAACCCCTGGCCGCCGTGGCGCTGACCACCCTGTGTGGTGCGCTGCTGCCAGGTTTGGCCCAGGCCGCTGCGCCACAGGCCGGCAAAGTGTTCAAGGACTGCAAGGACTGCCCGGAAATGGTGGTATTGCCCGCAGGCACCTTCACCATGGGCACTCCGGAAGATGAAGTGGGTCGCGAGCCGGATGAAGGCCCGATGCACGAGGTGACGTTCGCCAACCCCTTCGCCATGAGCCGCTTCCATATCACTGCCGGCGAGTGGGACAGCTATATCCGCCAGACCGGCGTAAAGATCGCCGACGGTGACACCCGCCCCGGCCGTGAATGCATTGCCAGCAAGCCGCGCTACCCTCAGAGCCCGCGCCAGCCGGCGGTGTGCATGGACATGGATGACATCAAGACCTACGTGGCATGGCTGTCGAAGAAGACCGGCCAGCAGTACCACATGGTCAGCGAAGCCCAGCGCGAATACGCCGCGCGCGCTGGCTCCACCGGGCCGTTCCCCTTCCCGTTCGACGAAGGCAAAGGCTACAGCATCGCCAAACATGCCAATACCTACGGGCCGGCGGACGGCTACAGCTATTCGTCGCCCGTGGGCAGCTACCCGCCGAATGCGTTCGGCATGTACGACATGCACGGGAATGTCTATGAGCGGGTAGCCGACTGCTATCACCCCAATTACATCGGCGCGCCTACCGATGGCAGCGCCTGGATCGAGCCCGGCTGCAAGCTGTACCAGATACGGGGGAATGACTGGGGCGAAGCGCCGGTATTTTCACGCTCGGGCAACCGCAACAATATCTACCCGAACGGACGCGGCGACTGGATTGGATTTCGCGTCGTGCGTGACCTCTGAGCGAAGCCCGCAGGTCCGAGGTCGCCGTTAATCGGCGACCGTCTAAATTAAGCGCGTGACCAGACGTTCTACAGGGTATCTGCCTCTGCGACCCAAGGAACCGTCCTCCCATGAACCATCCTCCACGCGGCGCCCTTCACGAATTGTTCGTGCTGCTCAAACCCTTCCGTTTTATTGTCAGCCTGTCGATCCTGCTCGGAATGGTCGGTGGATTGAGCGTGACGGTGCTGCTGGCGACCATCAACAGCGCCTTGCACTCCGAGGACGGTCTGACCCAAGGCGTGGTGCTGCTGTTTGCCGGGTTATGCCTGCTGGCGCTGTTCAGTTCGATCTGTTCCGACATCGGCACCAATTATGTCGGCCAGCACATCATTGCCAAGCTGCGCAAAGAGCTGGGTGAAAAAGTGCTCTCCGCGCCGATGGAGCAAATCGAGCGCTATCGCAGCCATCGCCTGATCCCCGTGCTGACCCACGACGTGGACACCATCAGCGATTTCGCTTTTGCCTTCGCCCCCCTGGCTATCTCCCTGACCGTGACCCTGGGCTGCCTGGGCTACCTGGCAATGCTGTCGTGGCCGATGTTCCTGATGATGGTGGTCGCGATCATCATCGGCACCGCCGTCCAATACCTGGCCCAAGGCCGTGGCATAAAGGGTTTCTTTGCCGCACGTGACGCCGAAGACGAGTTGCAGAAGCACTACAACGCCATTGCCGAAGGTGCCAAGGAGCTGCGTATCCATCGCCCACGCCGCCAGCGCATGTTTGACTCGGGCATCAAGGCCACTGCCGACTTCATCTGCAAGACCCAGATCAAGTCGATCAACACCTTCGTGGTCGCCAAAACGTTTGGCTCCATGCTGTTTTTCGTGGTGATCGGGCTGGCCCTGGCACTGCAATCGTTCTGGCCAAGCAGTGATAAAACCGTGATGAGCGGCTTTGTCCTGGTGCTGCTGTACATGAAAGGCCCGCTGGAACACCTGATCGGCACACTGCCCATCGTCAGCCGCGCACAGATTGCGTTTCGCCGTATCGCCGAGCTGTCCGAGCAATTCTCGTCGCCTGAACCCCACCTGCTGCTCGCCGACAAGGGTTTCAAGGCCAGCCCCGTACATCATCTGGAACTGCGTGATGTGAGCTTCGCGTTCCCACCGGCGGCCGGCAGTGACGCCTTCCGCCTGGGCCCGGTGAACCTGACGATCAATGAAGGCGAGATCATCTTCATCGTCGGCGAGAACGGCTGCGGCAAGACCACCTTGATCAAATTGCTGCTGGGCCTGTACCCACCGCAACAGGGTGAAGTGCGCCTCAATGGGCACCTGGTGGATGCGGTCAACCGCGACGATTACCGTCAACTGTTCACCACCATCTTCGCCGACTATTACCTGTTCGACGATGTGGTCCAAGGCGACCAGCACATCCCGGAAGATGCCAATAAATACCTGCAACGCCTGGAGATCGCGCACAAGGTCAGCGTTCAAGACGGCAAATTCACCACCACGGACCTGTCCACCGGCCAGCGCAAGCGCCTGGCACTGGTCAACGCCTGGCTGGAAGAGCGCCCGGTGCTGGTGTTCGATGAATGGGCTGCCGACCAGGACCCGACGTTCCGACGCATCTTCTATACCGAGTTGCTGCCGGACCTCAAGCGCCTGGGCAAGACCATCATCGTGATCTCCCACGACGATCGTTACTTCAACGTCGCTGACCAACTGGTGCGCATGGAAGCCGGTCGGGTACACAGCGAAAAAACCGTCGCCGCCTGATAGGCACCTCACGAGGGCCGGGTCACTGACCCGGCCCTCGGCCGTTTCGGGCAGCGCAAACACCCGACGTTTCTGCCCAACGTCTTAGTTTTCCTGAAAAAACTCAAAGAATTTATCCGGTTTTCACGTGTTCGTTCGTTCTATAAAGAATAAGAACCAATCCCAACAACACAACCTTCACAAAAGAGCGCTTGTTAATGCACGTCTTCCCCAAGATGACCCCACTCGCGACATTGCTGGTCAAGCAATGCCTGAGCCGTCACCGCCTCCCAACCGCGTTGCTGCTGGGTGCCTGCGTCTCCTTCCCGACAATGGCCCAAGCCCAGCAAGTCAACTTCGATATCCCTGCACAGTCGCTGGGTACGGCCTTGCAACGCTTCGGCACCCAAGCCAACACCCAGCTGTTGTACAGCCCGGACCAGACCAAGGGCCTGAGCAGCCAGGCGGTCCATGGCAGCATGGAGCCGGCCAAGGCCCTGGCGCAGATGCTGGCCGGGACCGGGTTGTCGTTCGACATCCAGGGCAATTCCGTGACCTTGATCGCACCCGCTGGCGCCGCAGTCCAACTGGGCGCCACTACGATCACCGGCGCCGGCTTGGCAGCGACTACCGAAGGGACGCATTCGTACACCACGGGCAGCACGAACACGGCCACCAAGCTGCCAATGTCGATTCGTGAAACCCCGCAGTCGGTCACCGTGGTAACACGCCAGCGCATCGAAGACGAAAACCTGGTGAACCTGGATGACGTGCTGACCAACACCACCGGCGTCACGTTGACCAAAAACGGTTCGGAGCGCTCCAACTACTATGCTCGCGGCCAGCAGATCGACACGTTGCAGATCGACGGCGTGCCGACCAACATCTCAAACTCCTACTCCCTCGATGCCATTTCCAAGCCCAATACCGACTTGTACGACCGCATTGAAGTCGTGCGCGGCGCCAACGGGCTGATGCAGGGTGCAGGCAACCCTTCGGCGGCAATCAACCTGGTGCGCAAGCGCCCAACGGTTGAGCCTCAAGTGCAGATCACCTCGTCGGTGGGCTCTTGGGACACGTACCGCAACGCCGTCGACGCCAGCTCCGCCCTGAACGATGCCGGTACTATTCGCGGACGTACCGTGGTGGCCTACAGCAAGGGGCACAGCTACCGCGATGAGGCAGAAAAGGAAAATACCCTGGTCTACGGCATCCTTGAGGCCGACCTGGATGACACCTCCATGGTCACCGTGGGTTTCAGTTACCAGAAAGACCGTAACCCAGGTTACGACTGGAGTGGCCTGCCGACCAAGACCAACGGCACTTTCTACCCGTTCTCCCGCTCCACTGCGTTGACGGCTGACTGGGCCAAGCTGAACAAGACCAACACCAACGTGTTCGCCGACTACCAGAAGCGCTTTGACAACGACTGGAAACTGGTGCTGTCCGCCAACCAGATCTGGGCCAAGTCCGACTTCCTCGCCAACTACACCTGGCCCGTCGCCGGCAGCCCCGACTCGTTCACCCTCAACCCGCGTGGCTTTCGCTACAACGATACTCAGACCAGCGTCGACGGTTACCTGAGCGGGCCATTCCAGATGCTGGGCCGCCAGCATGACCTGATCTTCGGCATCAACGCACGCCACGATGACTTCGACTATCACGGCGGGCGTGATGCCAGCTACAGCTACATCTTCAACGTCAACGACCTGAGCGGCTTCAACCCGCCGGCACCGAACATCAACTACAGCCAGTGGAAGTACAACTACACCACCGAACAGGAAGGCGCCTACCTGGCCACCCGCCTGAGCCTGACCGACTCCACCAAGCTCATCCTGGGCTCCCGCGTCAGCTGGTACAAGACCACCACCGATCTGGTTGGCGTCAAGGGTGAGTACGCCAAGAACGGCAACGTGGTGCCGTATGCCGGTATCGTCCAGGACCTGAACGAAAACTTCTCGGCCTACGCCAGCTACACCGAAATCTTCAAGCCGCAGAACAACGTCGACGTCAACGGCTCGCTACTTGACCCGGCCACCGGCAGCAACTACGAGATCGGTGTGAAAGGCGAAACCCTGGACAAGCGTCTCGGCGGTTCGGTTGCGTTGTTCCAAACCGACCTGACCGGTGTTGCCGAGACCACCAGCCCTTGCAGCGAAGGCGTGCTCAGTTGCTTTAAGCCGTCGCAGAAAATCCGTACCCGCGGTATCGATGTCGAAGCCTACGGTGAGCTGCTGCCGGACTGGAACATTTCGGCCGGCTATACCTACAGCTCACCTAAGTATGCCGGTGGCACCACCAAAGGCACCGCCGCCTCGACCTACATCCCACGCCACCTGTTCAAGCTCTCCACTGACTACCGCCTGCCGGCGCCCGTCAACAATGTGCGCATCGGCGGTAGCTTGCTAGCGCAGACCCACATGTACGAAGAGACCGGCACCTTCCGGGTTGAACAGTCCGGTTATGCGCTGACCAACTTCCATGCAGTCTACGAGTTCAACAAAAACTACGAAGTGCAGTACAACCTGAACAACGCCTTCGACAAGAAGTACTACCAGACCGTGCAGTACAACAACTACAACAACTTCTACGGTGACCCACGTAACTTCACCGTAACCCTGCGGGCCAAGTTCTAAAGCCTGATCATCGCCGTGCCGCCCGGCACGGCGATTTTGCATCCTCCCTGCCTATACCTCTGCTACAGCCCGCCGGACTGCTTCGGCAATTGCCAGGCGCACATCACTCGCGTCATCGACAATCGCATCCATGCGCAAGAAGTCATGGACCATGCCTTCGCACACCTGCAATTGCACGGACACGCCCGCCTGGGTCAAATGTTTGAAGTACGCCAGGCCCTGGTCGAACAACGGGTCGCAATCGGCCAGTACCAACTGCACGGGCACCTGCGGCGTTGCTACAGGCCCCAGCAGTGGCGACAGCCGTGGGTCCAGGCGCTGGGCGAGGTCGGGCGCATAATGCTGGTAGAACCACTCAAGGGTCGCGGTCTCCAGCAAGTGCCCAGTGGCGAAACGTTGCAATGAGGGGGTCTGGCTGGTGGCATCGGTGACCGGATAGATCAGCACCCGCAGGCGCGGTAACACGCCTGTGGTGCCGACCTGGGCCGCCAGGCTACCGCCGACGCTGTCCCCCGCCACCACCAGGCGCTGCGGGTCGAAACCCAACCGGTCGGCCTGCTCGACCACCGCGGCCCAGGCGTCCTCGGCATCGTGGCTGGCGGTCGGAAAGCGCCATTGCGGCGCAAGCCGATAGTCAACGGCCAGCACCGGCAGTTCGCAATCGAGGGCCAAGTCACGGCACAGGGCATCGTGGGAGTCTAGGCTGCCCACGACATAACCACCGCCATGGAAATACACCACGGCCGCCGAACGCGTGCCGGCAACCCGTGTGCCTGGGGTATACGCGCGCGCCTGCAAAGCATGGCCGTCACGGGCGGTAAAGCTAAGGTGCTCGACCTGGACCGCTTCATCCCCCCCCAGGCTCATCAACGCCGAGGATTGATCGAAAGCGTCGCGGGCCTGTTGCGGGGTCATTTGGTGCATGGCCTGGACCTTGCCGCTCTCACGCGCCGCGTTGACCAGCTGAAGGTAGGCCGCAATATCGGGATTGAGGTTCAAAGGGAAACTCCAATGCCCGGCCGAATGGCCGGGCATGTTCAGGTGGAAAGAAAAGTCAGTCAGTCGCCAGCATCACCAACTGCGGGTTCAATGCATCGACAACCGCGTCAAGCCAGTCCTCGTTGCGAGGTAACTCGAAGTGCCCACAGGCCAATGTGTGGGCCTCGCCGAACGCTTTGCCCAGTTGCTCGGCCATGGTCTGGCGATGTGCCTGACGCCCTGCGACCCACCAACTGTGGACAGCAGCTTGCAGCGGCAGGCACCGGTCTTGCCCAAGGGCCAGGCGTTTGAGTTGGCGCGCAGTGTTGAACAGGTTCAGCCACTCCTCCAGGCTCAGTGCAACATAGGCGCCGCCTTGACGGTCGGCCTGGCTCATGGCTGTGCGCAGATAGTCGAGGGCGGTTGCTTCATTGGCCTCACGAGCAAGGTCTACAGCTGGTGAGTCCGCTGTCATCCAGCCCAACAGAGCCTGCAGGTCGGCATGCCAATCACCTGGAGCATCCATGTCGACCTGTTCGGTACCGGGTACAAAGCTGTCCGCCAAGCCGATAAACGCCACGTGCTGGCCCTGGCGCTCGAGTTCCGCACCCACCAGTGCCGCCAGCGTACCGCCCAATGACCAACCCAGCAGGTGGTAGGGACCTTGTGCCTGATAACCCCGTATGGCGGCGGCGTAGTCCACCGCCATGGCCTGCAACGACAGATCTCGATGCGCCGGGTCCAACAGCATCCGGCACGGCAGGCCTACCACGGAGCGTATCCCTTGCAGGCGCCGGGCCAGTGGCTCGTAGTCGAATACCGTGCCAAAGCCTGCATGCAGGCAGAACAGTGCCGGTGCATGGGCCACCGCGCTATTGAGCGGCAAGGTCGCAGACAGCGTCGGGCCGGCCGTTTGCTCGGAGGTCAACTCGGCAATGGTCGGCCGGCTCACCAGGTCGCGCAGTTTCAGGCGCAGCCCAAGGCGAGCGAGGCTGCGGGACTTGGCCACCACTTGCAGGCTGAGGATCGAGTCCCCGCCCAGCTCGTAGAAGTTGTCGCTCAAACCCACCTGTTCCACTTTGAGCACCTGTGCCCAGATACTCGCCAAGGCTTTTTGCAGTTCCGTCTGCGGCGCTACATAGTGGCGCTGCTCAGTGCCAGGCACCGGCAGGCTGCGGCGGTCGATCTTGCCGTTGGGGGTCAAGGGCAGGCTCTCCAGCACGGTCAAGCTCGATGGCCGCATATAGTCAGGGAGTGACTGCTCAAGCGCCTGGTTCAAGGCGGCTCGCGGATCACCCGGCTGCCCGGGGTCGAGCATCACTACATAACCGGCCAAGCGTTGTCCGCTGACCGAAGGGTGCGCAACCACCACAGCATCACGCACCCCGACGCAGCGTTTCAGGCACGCTTCGACTTCTCCCAGCTCGATGCGGAACCCCCGCACCTTGACCTGCTGGTCGAGACGTCCCAGATAATCGTGGCCGCCGTCGGCGCGCAGGCGCACCAGGTCGCCCGTACGATACAAGCGTTGTCCCGGGGCACCGAATGGATCGGCGACGAACCGCTCGGCACTCAGCCCCGGACGGTCCAGGTAGCCCCGCGCCAAGCCCTCGCCGCCCAGGTAAAGCTCACCGGCCAGGCCCGCAGGCAAAAGGTTCAGGTCGGCATCGAGCACATAGGCGCTGCGCCGGCCCACGGTGGAGCCGATAGGCGCGTAAGCCGTGTCGCAAGGCTGCGCATGACCCGCCTTCCAGATCAGCGGCGTGACCACGGTTTCGGTCGGACCGTAGCCGTTGATGATCCACTGTGGTGCGAGCGCAGCCTTGACCCGTTCGAACGAAGCCTTGGGTACCGCATCGCCACCGAAGCAATACACCCGCACCGGCGGAGCATCACCGTCCTGTTCGGCCTGCTCGGCCAGTTGCTGCAAATACACCGGAGGGAACGCGGCCACAGTCACGTGATGTCGACGCATCTGCTCCAGGGTCTGCGGGGCCGTCCATAGGCTGTCACCGCGCAACAACAGCCGACCACCGTGAGTCAGCGCAGTGAGCCAGCGTTCATGGGCACCGTCGAACGCAAACGACATGAAATGCAGCTCGCAGTCCGCCGGGCTCATCTCATACAACTCACCCACTGCGAGGCAATGCATCGCCAATGGGCCATGGCTGACCGCAACACCTTTAGGCAATCCCGTGGAACCGGAGGTGTAGATCACATACGCCAGGTTGCGCGGATCAACTGCCACGTCGACCTCATGCGCAAGCTGGGCCGTCAGGTCCAAGCCGGGCACATCCACTGCCATGACACCATGTGGGATCGGTAAGCGGTCGCGCTGCACGGCATCGGTCAACACCAGCGCAACACCGGAGTCTTGCATCTGCCAGGCGAGACGGTCGCGTGGGTAGTCGACATCCAGCGGCACGTAGGCACCCCCGGCCTTGAGCACTGCCAACAAGGCGACCAACAGATGTTCATGACGTGGCAACGCCACCGCGACCCGCACCTCTGGCCCCACACCCTGGCCGACCAGCCAGTGCGCCAGGCGATTGGCCCGCAGATCCAGTTCAGAAAAACTCAGGCTGGCACCGTCGGCACAGATCAGCGCGATGGCGTGTGGTGTCTGCCGAGCCCAGCCGGCAATACGCTGGTGCACTGCCAGTTCAGTCACCGCCCCGGCAGGCTCGACCGGTTGCGTTGGCGCCAGGCAAGGTAGGCCAATACCGCCCAACGGCCGTTCGGCATCATCGGCCAACGCCAGCAACAGGCTTTCCATCGCCAGGCGGATTGCCATGACCGCCTGCTCGTCGAAGTGCTCGCGCAGGAACATGTACTCGATCACTAATACATCGCCCAGGGTGACCATCAGGTCCATCGGCAGGTTGGTCAGGCCAACGCTGTCCATTTCGCCAAAACGCAAGCTCTCGTCTTGCCAGTCGCGCAATGTCTGGTCGACCGGCTGGTTTTCGAACACGATGATGCTGTCGAACAACGCCTGGCCGGCACGTCCGGCCCAGCGCTGGATATCGGCCAGCGGTGTGAACTCGAAGTCACGCATGGCCAGGTTGCGTGATTGCAGGTCGCGCAGCCATTGGCCCACCAACCGCGCCGGGTGGACTTCGTGGATGACCGGCAAGGTATTGATGAACAACCCTAGAATCGCATCGCTGTCTGCCAGGTTCGCTGGCCGCCCCGCCACGGTTGCGCCAAAGGCCACGGTGGCCTGGCCGCTGTAGCGACTGAGCAGCAGCAACCACGCCCCCTGCACCAAAGTGTTGAAGGTGATGCGCTGTTGTTGGGCGAAGGCTTTCAGGCGCTCGGTAACGTCGCGGTCCAAACGTGTGTAGAGCGCCTGGTGCCCCTGCCCCGTGGCACGGTGCGGTTGGCTTGCGGCCAACAGTGTCGGCTCGGCCAATTGCTCGGTCTGCTCGCGCCAAAACGCTTGCCCAGCCGCCGAGTCCTGGCAGCGCAACCAACCGATATAGTCGCGATACGGAACTGCGGCCGGCAGTGATTTGCCCGCGTACAGCGAGAGGATCTCACCCATCAGTTGGGAGGTGCTCCACCCGTCGATCAACAAGTGATGGTAGGTCCAGATCAGTTGATGCCCACCACCGGCCAGACGCACCAGCAACACCCGTTGCAGCGGCGGCTCGGCCAGGTCGAAGCCCCGTTCGCGCTCGATACGGGCCAGCTCGGACACCTGCTTGGGGTCGCGGTCGCTGCCGTCAACTTCGGTAAAGTCCAACGCCACGTCCCGCAACACGAACTGCAGGGGTTCCTCCAGGCCTTGCCAGAGGAAGCCGGTGCGCAGGATGTCATGGCGCTGCACCACCTGCGCCCACGCAGCGCGCAGACGCTGTGGGTCCAGGCCTTCGACGGGCAGGCTCAGTTGGTTGACATACAGCTGCGCGTCGGGGCTATCCAGGCCCAGGAACAACATGCCCTTTTGCATCGGCGACAGGCTATAGAGACCGGTAACCTGCCCTGGGGGCAGCGGCAAGGCGTCGACTTCGGCGGGGCTCAGGCCATGCCAGCTCTGCGGTACCGGTGCAGGCGCCGGTGCCAACGCACTGCCGACCTTCAGGGCCAGACGGGAAATGGTCTGCTGTTCGAAGATGTCCTTGGGTTCGATCGCCAATCCCAACTGACGAGCGCGGTTGACCACCTGAATCGACACGATGGAATCACCGCCCAGGGCGAAGAAGTTGTCCTCAGCATTCACTTGCTCAAGACCCAGCACCGCTTCCCAGATGCGTGCCAACGCCACTTCGTGTTCTCCCTGCGGCGGGCGCGACGGCGCCAGCACCACCTCGGGATCGGGCAGCGCCTTGCGGTCGAGCTTGCCATTGGGGCTCAGCGGCATGCTGTCGAGTACTTGCAAATGGGCTGGCACCATGTAGTCGGGCAGCACGGTTTGCAGCTGTTCGGCAATGGCGGCAGTCAGTTGCAATCGATCCTGCGGTGCCTGCGCCGTGGCCACCAGGTAAGCGATCAGACGCTTGCCGTGGGCACCGTCGCGGGCCACCACCACCGCTTCACGTACCCACGGGTTCTCCAGCAGGCGTGCTTCGATTTCGCCCAGCTCGATGCGCAAGCCACGGATCTTCACCTGATGGTCGATACGACCAACATATTCGATCACGCCGTCATCACGCTGACGGGCCAAGTCGCCAGTGCGGTACAGCCGCTCGCCAGCGCCGAATGGGCTGGCGACGAAACGCTCAGCAGTCAACGCCGGGCGCTGGTGATAGCCCCGCGCAAGCCCCACCCCGCCCAAGTACAACTCGCCGACCAGGCCTGGCTGCAACGCGCGCAGGGCGCTGTCGAGCACATAGGTACGCAGGTTGGCGATAGGCTGGCCAATGGGCACGCTGTCGCTGTGCTCGTCGCGGCACTGCCAGAACGTCACATCGATGGCCGCCTCCGTCGGGCCGTACAGGTTGTGCAGTTCGACACCCGGCAACTGTTCAAACACTTGTCGCTGGGCTTCCACCGGCAGTGCTTCACCACTGCAGATGATGCGGCGTAAGCCCTTGCAACGGGATGCCTGCGGGTCTTGCATGAAGGCTTGGAGCATCGAGGGCACGAAGTGCAGCGTGGTGATGCCCTGCTCAACGATCCTCGTCACCAGGCGGGCCGGGTCACGGTGTTCGCCCGGCAACGCCAGCACCAGTGGCACGCCCATCATCAGCGGCCAGAAGAACTCCCAGACCGACACGTCAAAACTGAACGGCGTCTTCTGCAACACTTTGTCGCCCGCGCTGAGGCCATAGGCCTCTTGCATCCAGGCCAAGCGGTTGTACAACGCCCCGTGGCTGTTACCGGCCCCTTTGGGCAGGCCGGTTGAGCCCGAGGTGTAGATCACATAGGCAAGGTTTTCCAGGGCCAGTGGCACCTGCGGATCTTGTTCGGGGTAACCCACAGCGATGTCCGACAGGCCATCGAGCCACAGGCACGCCTGGGACGCGGCCAGCGGAACACGCTGACGCAGGTTGGCCTGTGCCACGACCCATTGCGCCGCACAATCCTGCACCAGGTAGGCCAGGCGTTCGGCAGGCAACTCAGGGTCGATGGGCACGTAGGCGCCGCCGGCCTTGAGCACAGCCAATAAGGCCACCACCATCTGTGGGCTGCGCTCGGCAATAACCGCCACGCGGCTTTCTGCGCCGACGCCCTGCTCGATCAGTTGATGAGCCAGACGGTTAGCCAGCGCGTTGAGCTGGCCGTAGTCGAAACGCTCTTGGGCGAATACCAATGCCTCGGCGCGCGGGTTCGACCGCGCCTGGGCTTCGAACAGTCGGTGCACTGGCTGCGCATCCGGGTACTGCCGGTGCGTGGCGTTCCAGTCACGTACCACGCGCTGATCATCCTCGCGGCTCAGAACCTGCAACTCACCCAGGCAACGGTCCGGGTGCTCGCACAGGTTTTCCAGCAAGGTTGCCAATTGCGCCAACAGGCGCCCGGCGGTCATGCCGTCGGCCAAGCCAACGCAGCTGAGCCCCAGCGCCAACTCGTGGCTGTGGTGCACCGTGAGGGTAAACGGCAGATGCGTCTGCTCACGGCTGTTGACCGTGGAGAACCGCAGGCCCGCCGGAGCACCGGCGCTGAGGGCTTCGGCAACCGGGTAGTTTTCGAACACCAGCAAGCTGTCGAACAGCGCCTGGGGCTCGAACGCGGCGCAGCGCTGGATATCCGCCAGTGCGCAGTGCTCGTGCTCGCGAATCGCCAGATTGCGCGCTTGCAGGCCTTGCAACCAAATGGCCACGGGCACCACCTGATCGACCTCGACCACCACTGGCAACGTATTAATGAACAATCCGACTTGCTGCTCAATGCCCGCCAACTCCGCCGGGCGCCCCGCCACCGTGGCCCCGAACGCCACCACCGGCTGCCCGGTGCACCGTTGCAACAACAAGCTCCAGGCGCCCTGCACCAAGGTATTAAGCGTGACTTTACAGCCACGGGCGAACTGACCCAGGCGCTCGCAAGCGCGCTCATCCAGCCGGTATTCGGCCTGGTGCCTGGCAGCCTGGGACGAATCGGCAGGCGTGCGCTGGGCAAAGGCGTCGGCCAGCAGCGTCGGCGCAGGTAACGGCGCCAATTGCGCCTGCCAGAAACGCTGGCTGGCCGGGCCGTCCTGGCGCTGCAACCACGCGATATAGTCGCGGTATCGCCCGTGCACCGGCGCCGCGACTTGACCGGCGTAGGCCTGCAACACCTCGCCGAACAACTGGGAACTGCTCCAGCCATCCATCAGTACGTGATGGTTGGTGTAGATCAGGTGATAGCGCTGCTCGGCCAAGCGCACCAACACCATGCGCAACAACGGTGCTGCCGCCGGATCGAAGCCCGCCTGGCGTTGCGCCAAGGCCAGGGCATCCAGGGCCGCGTCATCGAACGGACGGTCGCGCCAATCCACTACCTGCAGCGGGAACGCCAAGTGTTTGTGGACCAGTTGCACCGGCTGTTCGAAAGCGCCACCCCACAAGAACGCACTGCGCAGGATGTCATGGCGGTCCATGGCCTGCTGCCAGGCCTCGGCAAAGCGCTCCAGCTCAAGCCCCTCGACATCGGTGCGCAATTGGTTGATGTAGTCACCCGCGCCCTGCTGATAGAGGCTGTGGAACAACATGCCCTGCTGCATCGGTGACAGCGGATACAGATCCTGCACCTGACGCGCCGGTACCGCCAATTGATCGAGCTGGTCCTGCTGCACCGCCAGTAACGGGAAGTCCGACGGGGTCAATGCGCCCGCATCCGGCGCACAACAGTGGTCGACCAGCGCCTCCAGATGACGCAGGTAGTCATCGGCCAGGCGTGCGATAGCAAACTCGTCAAACTGGCGGGTCGAGAACTTCCACGCCATTGACAGCTTGCCACCTTCGACCCGCCCATTGATTGTCAGCCAGTTACCCAGCGGCGCATCCTCGTCCTGGTTGCTGCCGGCGCCCTGCTCGGCCGGCAGGAACAAGGCGCTGGAGTCTTCGGCAAAGCCCCCATCGACCTGCCCCAGATAGTTGAAGGTAATACGTGGCTGGGGCAACGCTGCCAGGCGCGCCTGAGTCGGTGCATCGGCCAGATGCCGCAGTACGCCGAAGCCCAGCCCTTTGTCGGGCACCCCACGCAGGTATTCCTTGACGGATTTGAGCGTATCGCCAAGGCCTGCGCCCACACGCAGGCGCACCGGGTAAGTACTGGTGAACCAGCCTACGGTGCGGGTCAGGTCGATGCCGTCGAAGCGGTCTTCCTCGCGGCCATGGCCTTCAAGCTGCACCAGGGTATCGGCGTGCCCGGTCCAGCCGTGCACCGCCAAGGCCAAGGCCGCCAGCAATAGGTCATTGATCTGGGTACGGTAGGCCGCCGGCGCCTGCTGCAGCAGGCGCTGGGTCTGCGCCTGGTCGAGTTCGACATGCAGTTGGCAGGCATCGCGGTTGCGCGCGACAATCTCACGGGCCTTGCAAGGCAACTCGGTGCAATCGCCTGCGGCCAACTGCTCCCAGTAGCCGATCTGGTCTTGCCAATGTGGCTCAACCAGCGCTGCGCTCAGGCGCTGCGCCCACGCCTTGATGCTGGAAGTGCGCGCTGGCAACGCCAGTGCCTGCCCCTGGGCGACACGACGGTAGCTGTCCTGCAGGTCTTCCAGCAGGATGCGCCAGGACACTCCGTCCACCACCAGATGGTGAATCACCAACAGCAGGCGCTGCTCGTGGTCCGGCAGGCTCACCAGAACCGCGCGTAACAGTGGACCGTTGGCCAGGTCCAGGCTGCGCTGGGCTTTTTCGGCAAGCGCCGGCCATTGCTCAAGACTGTCCAGTGGTTCGTGCCAGAGCAATTGCGCAGGATCGATGGCTTCGCTGTAGTGCGCGCTCACCTGCGTACCGGTCCGATCAAAGCGCAAGCGCAGACTGTCATGTTGGTGCACCAGCGCTTCCAGGACTCGCCTCAGGTGCCCGGCGTCCAGCGCCTGGCGCGGCTTAAGCACCAGCGACTGATTCCAGTGCTGCGGTTGGGGCATCGGTTGTTCGAAGAACCATTGGGCAATCGGCAATAGCGGCGTTTGCCCTTGTTCCGGCCCCTGTTCGACGATCCCCTCAGACCCCACGGCGCACGCGACCTGCGCCAGTTCACGGACACTCTGATGCAGGAACATGTCTTTGGGTGTGAAACGAATACCCGCCTGACGTGCACGCCCTACCACCTGGATGGCCACGATCGAGTCGCCGCCCAGTTCGAAGAAGTTGGCAGTCGCGCTGATCGCTGTGCGCCCGAGGATGTCCTGCCACAACGTGGCGATTTGCTGTTCGAGGCCATTGGCCGGCTCAACATGGTCTTCGTCCCGCACACTGAAGTCCGGTGCAGGCAGCGCCTTGCGGTCCAGCTTGCCATTGGGTGTCAGCGGCAGGCTGTCCAGCAGCATGAAATGCGCCGGCACCATGTAGTCGGGTAATTCGGCCTTGAGCGCTGCACGCAGGCGGGTCACCAATGTCGCGTGCTCCTGGCCGTGACGCGCAACCACATAGGCAACCAACTGTTTGCCCCCTTGACCGTCGCGCGCTTGCACGACGGCATCTTCCAGCGCGGCATGGGCCAGCAGGCGTGATTCGATTTCGCCCAACTCGATACGGAACCCGCGGATTTTCACCTGCTGGTCGACGCGTCCCAGGTAGTCGTATTGGCCGTCGGCCCGTAGACGTACCAAGTCGCCGGTACGGTAGAGGCGTTCGCCACGGGAGCTGAATGGGTCGGCGACAAAACGCTCGGCCGTCATGCCCGGACGGTTGAGATATCCCTGGGCCAGCAGGCCGCCCAAGTAGAGCTCACCACTGGCGCCGCTCGGTACCAGGTTCAGCTCGGCATCCAACACGCAGGCAGTACGCACACCAACCGGGCTGCCGATAGGCGCATAGGCACTTGGGCACGCCTGGTCGGCGGGGGCCTTCCACAGTAACGGGGTCACCACGGTTTCGGTCGGGCCATAGCCGTTGATGATGTGTTGTGGGCGCAAGACCTCACGCACACGCTCAAAACTGGCATTGGGCACCGCGTCGCCACCAAAGCAGTAAATCCGCACGGCTGGAACCGGACCATGGACCGCGGCATGTTCGGCCAACTGCTGCAGGTACACCGGAGGAAACGCCGCAACGCTCACGCCGTGGGCGTGCATGGCCTGCAGCGTCTGTTCCGGCGTCCACAACCCCTCCTCGCGCAGCAGCAGGCGGCCACCATGGGTGAGCGTGGTCAGCCAGCGTTCGTGGGCGCCGTCAAAGGCCAGCGACATGAACAGCAGCTCGCAATCGGCCGGGGTCATGGCGTAGCGTTCGCCGATGGCTTGGCAATGCAGGGCAATCGGTTGGTGTGCAACCTCTACGCCTTTGGGCTCGCCCGTGGAGCCAGAGGTATAGATCACATAGGCCAGTTGTTGGGCTGCGATGGACAGCACCGGCGCCAATGCGTCAGACGCGGCTTCGGCCAGCAGTGCGTCGATATCCAGAGCAATCACGCCCACGTCGGTCGGCAAGCCGGCACTGACACTTGCATGCGTCAGCAACAGCGGCATGCCCGCATCACGCATCAGGTAGGCCAGCCGCTGTGGCGGGTGTTGCAGGTCCAGTGGCACGTAGGCGCAACCGACCTTGAGCACCGCCAGCAAGGCCACGAACACCTGCTCGTCACGCGGCAATGCAATACCGATACGCACCGCTGCGCCACGGGTATGGGCGTACAGACGCGACGCCAGGCGCTCGGCGCGTGCATCCAGTTCGGCATAGCTGAGGGTGCGGCCCTGACAGATGATAGCTGTCGCGGCGGGCGTCTGGCGCGCGTGTGCGGCGATACGTTGGTGCACCGGTACAAACACGGCGTCCATTGGCCCGTGCTGCCAGGCTTGCAGGGCGAGGTTGCGCTCGGTGTCGTCCAGCAACGGCAAATCACCCAGGGCACAATCGCTGTGGGCGACGATCGCGGCCAGCAACTGTTGCCAGTGATGCGCCAGACGCTCGACCGTAGCAGGCTCGAACAGGTCGCTGGCATAGGTAAAGCGTGCGCTGAGCTGGCCGTTGGCTTCGCGGGTATCGAGGGCCAAGTCGAGCTTGGCGGTCTGGTTGCGCCAGGCAACGCCTTCGATACGCAGGCCCGGCAATTCCAACAAACTTTGCGCGGCGCTTTCACGCTGGTGATTGAACATCACCTGGAACAGCGGTGAATGACTGAGACTGCGTTCCGGGCTCAGGTGTTCTACCAGTTGCTCAAACGGCAGGTCCTGATAGGCCTGGGCTTCGATGGAACGTTGCTTCACGTGCTCCAGCAGGTCACTGAAACGCAGCCTTCCATCCAGTTGCGACTTGAATACCTGGGTGTTGACGAAGAAGCCGATCAGCCCTTCGATTTCCGGGCGGTTACGGTTGGCCGAGGGCACGCCGATCCGCACATCGGCCTGGCCGGTATAGCGATACAACAGCGATTGGAACGAGGCCAGCAACAGCATGAACACCGTCACGCCCCGGGCCTTGGCCAGCTCCAGCAAGGCCGCGCTCAAAGCAGGCGGCAGTTGTAACTCAACGCCACCACCGCGACCACTTGGAAAGGCCGGGCGCATGTGGTCGGCCGGCAACTGCAGCACCGGTTGTTCGCCCCCCAGTTCGCCCTGCCAGAACGCCAATTGCCGTTCAAGCTCGCCCGCTTCCATCCAGCTGCGTTGCCAGATCGCGTAGTCGGCGTACTGGATCGGCAAATCGGCCAAAGGCGCGCCCTGCCCTGCACCCGTGCGGGCCAAATAGCCCTGCACCAGTTCATCGACCATCAGTTGCATCGACCAACCGTCCGAGACGATGTGGTGCAAGGTCAGCACCAGTACGTGATCATCAGCCGCCAGGCGAAGCAGGCGTACCCGCAGCAACGGGCCAGTCAACAGGTCGAAGGGGCGGTGGATTTCTGCTTCGATATGCCCTTGCAGATCACTGTCGAGCAGGGATGACGTGGCGAGTTCCTGAACTTCAAGGGTCACGCGCGACGGCGGCAGGATGACCTGGCACGCCTTGCCATCTCGTAAGGCAAACACAGTGCGCAGGGGTTGGTGGCGCGCCACCAATGCATCGAACGCCAGGCCGAGTGACTCAAGGTCAAGCTGACCGCGCATACGCAAGGCGCGTGGCAGGTTGTAAGCCGCGCTGTCGGGCTCCAGTTGCCAGAGAAACCACAGGCGTTCCTGGGCGTAGGACAATGGCAAGGTGTCCAGGGCCGACTGGCATTCGGGCACCGGCAAGTTGGCCGGAGACAGGTTTTCCTCGGCCATTTTTTCCAGGTACAGGCGCCGCTTGTCTTGCGGCATCAGCACAAAACGACGGGCGATACGGTGTGCAGCCGATTGATTGTCCATTACGCATCCACCTCGTCGAACAGGTCTTCCAGGCGGCTAAGCCGCGTCGCATCCAGGGGAGCGGAGTGTGGTTCCAGGTGTTCGACCAACGCCCCAAGCGTTGGGTAGGTAAACAGCAACTGTGGGCTCATTTTTATTCCAAGTTCCAACTGCACACGCGAGACCACACCCATGACGAGCAATGAGTGGCCTCCCAATTCAAAGAAATTATCCTGGCGCCCAATGCGTTCGCACTTGAGCACCACCTGCCAGATAGCGGCCACTTGCACTTCACGCTCACCCTGCGGCGCCTCGAATGGGCGGGCGCTGAGGGTGGTGTCCGGGGCCGGCAAGGCACGACGGTCCGGCTTGCCATTGGCGGTCAACGGCAGCTGGCCGAGGACCACGCAGTGGGCCGGCACCATGTAGTCCGGCAACTGTTGCGCCAGTTGCCCCAGGATCGTGGCAGGCAAGGGCAGCGGGCTGCCGGCACGCGGGACCACCCAGGCAACCAGGCCGCCAGCGGCATTCCCGCCAGGTACGCCGACGACTGCATCACTGATGCCGGGGAGCGCCTTGATCGCAGCGGCGATTTCTGCCGGTTCGATGCGGTGCCCACGAACTTTGATCTGGTCGTCCAGGCGGCCGGCGAACACCAATTGGTCATGCTGCAAGCGCACACGGTCGCCGGTACGGTAACGGCGCGTACCCGACGCCGCCGGAATGAAACGCTCGGCGGTGAGCCCTGGTTGGCCCCAATACCCCTGGGCCAGGCCGGCACCACCGACCAGCAATTCACCGAAGACGCCCTCGGGCTGAGGATTCAACTGCGCATCGACAATGTCCAGGTGCAGGTTCGCCATGGCCTGCCCTAACGGTACCAAGGCATCGCCAGGGAGCTCGGCCAGGGACGTGCTGAGTACGCCGATGGTGGTCTCGGTCGGGCCATAGTGGTTGAACACTTCGCAGCCTGGGCTCGCCTCGGCAATCCGTTGCAGCAATGCCGGTGGCGTGGCTTCGCCACCCAACACCAAGGCGCGCCGTGGCAGCACGTCGACGCCCGCGCCTTCCAGCAAGGCCTGCAGGTGCGACGGCACCACTTTCAGCAGGTCGATGCGCTCGGCGCTCATGTAGGCGCCCATGGCCAGGCTGTCAAGCGCCAGTTCGGTGGCCAGTAGATGCAAGGTCCGACCGTGGCACAGCGCGCCGAACAGGCTGGTGTAGCCCAGATCCGCCGCCACGGTGGAGACCAGCGCCACCGTGTCGATGTCGGCCCAAGGCAACCATTGCCCCAGCGCCTGTATGTAGTTAAACAAGCCGCCTTGGCGCACGGCCACGCCTTTGGGGGTACCGGTGGAGCCCGAGGTGTAGAGCAGGTAGCAAAGCTCGTCGGCGTTGACGGCGATTGGTGTCATTGCCCGACGCAGGTACTCAGGCGCTGGCACGACGCTGGCCGGATCGAGCACGGTACTGCCTTGCCCTGCGTATGGCGCCAGCAACTGAGCGGCGCCCACCAGTAATTGCGGCGCACTGTCCTGCAGCGCCTGCAAGGTCCGTTGCCCGGCTTGGCGCGGGTCCACGGGAATAAACACCACACCTTGATGCAAGCAGGCAAGCACGGCGACGACAAAGTCGATGCTGCGCTCGGCAACCACGGCCACTCGACCCTGGCGGGCGATCCCCGCATCGGCGATGGCGCGCGCCAGGTCCAGGACCCGGCCGTGCAACTGCTCGAAGGTAATCCGCTGCTGGCCCTCGACCAGCGCCACACGTTGCGGCACCTGGCGAACCTGCTGGGCAAACAGGTCGAATACGCTGATCTGCGAATGCTCGCTGGAAGCCCCCACAAGGCACGGCTGACGGTGGGTTTCCAGGGTCAACGTGCCCAGCAAGCTGTGGGGCTGCCCGACGAGCGCTTCGAGCACCTGGCGATAATGCCCTGCCATACGCTCGATGGTCGACGCGTCGAACAGGTCGCACGCATAGATGAACGATGCCGTGATCTCACCGTTGGCCTGGCGGGTTTCCAAGGTCAGGTCGAACTTGGCGCTGTCTTGCGGCCACGCCAACGGCTCGGCCAGCAACCCGCCCAGCGGCGCTTGCCAGGGCGTGCTGGCAGTGTCGGCTTGGTGGTTGAACAGCACCTGGAATAAAGGGCTGTGTGCCAGGCTGCGCTGGGGCTGCAAGGCTTCGACCAACTGTTCGAAAGGCAGGTCCTGGTGCTGCTGGGCCTGCAACGCGGTCTCGCGCACGGCGTGCAGCAACTGCGCAAAACTCTGCTGGGCATCGAGCTGACCTCGATGCACCTGGGTATTGACGAAGAACCCGATCAGGCGCTCGGTTTCCAGGCGATTGCGGCCCGCCACCGGCACGCCGACACGCACATCCGCCTGGCCGCTGTAGCGCCACAGCAGCACCTGATAGGCCGCCAGCAGCAGCATGAACGGCGTGCACCCCTGCCGACGGGCCTCAACCGCCAGTGCGGCACTCAGCTCGGCGCCCAATGCATGGAGCACCACAGCGCCGCGCCGGCTCGGCTGAGCGGGCCGGGCGCGATCAAACGGCAGGTTCAATACCGGCTGTTCTTCACCCAGCTGTTCACGCCAGTACGCCAGTTGCTGCTCTGCGCCACCGGCGGCCATCCACTCACGTTGCGACCAGGCGT
Source organism: Pseudomonas sp. 18175 (assembly GCF_050432925.1). Lineage (NCBI taxonomy): Bacteria > Pseudomonadati > Pseudomonadota > Gammaproteobacteria > Pseudomonadales > Pseudomonadaceae > Pseudomonas > Pseudomonas sp. 18175. The sequence continues at coordinate 77,167 of NZ_JBKFTO010000016.1, read as the reverse complement.
AATCGGAGTAGCTGATCGGCGCGTCCACCAGTGTTACGGCACGACGTTCGACCCGTGCGGCATACAGTTCCAGCAGCTCTTCGACCATGACCTGCATCGACCAGGCGTCGGAAACAATATGGTGCTGGGTCAACACCAGCACGTGTTCTTGCGCACCCAGGCGCAAGACACCCAGGCGCAGCAACGGCCCTTGGGCCAGGTCGAAAGGCTGGTGTAACTGTTCGCCAATAACGGCGCGCACTTGGCTTTCATCGACAGAAGTAACCGACACGCTCAGTGGCGTATGTTCCTGCACATCGATTTCAACCCCATCGCCCGTGGCAATGAAGCGGCTGCGCAGAGGCTCGTGACGCATGATCAGTTGGTCGAATGCTGCACCCAGCGCGTCAAGATCCAACGGCCCATGCAGACGCAGTGCCGCCGGCAGTGTGTACGCATGGCTATCGGGTTGCAGGCACCAGAGCAACCACTGGCGCTGCTGGGCGAATGAAGGACGCCTGCGCTCCTCAGCCGGCGCCCGCAACAACGGCAGATTGTGCCGTGCGCCACCCAATGACTGGACAGCAAGGACGAAGGCTCCCAGGGTGGAGTGCTCAAACAGGGTTTTGAGCGGCACGTCGACACCCAGGCTTTCGCGCACGCGTGAGGTGATCCGGGTCGCCAACAGGGAGTGCCCTCCGCGCTCGAAAAAGTCTGCGTCAAGGCCCAGTTGCGCCACATCCAACACCTGCTCCCAGATAGCGGCGACGGCTTTTTCCTGTTCAGTGCCGGGCATTCGAGCGGGGCCTGCGGCAACCCATTCGATGGCCGGCAGAGCGTTGCGGTCGAGCTTGCCGTTGGGGGTCAGCGGCATGGCGTCAAGTACCGCCCATTGACTGGGCAGCATATAGGCCGGCAAACGCTGGCCGAGGGCGTGCTTGAGCGACTCGATCAGCACGGCGGGCGCCAAGGCCTCGACCGCGACGACCCAGGCCGCCAGTTGCGCGCCGCCAGCGGCCTGCACCACTTTGACAGCCGCCTCGCGTACCTGCGGCAGCAATAGCAGCTGCGCTTCGATATCGCCGAGCTCGATACGGAAACCACGAATTTTTACTTGCTGGTCGGCACGCCCCAAGTAGTCGAGCTCCCCACCTTCGCGATAGCGCGCAATGTCACCGGTGCGATAGAGGCGCTGGCCTGGGCGGGCCGGGTCGGGCACAAAACGCTCGGCAGTGAGCGCGGCACGCCCCAGGTAACCCCGTGCCAGACCCAGGCCACCGATCAATAGCTCGCCCGCCGCGCCCAACGGTGCAGGGCCGAGATCCTGCCCCAACACTTGCAACGCGGTATTGTCCAGCGGCTGGCCGAGCAGCACTTGCGCCTGTCCGGGCAGGATGCGTTGTGCCGACGACCAGATAGTCGTTTCGGTCGGCCCATACAGGTTCCACACCTGATCACTCAGCGCCTGCAGGCGCACCATCAGATCAGGGGCCAGCGCCTCTCCGCCACACAGCACCAGCACATTTCTCAATACCGACTGCAACCCGCTATCGAGCAGCATGCGCCAGGCCGAAGGGGTCGCCTGGATCGCTTTCACCGGGCATTCTTCGAGCAGCTCACGCAAGCGCAACGGGTCTTTAGCCTGCTCTGGGGAGGCCAGCACGACAGTTGCACCGATCGTCAGCGGCAGGTACAGCTCCAGGCCGAAAATATCGAAGGAAAAGGTGGTCATCGACAGCAATCGATCACCGGCGACCAGTTGCAGCCGCTGATCCATGGCCGCGATGAAGTTGCTCAAGGCGCGGTGACTGACCATCACACCCTTGGGCTGTCCGGTCGACCCGGAGGTATAGAGGGTGTAGGCCAACTGATCCGGGTCAACACAGGCAACGTCCAACCTGACATCGCAGGGCGCACGCTGTAACCACCCATCAATGCACAGGGTTTGCACCGTGTCGGGCACAGCCAACTGCGCCTGCACCGCTTGCTGGGTCAACAGCAGGCCTACGCCGCTTTGTTCGAGCATGTAGGCCAGGCGCTGCGCCGGGAACTCCGGGTCCATGGGCACATACGCCGCCCCCGCACGCAGGATCGCCAACAACGCAACGACCAGTTCCGGCCCGCGCTGCACTGCTACCCCGACCAGCGACTCAGACGTCACGCCCGCCGCCAGCAGCGCCAAGGCCAGCGAGCGACTGGCCTGCTCGACTTGGGCATAACTCACGGACTGCCCACCAAACACCAGCGCAGTGGCGTATGGCGTACGATGGGCCTGCTCGACAAATTGCACGTGAATCGGCGGTGGCACCGCGAGCGCCGTGGCGGGCGGGTTCCAGGCATGGAGCAACTGATCGCGCTCACCTGCCGCCAGTAACGGCACTTCATCCAGACGCCGGTCACCCTCACCGATCACCGCGTGCAGCCAAACAAGCCAGTGCTCCAGCAAGCGCTGTACGGTGCCGGCATTGAACAACGCGGTTGGGTAAATGAATTCGGCGCTCAGACCGTCTACGGTTTCACGCATGTACAAGGTCAGGTCGAAGGCCGCCGAGGGCGTCGACCAGTCCAGGTGCTGAAAGTCGAGCCCTGGTAACACTGCGCTGGGGGCCTGCTCGCCCTGGTAGTTGAAAAAAATCTGGAACAGCGGGCTGATATTGAGCTGGCGCTGGGGCTGCAAGGCTTCGACCAGTTGGTCGAACGGCAAGTCCTGATAGGACTGCGCCTGACGCGCATCCGCCTTGACCTGCTCAAGCAATTGCGCGAAACCCGCCTGGCCATCGACCTGGGCCCGGTATACCTGGGTGTTGACGAACAGCCCAAGCAAGCCCTCCAGCTCACCCCGGCTACGCCCAGCCACCGGCACGCCGACACGCACGTCAGCCTGGCCGCTATAGCGATACAGAAAACCCTGGAACGCCGCCAGCAGCAGCATGAACACCGTCGCATCACTGGCGCGCGCACGAGCCTTTAGGGCTTGCACCAGCTCATCAGGCAAACGGACACCCAGCGCCGCACCACGCGCGTCAGCCTGGACCGGTCGCGGCTTGTCGAACGGCAGCGGCAACACCGTCGCCTCCCCGCCCAGACGTTCGCGCCACCAGCCCAGTTGTCGCTCGCGCTCCCCGGCATCCAGCCACTGGCGTTGCCAGGCGGCATAGTCGGCATATTGCAGGGGCAGCGGTGGCAGCACCTGGTCAGCGTAGAGCGCCATGACTTCTCGGATCAGGGTTTGGGTGGAACTGCCATCGGAGATGATGTGATGCTGGGTCAGCAGCAGCAGGCAATCGTCGACGCCACGCTCAAGGACTGCCACCCGCAGCAAAGGGCCATTGGCCAGGTCGAACGGGCGAGCGTGAAACGCCTCCACCGTTCGCCGGTCCTGCTCATCATTGCCCACGCCCGACAGTCGTTCGATCAGCAACGCGCCCTGCGCCGCGATCTCCTGCACCGGCCCGTCAGGTTGCTCGGCAAACGTGGTGCGCAGCACTTCATGACGAGCGACCAGCGCCCCAAACGCGTCGCCCAGGCGCTGCAGATTGAGGACACCCCGGATGTGCAGGGTTGCCGCCATGTTATAGGCACAACTCTGTGGGTCGAGACGCCAGAGAAACCACTGGCGCTCTTGCGCATGGGACAACGGTGCCGGCTCGTCCCGGTCACGCGGCTGAATCGGAGTAATGCCGAAGAGATTGATCCCCTTCTTGCCCAGCATCACCGCCAGCGCTTTGCGCTCGCGCGGGCTGAGCGATGCCACCGATTCCAATAGATCTTGCACGCGACCTCTCCTGTCAATGAGTCATATTTTCAAGCTCTTCGCTAGATAGACGTTTGAGTGCCTCCAAGGATTTAGCCAATTCATCCAGAATCGGTTGCGAAGCCCCGCGCAGGGCCTCGATGCGTGCGCAGAACGCTTCGAGATGAGACGTGGCGAACAGCGCTTCCAGCGGGATATCCAGCGCCAGGTCCTTGCGCAAGGCCATGACCAGGCGTGTGGCCAGCAGCGAATGCCCGCCCTGCTCAAAGAAGTTGTCATCCAGCCCTACGGCTTGAACCCCTAGCAATTCACCCCATTGCGCAGCGACCTGGCATTGCAATTCGCTGTGCGGCGCACGGAACTGCCGGCTTGTTGCCTGCGGCAGCGGCAACGCTTTGCGATCGAGCTTGCCATTGGGGCTCAGCGGCAGGCTGTCGAGTACCACGATCTGCGCCGGCACCATGTGCTCGGGCAGCACGGCGCGCAGCTCGGACTTGAGTGCCTCCAGCACCGGCGCGCCGGTGACATAGGCCACCAGTTGCTGATCGACCGCCAGCACCGCAGCCTCGCGCACCTGCGGCTGCTCCATCAGCCGTGCTTCGATTTCCCCCAACTCGACGCGCAAGCCACGGATCTTGACTTGATGGTCGATGCGCCCGGCGTATTCGATCACCCCGCCTGGGCGGTAGCGCGCCAGGTCGCCAGTGCGATACAAGCGTTCGCCCTGACCGAATGGGCTAGTCACGAAACGTTCGGCGGTCAGCGCCGGGCGGCGGTGATAACCACGCGCCAGGCCCTCCCCCCCCAGGTACAGCTCACCGACGACACCCGGCGCCTGCACCTCAAGGTTGGCGTCCAGCACCCAGGTGGTGACGTTACTGATCGGCTCGCCGATCGGCACCTGGTCCACACCTTCTTCGCGGCAGGTCCAGTGGGTCACATCGATGGCCGCCTCGGTCGGCCCATAGAGGTTGTACAAGGTCGCCGCCGGCAGGCTTGCCAGGCACTGGCGCTGGGTTTGCACCGCCAGGGCCTCGCCACTGCAAATGATCCGCGCCAGGCTACGGCAGCGAGGCACGCCGTCACCCAGCAGGAACACTTGCAGCATTGATGGCACAAAGTGCAACGTGGTGACCTGGTGCTGTTCGATCAACGCCACCAGGCGCGCCGGATCGCGATGATCACCCGGGGCCGCGATGGCCAACCGAGCGCCGAACATCAGCGGCCAGAAGAACTCCCAGACCGAGACGTCAAAGCTGAACGGGGTCTTTTGCAATACCGTATCGCCCGGCGTCAGGCCATAGGCGCGCTGCATCCAGCACAGCCGGTTAGTCAGCGCCGAATGACGGTTGGCAGCGCCTTTGGGCTGGCCGGTGGAACCCGAGGTATAAATCATGTACGCCAGGCTTTGCGGGTCGATATCCACCTGCGGCGTGGTCGTCGGGTAAGCCGACCAATCCGCCTCGATGTCCAGCCGGGTCACGCTGTCGGGTACGGGCAGGTCCAGCCCGCGTTGCGCCAACAGGCAATGCACCGCACTGTCTTCGAGCATGTAGGCCAGGCGCTGGGCCGGGTATTCCGGGTCCAGTGGCACATAAGCGGCCCCGGCCTTGAGTACCGCGAGCAAGGCCACCACCAGCTCCAGACTGCGCTCGGAGGCGACCCCAACCAGCGTCTCGGGCCCTACGCCCCGGGCGATCAAACCGTGTGCCAGGCTATTGGCTCGGGCATTGAGTTCGCCATAGCTGAGGCTTAGATCACCGAACAGCAAGGCAGTCGCGCCGGGCGACTGGGCCTCGATCCAGCGCTGCACCGGAGCATTCAGCGCGAAGTCTTCAGCGGTCGCATTCCAATGCGCTGCCTGCTGACGCTGCGCGTGGTTTAGCGCCGCACTGATCTCGCCGATACGCGCATCGGGGTTGTCGACAAAGCCGTTCAGCACGTCGCGCAAGCCTTCGACCAGACCGCGCATGGCGGCCTCGCTGAAACGCTCGACGGCATAGCGCAAGGTCACACTCAGCCCCTGGTCTTGGGCGATCAGCACCGTTAATGGGTAGCTGGTCTGCTCCGGCGCTTGCAGGTTGGCGAACTGCAACCCTCCCGGTGCCCCTTCGCGCAGCGCTTGGGCAACCGGATAGTTTTCGAATACCAGAATATGATCGAACAACGCTTCGCCTGGCTGACCAGCCCAGCGCTGGATATCCGACAAAGGCGCGTGTTCGAAGTCACGCAAGCGGGCATTGTTCGCCTGCAATTGCGCCAGGCACTCGCCCAGGTGTTGCTCAGCCGTGGGTGCGCAGGTCAACGGCAAGGTGTTGATGAACAGCCCGATTTGCTGCTCCACCGCCGGCAGCGCTGCGGGCCGGCCAGCGACGGTGGCGCCGAAGGTCACCGCCGTTTCGCCGGTCAGGCGCTGCAACAACAGCCCCCACGCCAGCTGCACAACCGTGTTGAGTGTGACCTGGCGCTCACGCGCCAAACGCTGCAGGCGATCGCTCAGGCCGCTATCGAGTCGCAGTTGATGGTCCTGCTGCCTACCTTCGACGCCTTGCGGGTCGGCCAAGCCAATCGCATCGACCAGGCGCGTCGGGCCTTGCAACACGGCCAGTTGTTCTTTCCAGAACGCTTCGGCCAGGTGCATGTCCTGCCCCGCCAGCCAACCGATGTAATCGCGATAACGACCTTGAGGCGCTGGTACGCTGAGGCCCGCATAACGCTGCAGGACCTCGCCGAGCAACTGTGAAGTGCTCCAGCCATCAAGCAGTGCGTGATGATAGGTCAACACCACATGCTGGCGGTCTGTTGCCATCTGCGCCAGGTGCAGGCGCAATAACGGCGCCTGCAGCACGTCGAAACCGCGCTGACGTTCAGCCTCGGCCAGCGCATCGAAAGCCTGCGGTGCTTGGCCACTCAAATCGCTGCGGGTCAGCGGCAGCACTGCCCGGCGCATGACCAGTTGGTGCGGCTGGCGTGTATCGGCCGCCCAATGAAATGCGCTGCGCAGGATCTCGTGGGCATCCAGGCTGTCCTGCCAAGCTTGTACGAAGCGCACGCTGTCCAGCCCCGTCACATCCAGGCGAATCTGGTTGATGTAATCGGTGCGCCCAGCATCGAACAGGCTGTGTAGCAACATGCCCTGCTGCATGGGCGACAACGGGTAGATGTCATGCACCTCGCCCAGCGCCACGGGCAAGGCGTCCAACTGCGCCTGGGTCAGGCTGGACAGCGGGAAGTCGGCCGCCGTGGCACTGCCCTGGCCCGGTTCGCAGCAGTGCTCGACCAGCGCTGACAACTCATGGGCATAAGCATCGGCAACCGCTTGAACGCTCGCGGTGTCGTAACGCTCGGTGCTGAATGTCCATACCAGTTGCAACTGGCCCGCCTCGACCCGTGCATCGATGGACCATTCACTGGCCAACGGTGCGTCCAGCGACTGCTCGCGCCCGCCGGCATGCGCGGCCAATGTGAACAGCGCGTCTTGCTCGGCGAACCCAACGTCGAACTGGCCCAGGTAATTGAAGGTAATGGCCGGTACCGGCAAATCGGCAAGCACCCTGCGCACCGACTCATCGCCAAGGTAGCGCAAGACGCCAAAGCCACTGCCTTTACCCGGCACCGCGCGCAATTGCTCCTTGATCGCTTTGAGCGATGCCCCCAACCCGCCGACGGGCTTGAGGCGCACCGGGTAGAACGCAGTGAACCAACCCAGGGTGCGGGTTAGGTCGAGGTCAACGCCCTCGACCTCGCGCCCATGGCTTTCGAGCTGTACCAACAGTTCGTCACCGCCGGACCACTGGGTAACGGCTCTGGCCAGGGCTGTCAGCAAGAGGTCATTGACCTGGGTGCGATACGTCGCAGGAGCCTGTTGCAACAGTTGGCGGGTCACCCCTGCATCGAGGCTGACCTCGACCACACCGAGGTGACGGCGCTGGCGGCTGCCCTGTGGACGTGGGCAAGGTAGCGCCGGTTCTGCACCCGCAAGCAAGGCTTGCCATTGCTGCAGTTGCGCGGCCAAGGCAGGGCTCGTTGCGTGAGCTGCCAGCGCCGTGCGCCACGCCTGCAACGAATGCGTCTTGGCGGCAAGCCCGGCCGACCGGCCCGCCAGCACATTGAGATAGCTACTTTGCAGGTCCTCCACCAACACGCGCCAGGACACGCCATCGATCACCAAGTGATGAGCCACCAACATCAAGCGCTGCTCGCCCGCGACGCTGGCCAGTACCGCGCGCAACAGCGGCCCGTCCCGCAGGTCGAGGCTGCCCTGGGCTTCATCGGCCAGCGCCTCCCATTGGCTTTCGTCGGCCAGTTCCCGTTGCCACAGGATCGGCGTATAAGCGGGTTCGAAATGGGCAGCCCAAGCGCCCGCCTGCTGGTTAAAGCGCAGGCGCAGGCCATCGTGATGCTGCACGATCAGGCGTAGCGCCTGCGCGAGCACCTCGGCATCCAGGTGTTTTTGCACATCCAGCACCAGGGACTGGTTCCAACGCCCAGGCTCGGGAATCGCCTGATCGAAGAACCAGTGCTGAGCGGGCAGCAACGCCAACTCGCCGGTCACGGGTCCCTGCTCCACCTGTGTCAGCGCGCCCCGCTCGGCAATGCCGGCCAAGCCTTCGACGGTGGGGTGGCGGAACAGCTCGTTCGGCGAAAAGTGCAGGCCAAGTCGACGCGCCCGACTGACCACCTGAATGGAAATGATCGAATCGCCACCCAGTTCAAAGAAGTTGTCGTGCAGGCCAACCTTGTCGATTTTCAACACCTGCTGCCAGATCTGCGCCAAGGCCTGCTGCGCCGGCGTGACCGGAGCGACGTAATGCTGCTGGTGCTGCTGAAAATCCGGCAACGGCAGCGCCTTGCGATCCAGTTTGCCATTAGCACTCAACGGCATGCTCTCCAGCACCAGCAAGGTGGCAGGCACCATGTGCTCAGGCAGCGCAGCGCGCAACCGTACCTTGAGGGCCTCCACATCCACGGGGCCGGTGACATAACCGATCAATTGCTGATTCAGTGCGACCACTACCGCTTCACGAACGTCTGGATATTCCAGCATCCGCGCTTCGATCTCACCCAGCTCGATACGCAGGCCACGGATCTTCACCTGATGATCTATGCGCCCGGCATATTCGATCACCCCGTCGGCGCGTTGGCGCGCCAGGTCACCGGTGCGGTACAGGCGCTCACCCAGGCCGAACGGGCTGGTCACGAAGCGTTCAGCCGTCAGCGCAGCCCGGCGATGGTAACCACGCGCCAAGCCCTCGCCCCCCAGGTATAGCTCGCCGATGACACCGGCCGGGAGTGGGTTGAAATCACTGTCGAGCACAAAGCAGCTCAGGTTAGCGATGGGCTGGCCGATGGGCACGGTGTCACTGCCTTCTTCGCGGCAGGTCCAGTGGGTAACGTCAATCGCCGCTTCGGTCGGCCCGTAAAGGTTGTAAAGCGCAGCATCGGGCAGGCGTGCGAATACCTGTTGCTGGGCATCCACCGGCAGTGCCTCGCCACTGCAGATGATGCGGCGCAATGAGCGGCAGTCGCCGACCTGCTCGTCCTGCATGAACGCCTGCAGCATCGAGGGGACGAAATGCAAGGTGCTGATCTGGTGCTGTTTAATCAAGGCCACCAGGCGGGCCGGGTCACGATGATCGCCAGGGGCGGCGATCACCAGCCGCGCGCCGGTCATGAGTGGCCAGAAGAACTCCCACACCGACACGTCAAAGCTGTAGGGGGTTTTCTGCAACACCGCATCACTGCTGTCCAACGCATAAGCCTGCTGCATCCAGCAGAGGCGATTGGTCAGCGCCACATGCCGGTTGGCCGCGCCCTTGGGTTGGCCAGTGGAGCCGGAGGTGTAGATCACATAGGCAAGGTTTTCACGCCCGACGCTGACGTGTGGATCATTGGCCGGGTAGCTGTCCAACGCCTGCTCCAGCACCAGCACCTGCACCGCTGCCGGTAATGCCAGGCGGTCACACAGATGCTGCTGGGTCAGCAGCAGCTCGATACCACTGTCGGCAAACAGATACGCCAGGCGTTCGGCCGGGTAATCCGGGTCCACGGGCACATAGGCGCCACCCGCCTTGAGCACGGCCAACAGACCAATCACCATTTCCAGGCTGCGCTCGGCGGCGATCCCCACCAACACGTCGGCACCGACGCCTGCGGCGATCAAGCGATGTGCAAGGCGGTTGGCTCGCGCATTGAGCTGCGCGTAACTGAGCTGCTGCGTGCCGAAGACTAATGCCGGAGCATCCGGTGTGCGGGCAACCTGCGCTTCGATCAGCGCTTGCACCGTTTGGTCCAGAGGGTAGTCGACTGCCGTGGCGTTCCAACCCAGCAGCGTGCGCTGCTCGTCAGCCCCCAGTAGCGGCAACTCACCAAGGCGACGCTCGGCGCTGACACTCAGCTGTTCAAGCATGTGCACCAGGTGACGAGACAAGCGCTCGACGGTATCGGCCTGAAAATGCATCCGATCAAAACTCAGGTGCAGCGTGAGGCCCGCGCCCTGCCCTACCACCAGCGTCAACGGGTAATGGGTGCGTTCACGGTTACGCACGGCACCGAACTGCAACGTGTCGCCCGCTTCACGCAGGGCCTCGGCCACCGGGTAGTTGTCAAACACCAGGATGTTATCGAACAACGCCTCGCCCGCCTGCCCTGCCCAACGCTGGATATCGGCCAGCGGCGTATGCTCGAAATCACGCACCTGCAGGTTGACCTGCTGCACGAGCTGCAACCACTGCGCAACGCTAAGCTCACCACGCGGTGCGGCAATGACTGGCAGGGTATTGATGAACAGACCGATCTGCTGCTCGGCGCCCTCCAACTGCGCCGGGCGCCCGGACACAGTGGCACCGAAGCACACGCTGTCTTGGCCGCTGTAGCGCTGCAACACCAGCAACCATGCTGCTTGCAGCAACGTATTGAGGGTTACGTGAGCCGCTGTCGCAAAACGCTGTAGTCGCTCGGTGTTGGTCGCGTCTAGGCTGACATGACAGTCCCCGTAGCCCTCCTGCGCCGACGCCACAGGTAGGCAATTGACCAAACGCGTAGGCGCCTGCAAACCCGACAGTTGCTCGCGCCAGAACGCTTCGCTGGCGGCGCGGCCCTGGCGTTGCAACCAGCCGATGTAATCGCGGTACTGCGTAATCGCCGGTGCCGGTGCCTGCCCGCTGTAACGTTGCAATACCTCGCCGAGCACCCGCGAGTTACTCCAGCCATCCATCAACACATGGTGATGGGTGTAGATGATTTCCCAATCCAGCTCCGTCGTCTGCACCAGCACCAGGCGCAGCAAGGGCGCCTGCAGTACGTCGAAAGGCCGCGCTTGCTCCTCATCTGCAAGTGCATCCAGCGCCGGCATGACATCCTGTCGGCCACGCCAGTCTTCAACGCGCAAGGGCAACGCACGCTGGCGGTAGACCACTTGCACCGGGCGTTCTAGCTCGTCCTGCCAAATGAAACCACTGCGCAGGATCGGATGCGCCTGCAAGGTTGCCTGCCAAGCGGCCTGGAAGCGCTGAGGGTCCAGGCCCTGCACAGCCAGGCGCATCTGGTTGATATAGCTGCCGCCCTCGGCTTGCAGCATGCTGTGGAAGAGGATGCCCTGCTGCATCGGCGACAGGGCATACAGGTCCTCAAGCTCGCTCAGAGGCACCGGCAAGCGATCCAGGCCGGCTTGATCGATAAGGGCCAACGGGAAGTCCGAAGGGGTGGCCTGGGGCTGCGCCAATGCGCAGCAATGCTCAACCAGGGCGCGCAGCTCGTCCTGATAGGCATCGGCCAATGCCTGAATGGTTGCCGGCAGGAACATCTGATGGCTGAAGCCCCATTGCATCGACAACTCACCGCCATACACCTGGCCTTCCACGGTCAGCCAGTTGGCCAGCGGGGCCTCGCCATCCTGGGCCTGGCCGCTACCTTGAGCGGCCGGCACAAACAGCGCCGCCTCATCAAACTGGCGGTCGAATTGACCGAGGTAGTTAAAGGTGATTCGCGGCGCTGCCTGAGTGGCCAGGGCGTCACGCACATCCGCCGCGCCCAGGTAACGCAGCAGGCCGTAGCCAATGCCTTTGGCGGGCACCGCACGCAGTTGCTCCTTGACCGATTTGATCGCACTGCCCAGCTCGCCATCGGCTTGCAAACGTACCGGGAACAAACTGGTGAACCAGCCGACTGTACGGGTGAGGTCGAGGCTGTCGAACAGGTCCTCACGACCATGGCCTTCCAGCTGGATCAGCGCTGCCTGCTGACCGCTCCAACGGCTGATGACCCGAGCCAATGCCGTCAGCAGCAAGTCATTGACCTGGGTGCGATACGCCGCCGGGGCGTCTTGCAGCAATTGCCGGGTTTGATCGGCATTCAAGCGGGTTTCAAGCTTGATGCCCAGACGGTTCTGCAGGCCGCCCTGCAGGTTGTCACGTGGCAAGTCGGCGTCGATGGACTGCGCCTGCCAGAACGACAACTCGTGCTCAAGGGTGTGCGCATGGCTCTGCAACTGTTGAGCCCAGTGCTGGTAGGCACTGGTCTTGGCTGGCAGGGCTTGATCGCGATACGCCTGTTGCAGGTCTTCAAGCAAGATGCGCCAGGACACACCGTCTACCACCAAGTGATGGATGACCAACAGCAGGCGCTGGGTACCATCGGCCATCTGCACCAGGGCGGCATTCAACAGGGGGCCCTGTTGCAGGTCGAGGCTGCGCTGGGCTTCGTCACAGAGCGCCGCCAGCTCGGCGTCGTTGTCCACCTCGGACACCCACAAGCCGGACTCACTAACCGGCCCGGCGTGGGTTTGCTGCCACCCTTCGGACCGCTGGGTAAAGCGCAGGCGCAGGGCGTCGTGATGGTTGATCAGGCGGGTCAAGGCCGCGTCCAGGCGCGCCGCGTCCAGCGGCTCACGGGGCGTCAGTAGCAACGACTGGTTCCAATGGCCGCGTGCCGGGATGGCCTGCTCGAAGAAGCTCGCCTGCACCGGAGTCAGAATCACCTCGCCAGTGACCGGCCCCTGGTCAATGACGGTGGCCTGCTCAAACGTCGCCACCAATGCCAGGCTGCGTACGCTCTGGTATTGAAACAGGTCACGCGGGCTCAGGCGAATCCCGGCCTGGCGTGCACGGCTGACCACCTGGATGGAGATGATCGAATCACCGCCCAGCTCAAAGAAGTTATCATCCAGGCCCACCTGCGGGGTGCCGAGCACATCGCTCCAGATGGCTGCCAAGGCTATTTGCAAGGCATTTTCCGGCGCGCTATACGCCTGCTGCGGCGCCGCATCCGGCACCGGCAAAGCCTTGCGGTCGAGCTTGCCGTTGGCGGTCACCGGCAGTTTCTCCAAGTACACCATGTGGGTCGGCACCATGTACTCAGGCAAGCTCTTGAGCAGCCAGGCCTTGAGGTCGGCAGGGGCTTCGCCCTCCAACACCAGGTAGGCCACCAACTGTTTGCCGCCCTGCACCAACACCACCGCCTCACGTACCGACGGGTGTTGCATCAGGCGGGTCTCGATTTCCCCCAGCTCGATACGCAGGCCACGCAACTTGACCTGATGGTCGAGGCGGCCAAGGTATTCAATAACCCCGTCGGCACGCTGGCAAACGCGATCGCCGGTGCGATAGAGGCGCTCGCCTTCGACAAAGGGGCTGGGCACAAATCGCTCGGCCGTCAGCGCCGGACGCCGATGGTAACTGCGGGCCAGGCCGACACCGCCCAAATACAGCTCGCCAGACACACCGGCGGGCACCGGGTTGAGCTGGGCATCGAGTACCCAGGTGCCAAGGTTGGCGATGGGACGGCCAATGGGCACGCTGTCGGCGCCTTCGTCAACGCAGGTCCAATGGGTTACGTCGATGGCCGCTTCGGTCGGACCATAAAGGTTGTACAGCCCGGCCTGGGGCAGTTTGGCGAACACTTGCAGTTGTGCGTCCAGTGGCAATGCCTCGCCGCTGCAGACAATGTGCTGCAGGCTGGAGCATGCCTGTACGCCAGGCTCATGGATAAACGCCTGGAGCATCGACGGCACGAAATGCAGGGTGGTGATGCCATGGCGGCCAATCGTCTCGATCAGGCGCGCCGGCTCACGGTGTTCACCAGGGGCCGCGACTACCAAGCGGGCCCCGGTCATCAGTGGCCAGAAGAACTCCCAGACCGACACGTCAAAGCTGAACGGGGTTTTCTGCAACACCGCGTCATTCGCCTCCAGGCCGTAGGCCTGTTGCATCCAGCACAGGCGGTTGACCAAGGCGCGATGACTGTTGCCTGCGCCCTTGGGCTTGCCAGTAGAACCGGAGGTGTAGATCACGTAGGCCAGGTTCAGCGCATCGACCTCCACCACCGGCGCCTGACGACTGTAGGCATCGAGCCAGTCTGGCGCCTGGTCCAGGGCAATCACCTGGATGCCTTCGAGCGGCAACAGCGGCAACAGGCTGTGCTGGCTGAGCAGCAACTGAACGCGGCTGTCCTCGATCATGTAGGCCAGGCGCTCCTGGGGGTACTCCGGGTCCAGTGGCACGTAGGCGCCGCCTGCCTTGTGAATCGCCAGCAGGCCCACCACCATCTCGATGGAGCGTTCGACACAGATGCCCACCAGCACGTCCGGACCCACGCCCCGCTCGACCAAGGCATGGGCCAACTGGTTGGCGCGGGCGTCAAGCTGAGCGTAGGTCAGGATCGTGGCGCCGAACACCAGCGCCGGCGCATCGGGCGTACGCTGGACCTGATCCTGGATGAGGTGATGAATGCCGCGCGCGGTCGGGTACGCCTCGGCAGTCTGGTTCCAATCGCGCACCAGCACCTGCTGTTCTTCGTCGTCGAGCATCGCCAGCTCACCGATGCGCTGTTCGCCGTCAGCAACCATCGCTTGCAACAGGCGGGTCCAGTGTCGGGCCATGCGCTCGATGGAGCGGGCGTCGAACAGATCGTTGGCGTAGGTCAACGCGGCGTGCAAGGTGCCGGATTTTTCGTAGGTGTCCAGCGTCAGATCAAACTGGGTGGTACGGCCCTGCCACTCCACCAACGCCAGCTCCAGGCCGGAAGCGGTGCTGACCGAGGCGATATCGGCCACCACTGGCTGGTGGTTGTACATCACCTGGAACAGCGGCGTATGACTGAGGCTTCGCTCGATCTTGAGGGCTTCCACCAAACGCTCGAACGGCAACTCCTGATGGGCCTGGGCACCGAGCGCATGCTCCTTGATGCTTTGCAGCAGCTCGGCGACGCGGGTTTGCCCGCTCAGTTCGGTACGCAGCACCTGGGTGTTGACGAAGAAGCCGATCAGCCCCTCGACCTCACTGCGGTTACGGTTGGCGATGGGCACGCCGATGCGGATATCGCCCTGGCCGGTGTAGCGATGCAGCAACACGTTGAAGGCACCGAGCAACAGCATGAACAACGTGACGTTGTGTTTTTGTGCGTAACTGCGCAGTTGTGTGGCCAACGCCGGGTCAATCGCGAAATTGTGGCGGGTGCCCTGATAGCTGGGCATAGCTGGACGCGGATGGTCCGTCGGCAGCTCCAGCACCGGATGCTCGTCGCCCAGGCGCGCTTGCCAGTACTCCAACTGACGGGCCTGCTCCCCCGCTTCCAGCCAGCGACGCTGCCATAGAGCGTAATCGCTGTATTGAATCGGCAGCGCCGCCAACTGGGGCGCTTCGTTGCGCTCATGGGCGTCATAGAAACGGATGAATTCGTCGATCAGTACATTCATCGACCAGCCGTCTGAAACGATGTGGTGCAAGGTCAGTAGCAGCACATGCTCCTGCGCATCGAGCTTGAGCAATTGCACGCGGAGCAGCGGGCCGTTAGCCAGGTCGAACGGCAGCAATGACTGATTGATCGCCGCATCATTGACTGCCTGCTCGCGCGCCTCGATGGCCAAGTGGCTCAGGTCCAGTTGTTGCACGACCAACTGTGGCTCGACCGCCACTTGCAACAGGCGCTCATCGGGCTGGCGCTGGAACACCGTGCGCAAGGTCTCATGCCGCGCCACCAGGCTGACGAACGCCTGCTCAAGGGCGCAAAGATTCAACGCGCCCTTGAGCCGCACCGCGCCCGGCAGGTTATAGGCGCCACTGGCCGGGTCCAATTGCCACAAAAACCACATGCGCTGCTGCGCGTAGGACAGCGCTTGGCGATCCTCTGCCTCCACCCCGGCCGGTATCGGAAACCGTGAAAAATCCACCCCTTCTTTTTGCAGTGCCTGCAAGAACAACTGGCGCTTTTCCAGGGGCAACCCGATAAACCGGCGAGCAAGTTTCAAGGAGTCTTCAGCATTCATTTGTTGGGATCCGGAGCAATAGGCAGGAAGCACAAAGGCACGTCGTCCCTATAAAACGAACCGGCCGGGGAAAAATTAGCGGGGGATGGAGGACGTGACGCGAGGTGTCATCAGGGGTTACATCAATCCCAGGAAAGCGATGCGAACCCGAGCTAGCATTGACGAACACCACTTTTTGCAACTACATTTAGTTACACGCAGGGATCGCCGTGTCGAAAAATGAAAAGCTGCTCGCCAAATTGCTTAACGAACAAATGGCCTTCACTTGGCCCGAGCTTGTAACGCTGCTGCGTTGGCTGGGTTACACACAGATTGAGGGGGCTGGGAGCCGCGTCAAGTTCGACATCGGCGACCCCAGTGCAATGATTACCTTGCACAGGCCTCACCCCGGCAACGAACTGAAACACTACATTCGGCGCCAGATCATCGAACAATTGAAATCAGGAGAACTGATTCAGTGAACAACCAACTGAAACACAACGGCTACATCGGCTCCATCGAAGCCAGCCTCGAAGACAACTGCCTGTTCGGCAAGGTGCTGTTCATCAAGGCGCTGGTGAGCTACGAAGGCAAAACCGTGGCTGAACTGGACGCGGCCTTCCGGGAAGCAGTGGAAGACTATCTGACCACCTGCCAAGCCCTCGGGCAAACGCCCGAGAAACCCTGCAAAGGCTCATTCAATGTGCGCGTTGGGCATGACCTGCACTTGGCCGCTGCGTTGGCGGCGACCCGCAAGAAAGTGACGCTCAATGACCTGACACGCCAGGCGCTGAGCGAGTTCCTGCAACACCACAGCGGGGATGCTTGCCCGGCGATGGGCTGACTACCCCAACCGCCGATATCCCAGTACCGCAGCCCCAAATACCACCGCCCCTGCCACCAGCGCCATCCAGAACCCGCTGGTGGCGCCAAAGTGGTCGATCATCCAGCCGGAGCTGGCAGCGCCAATGGCCACCCCGATGCTGAGGCCGGTGATCAGCCAGGTCATGCCCTCGGTCAGGCGGCTGGGTGGGACAATGCGCTCCACCAGGGCCATGGACACGATCAACGTGGGTGCAAAGAACAGCCCGGAGATAAAGATCGCCACTGCAAGACCAGGGATATTGGTCACCAGCAGCAACGGCAAGGTGGTCAGCGCCGTGGCCACGCCGCAGATCAGGAACTGGCGGGGCAACGGCGCCTTGAGCTTGAGGGTGCCAAAGGCCAAGCCCGCCAGGCACGAACCGATCGCGTACACCGACAGCACGATGCTCGCCGCCGCCGGTTGGCCTTGGTGCTGGGCGAAGGCCACGCTGACCACGTCCACCACACCGACGATCACCCCCATGGCCAGCAGCAGGATCATCAGGATCAGCACTGACGGTGAAGCGATCAGCCAACCGCTGTGGTGCTCGTGGTGTTCGTGCACCGGGGGTTCGGTCTCACGTTGCAGCACGAAGGTAGTGACACCCACTGCCAGCAACAACGCAGCCACCAAGGGCCCGGCCTCGGGAAACAGCACCACGCTCAAGCCTACCGAAATCGGCGGGCCGATGATAAAGCACACCTCATCGAGCACCGACTCCAGGGCAAACGCGGTTTGCAGCTTGGGCTGGCCCCGGTACAACTCGGTCCAGCGCGCCCGCACCATGGCCGACATGTTCGGGATGCAACCGGCCAGGGCGGCGAACAGGAACAGCGTCCAGCTCGGCGCCTGCAAGCGGGTGCACAGCAGTAACATCAGCAATGCTCCGCCACCGATCAGCGCAGCGATGGGCAGCACCCGCCCCTGGCTGTAGCGGTCCACCAGGCGTGACACCTGCGGTGCGCAAAACGCCGTGGCCAGGGCAAACACCGCCGCCACCGAGCCCGCCAGGCCGTAACCACCGTGTACCTGGGACAACATGGTGATCAGGCCGATACCGGTCATCGATACCGGCATGCGCGCCAGCATGCCCGCCAGCACAAACGCCCGGGCACCCGGCACCTCGAACAACGCGGCATAGGGATTTGCCATGGGTAGAACGCCTTCAATCCTTAAATTGCGCCACCTTGTATCACACCAGGCGCTTGATCTGCTTATGCCGCCACACCAGGCGGTAATACGCCACCTGCAACGCCAGCATGGCCAGGTAGGTCACCGGAAACGCCATCCACACCCCTTCCAGGCCAAAGTGGGCATTGAACAGATACGCCATCGGCAACTCGACGCACAGCACACAAAAAATCGAGATCACCACCGGCATCAACACCACGCCGCTGGCGCGCATGATCCCGCCCACCACTGCCTGGAACCCGAACACCAGGATGCTCCACAACATAATGTGCAACAGGTGTTCAGCCTTGACCCGTGCCGCGTCGTCGGTGATGAACAGGCCCAACAGCCAATGGGACAACCCGTAGCCGAGCACAATCAGGCCCCCGGTCAGGCAGGTGTTGATCAACAGCCCCGTACGCAGGATCGGCCCGATCCGTTCCAGGCGCCCCGCGCCAATGGCCTGGGCCCCAAGGATCGATGCGGTGATGGCAATCGACAGCGCCGGAAACTGCACATAGTTGACGATCTGCGTCACCGCCCCATAGGCCGCCGTGGCCTGGGAACCGTGGCCGTTGACCAGAGCGAGGATGACCAATTCAGACAGTGACAACACCACCATCTGCAAGCCGGTGGGCAGGCCAATACGCAAGACTTTGCCCAAAATGGCACGGTCCAACCGCAAGGCTGCAATCAGCTCCCGGTCCGGCGCCATCACATGGTTTTTATGCCGCAGGCGCAGCACCAGAAACAGCATCGCCAACGCGTTACCGACCAACCCGGCGTACACCGCACTTTGGATGCCCATGGGCGGCAGGCCGATCCAGCCTCGAATCAGCGCCGGGGTCAGCAGCAGGCCCACCAGGGTCGAGACCACCAGCGCCAGCAGCGGCGAGACCGTATCGCTGACCCCGCGCAACAATTGGGTATAGAGGATGAACACCAGCAATAGCGGCATGATCAACATCATCTTCTGGGCATAGCCCACCGCATCGTCCAGCACATCCACCGGCGTGCCCAATGCTTGCAAGGCCGGGCGCGCAAACAGGCTGCCCAGCACGGCCGCAATCAAGCCCACCAGTGCGCCCAAGGTCAGGGTGGCGCCGGTAATCACCTTCACCAGCCCCGTCTCCTGGGCACCCCACGCCTGGCCGATCAACACCGACGCGCCCGCACCCAAGCCAATCACCAGGGCGATAAAGAAAAACACGATGGGGAACATCCCCGACACCGCCGCCAACGCCTGGGTGCCGAGCATTTGCCCGACGTAGATACCGTTCAGGGTGCCGGAAAAACTCTGCAAAAAGTTGGACAGCACCATGGGCGCCAGAAAGATCAGGTAGACCTGCCACAGCGGGCGTTGCAAAGGGCTTTGCATGAAAAACGGGGCCTCGGGGTCACTAAAGCGTCCGAGGGTTATACCGTAATTGGATCCCATCTTCCTGCGCTTTCGGCTTCAACCACCAGGCAGCCATTGCGCACTGTTGCCTTGAGGTGCCGGGCATTGTCTTGCAACAGGCACTCGGCAAGTGCCGGTTCCAGCTCCACCCGCAGGCGTCTGGCCAGTGCCCGCGCCCCAAAGCGCACGTCGTGCTGGCGGCACAACCACGCCCGCGCCTGCTCATCCATGTCCAGGGAACGGTGGTGTGCGGCTAATCGTTGGTTGAGTTTGACCAACTCCACCTCCAACAGTGCATCCAACCACTGCACGTCAATGGGTTCGAACATCAGGATACGGTCGATACGGTTGAGAAACTCCGGCTCGAAATGACCGTGCAGCGCCTCTTCCAACACCGTCGCTTCATTGCGTACAAAACCACGCAGCATTCGTCGCCACCCCTGGGTAAACCGCAGGCGATGACGCCGTGCCTGTTGCGCGCCGATATTGCTGGTCATGAAGATCAGGCTGTTGCGAAAGTCCAACGTCCGCGTACCGCCGGCCAACGTGAGCTGGCCGTTTTCCAGGATGCCCAACAGGCTACGCACCACTTCCTGGCTGGCCTTTTCCAATTCATCGAACAACACGATGCCCGGCCGACTGTAAGTGCCCTGGATCAACTCACTGTTGAACAGGCTGATGCCTTCCTTGCTGCCCACATAGCCGGGCGGCGCACCGGTCAACGCGGCCGCGTAATGTTCCTGGGCCAAGGTGTGCATGTCGATACGGCAAAAGCCATCGCTACGACCGTGCAGCGCCTGGGCCAGCAGCCGCACGATTTCAGTCTTACCCACACCGGTCGGCCCCATGAACAGGTTGACGCTCAAAGGGCGATCACGCTCGCCGATATCGGCCTTGACCACCTTGAGCAAGCCTTCCACCTGGGCCAGCGCGGCATCCTGGCCGACGATGCGGCTGCGCAACAAGGCCATGACCTGGGCCGGTTCAAAGGTAAAGCGCATGCCCTACCCCACGGTCTTTTCTTTGCCGCCATGGGGCAACTGCCCCACCGGGCACTCGGCGACACCGACGGTGCTGCGGGTGATTTTCTCCACATTTTCCTGGGCCTTTTGCGCGTCCAGCACCCAGGTGCGGTAGAACTCAAACGGGCAGTCCGCCACGCCCTTGTCGCCATCTCCCGAGGCATGCATGCCGGTGTAACCCCGGTGCAGCAACTTGAACAGGTGGTTCTGGGACTGGTCATTGGCCCGCGCATCGCGAATCTGCGACACCGACAGCTACGCGTACTGGATGCCCATTTCCTCCTCGCCGCACTCGCCCAAGGTGCGCCCGTCAAAACCGATGATCGCCGAGTGGCCAAAATACGAATACACCCCATCGAAACCGGCCGCGTTCGCCACGGCCACGTAGCAGTTATTGGCCCAGGCCATGCTCTTGGACATCTGCACCTGCTGTTCCTTGGCCGGGTACATATAGCCCTGGCAGCGCACGATCAGCTCGGCACCCTTCATGGCGCAATCGCGCCAGATCTCCGGGTAATTGCCGTCGTCGCAGATGATCAGGCTGATCTGCATGCCTTTAGGCCCCTCGCACACATAGGTGCGATCCCCTGGGTACCAACCCTCGATGGGGCACCAGGGAATGCACTTGCGATAACGCTGCACGATTTCGCCGAGGTTATTGATCAACACCAAGGTGTTGTAGGGCGCCTTGTGGGGATGCTCTTCGTGGCGCTCGCCGGTCAGCGAAAACACGCCCCAGGTGTTGGCCTGGCGGCAGGCGGCCGAGAAGATCGCGGTTTCTTCGCCGGGAATGCTTGCGGCGGTGGCCATCATCTCGTCGTGGTCGTACATGATGCCCATGGTGCTGTATTCGGGGAACACCACCAGGTCCATGCCGGGCAGACCCTGCTTCATCCCGACAATGATCTCGGCGATTTTCTTGGCGTTATCGATCACCTCGGCCTTGCTGTGCAGGCGCGGCATCTTGTAATTCACCACCGCTACACCGACGGTGTCCGGGCTGCTGGAAATGTCGCCATGGCGCATTGCAACGCTCCTGTTCTAGTGGCTGATCATCCACGGCCGTGGGCCGGTCTTGGTCTTGAGGCCCAAGGGGTTGGCCTTGCTCGGTACGACTTTCTTGCTGGTGCCGCAGCAACTGCAACCGGCTGGATGCCGGCGACTTTCCTGGTATTGGCCGACAGTTTGCGGCGCGTTGGCGCTGCGCTCGTTGCCGGCAATCGCCTTGCGCTGGTTGGCCGACAAGGTTTGCAGCGCCGGGGCAGACACCAAAAGGTGCCCTCCCGGCCCTTCGCAGTAAGGGCACTGGCTGGGTTCGTTGCGCTGGGCGATGGGCCGCAGCATCGTAAAAGTACCGCACGCCACGCAGGCGTATTCGTAGGTCGGCATGGCTACAGGTCCGGGGCGATGGGCAGGTCGATGCTGCCGTCGAGGAATTTGGTCGGGCCATTGGCGTTGGGGTTGATATCGAATTCGAAAATTTCCGTGGGCAGCCACAAGGTGGCGCAAGCATTCGGGATATCCACTACGCCGCTGATATGCCCCTGTACCGGTGCCGAACCGAGCAGCGCATACCCCTGTGCCGGTGAGTAGCCGAATTTGGTCAGGTAGTTGATCGCATTCAGGCATGCCTGGCGGTAAGCAACATTGACGTCCAGGTAGTGCTGCTGGCCCTGTTCGTCCACCGAGATGCCTTCAAAGATCAGGTAATTCTTGTAGTTCGGTGTGATCGGGCTTGGCTTGAACACCGGGTTCTTGATCCCGTACTTGGCCATGCCGCCCTTGATCAGCTCGACCTTCATGTGCACCCAGCCGGCCATTTCGATGGCGCCGCAAAAGGTGATTTCGCCGTCGCCCTGGCTGAAGTGCAAATCGCCCACCGACAGCCCGGCGCCGTTGACGTAGACCGGGAAGAAAATCTTCGAACCCCGGGACAAATCCTTGATATCGCAGTTGCCCCCATGCTCACGCGGCGGCACGGTGCGCGCGCCAGTGGCGGCGGCATCGTCACGGGCCTGGCCTTGCATCTTGCCCATGTGCGCTGTGGCCGCCAGCGGCGCGTTGGCCAGCGGCGGCACGCGGGTGGGGTTGGTGTCGATCAGTTCCTGTTCGCGGCGGTTCCAGTCGGCGAGCATCACTGGGTCGGGCAGGCAGCCGATCAAGCCGGGGTGAATCAAGCCGGCGAAGTTGACGCCCGGAATGTGCCGGGAACTGGTGAACATGCCCTTGAAATCCCAGATGGCTTTTTGTGCGCTGGGGAAGTGATCGGTGAGAAAGCCGCCGCCGTTCTGGCGTGAGAAGAAACCGTTGAAGCCCCACTGGGAATCGGCCTTGGCGCCAATGTCCAACAGGTCCACCACCAGCAAGTCCCCCGGCTCGGCGCCGTGTACGCCCACCGGGCCCGAGAGGTAATGCACGGTAGACAGGTCCACATCGCGCACATCGCTGGCGTCATCGTTGTTCTTGATCGCGCCGGCGGTCCAGTCGTAGGTCTCCAGGATGAAGTCATCACCCGGCTTGACCCAGCAGGCCATCGGGATATCCGGGTGCCAGCGGTTATGGATTTGTTCGTTTTCGGTGACAGGCTGGTTGAGGTCGACTTTGATCAGCGTTTCGGTCATGGACTGGCTCCTGGACGGATGGCGATTGCGTGCGATCCAGTCTCGTGGAGCCAGGTAAAACGGGGAATACGTTGGATGACGTATGGGGTCAGAGCTTGTCGCGCTTCATCTGCATGGTCAGGGTAAAACGGTCGGCGGGGTACACCGATTCCGCGACGGCAATCAGCACGCCTTGTTCATCGCGATACTGGCGAATGATCGCCAGGCCCAGCGCGCCGTTTTGCGCTTTGAGGCTGGCGGCCAATTCGGCAGGCAACTGCACCGGCCGCACCTGTTGGTCTACCACGTCGATGTGCCGCGAATAGGCTTTGCCGATCAGAGCGGCGATCAGCTCATCGGGGTGTTTGCGCGCTTCGGGGATCACGTCGGCAAACGCTTGCTCGGCGTACACATCGGTCCAGCACAGTGGCGCGTTACCGTCGCCGGCATCCACCTTGATGCTCGACACGCAGAAATAATGCCCGCCCGGCTCAAGGCCCAGGCGCCGGGCCAGGGCGATGTCAGCGACGAACTCACGCACGCCCTGGATATCACGGATATGGGTTTCGGCCACTTGCACCAGGTCGCCCACCGAGGCCATCGACTGGGAATAGCCGCCCTTGGGTGCTGACGATTCAACCCGCGTGCCCACGCGCTTGCGCCGCGAGACCATGCCCTGGCCCTGCAACTGGTCAATGGCCGCACGCACGGTGTGTCGGCTCACCGCGTACAGCGAGCACAGCTCGAATTCAGTCGGCAACAACGACCCCACCGGGTAGTGGCCGCTGCCGATCTGCTCAATCAAGTCCTTGGCCACCGCCGCATAACGCCTCTGGCTCACGCTTTCCATTTTTACCCTCGTTGTCGAGTTGACAGTGTATCAGCACAAGCGTAATCATAATGTACGGACATATTAAATATGTATGGTTTAAAAATAACAATTAGGATTTTCCCATGTCGAGCACCGTTTTTGATTCCGCCCTGTTCCGCGACATGTTCGGCACCGCCGAAATGCGCGGTGTGTTCTCCGATAAAGCGTTGATCGAGCGCTACATCGAAGTGGAAGTGGGCCTGGCCCGCGCCGAAGCCCGCTGCGGCGTGATCCCGGCTGAGGCTGCCGAACAAATCGCTGCGCTGTCGCAGTACGAGGCCCTGGACCTGGCACTGATGCAGCACGAGACCGAGATCGTCGGCTACCCGATCCTGCCGCTGGTGGAGCAACTGTCGAAGATCTGCGGCGAAGCCGGGCGCTACGTGCATTGGGGCGCCACCACCCAGGACATCATGGACACTGCCGTCGTCCTGCAAGTGCGTGCCGCCCTGGCCATCGTCGAGCGCGATATCCAGGCGGTACGCGGCCTGCTCGCCGGCCTTGCCGAGCGCTATCGCGACACGCCCATGGCCGGCCGCACCCACTTGCAGCATGCGCTACCGATCACCTTCGGCTACAAGTGCGCGGTGTGGCTGAGCATGTTCGACCGCCACGCCGAGCGCTTGGTGGAGCTGCGTCCACGGGTTGAAATCGGCCAGTTCGCCGGGGCTGCGGGCACCCTCGCCTCCCTCGGCGACAAGGGCCTGCAGGTGCAGGAAGCCTTGATGGCCGAGCTGGGCCTGGGCGTACCGCAGGCCACCTGGCACGTCGCCCGCGATGGTTTGGCTGAGACCCTGAACTTCCTCGGCCTGGTCACCGGGTCGCTGGGCAAGATCGCCCTGGACATCATGATGATGATGACCAGCGAACTGGGCGAAGTGTACGAACCCTTCGTCAAGGGCCGTGGCGCCAGCAGCACCATGCCGCAAAAGCGCAACCCGATTTCCTGCGAGCTGATGTACGCCGCCGCCAAGGGCGTGCGCCAGCACGCCGGGCTGATGCTGGATGCGATGATCCAGGATTTCGAACGCTCCACTGGCCCGTGGCAGGCGGAATGGATCGCCATCCCTGAAGCCTTCGCCCTCAGTGCCGCCTCCCTGGGCCAAGCGACCTTTATGCTCGCAGGCCTGGAAGTGCGCCCCGAGCGCATGCGCAAGAACCTCGACATGACCCAAGGCCTGATCGTCGCCGAAGCCGTGATGATGGGCCTCGCCCCGGCCCTCGGCCGCCAGGTGGCCCACGACGTGGTGTACGCCGCCTGCCGCATGGCCAACGACCAGGGCACCAGCCTGCTCGACGCCCTGCTCGCCCAGGGTGAAGCCACCGCGCAGTTGGACGTGGCCGAACTGCAACGCCTGACCGACCCGGCCAACTATTTGGGGCTGGCGCCGCAGATGGTGGATATCGCGCTGGCGCGCCAGGGTGCCGTCAAACGCTGATCCCAAACCCAATGGAGATCCAAATGTGGGAGCGGGCTTGCTCGCGAATGCGGTGTATCAGTCACCCGATGCATCAACTGACCACCGCATTCGCGAGCAAGCCCGCTCCCACAGGGGTTCTCCAGCGTTTTCAAAATCATAAAAACAATGAGATCACAGACATGTCATCCACTCCCGCCAAAAAACCGCTCTACAAGGACCTGACCTTCCAGGTCGTTGCCGCCATGTTCCTGGGCATTGCCTTCGGCTTTCTCGCCCCTGAGTTGGCCGCCAGTTTCAAGATCCTCGGCGATATCTTCCTCAAACTGATCAAGACCGCCGTCGCGCCGCTGGTGTTTTTCACCGTGGTACACGGCATTGCCTCGGCCGGTGATATCAAGCGTGTCGGCAAA
Organism: Pseudomonas sp. 18175; assembly: GCF_050432925.1. Classification (NCBI taxonomy): domain Bacteria; kingdom Pseudomonadati; phylum Pseudomonadota; class Gammaproteobacteria; order Pseudomonadales; family Pseudomonadaceae; genus Pseudomonas; species Pseudomonas sp. 18175. Next base: position 51,435 of record NZ_JBKFTO010000016.1, on the reverse strand, counting down.
GTCGGCCTGCGTGCGCTGATCTACTTCGAAGTGGTGTCCACCATCGCCCTGGCCATCGGCCTGTTGTGGGGCAACCTGTTGCAAATCGGCTCGGGCATGCACGACGCGCACCCAAGCAGCGCCGCTGCTGCCGCCGCCAGTGCTGCGGTTGCCAAGGGCCATGCACCGGCCTCGACCATGGACTTTATCTACGGCATCTTCCCCGACAACTTCGTCGGCGCCTTCGCCGGCGGCCAGTTGTTGCAGGTGCTGGTGATCTCGGTACTGTTCGGCTTCGCCCTGCTGGCGTTGAAGCCTGAGCGCCGCGAAGTGATCGAAGACGGCCTGAACCGTATCTCCGAATGCTTCTTTGAGTTCATCAACCTGATCATGAAGTTCGCGCCCCTGGGTGCCTTTGGTTCGGTGGCTTATGCGGTGGGCAGCAACGGCACCGCCGTGCTGATGTCCCTGGCCAACCTGGTGCTGATGTTCTACGTGGGCATCGCGTTCTTTATCTTTGTGGTGCTGGGCGCAGTGTGCCGCTTGAGCGGTTTCAGCCTGTGGCGCTTCCTCACCTATATCAAGGATGAAATCTTCATCGTGCTCGGCACCGCCTCGTCGGAAAGCGCCCTGCCGCGCCTGCTGCAAAAGCTCGAGAAATTCGGCTGCTCCAAACAGAGCGTTGGCCTGGTGTTGCCTACCGGCTATGCGTTCAACCTCGACGGCACCTCGATCTACATGTCGCTGTGCGTGCTGTTTATCGCCAATGCCTACGGCGTGCCGCTGAGTTGGGAACAACAACTGGGCATCATCGCGATCATGCTGGTGACCTCCAAAGGCGCAGCGGCGGTATCGGGCGGTAGTTTCGTGGTGTTTGCCGCCACCGTGACCGCCATCGGCGTGTTGCCGGCAGAAGGTCTGGTGCTGCTGTTCGGGGTGTACCGCTTTATGTCGATGGCCATCGCCACCTGCAACACCATTGGCAACAGCGTGGCGACGGTGGTGGTGTCGAAGTGGTCCGGCGAGTTCTCCGAACAAACGGCCAAGGTTGAATATCAACGCGTGCTCGGCCGTGCTGCCGGCGCTGCGCTGTAACGGAGCCGGTTGATGACCACTTTGCGAATCGAACATGACGCGTTTGGCCCGGTGTCTATCCCGACCGACCGCTACTGGGGCGCACAGACCCAACGGGCGCTGGAGGTGTTCGGCAGCAAACAGCCGTTCGCCGCCTGCCTGATCCGCGCCTTTGGCCAACAGAAACGCGCTTGCGCCCGAGCCAATGCACGGCTCGGCGCACTGGCGCCAACGCTCGCGCAGGCCATCGAACAGGCCGCCGAGGAATTGGCCAACGGCGCCTTCGACGAACATTTCCCACTGTCGATCTGGCAAACCGGCTCCGGTACCCAGACCAACATGAATGCCAACGAGGTGATCGCCAACCGCGCCAACCTCAGGCTGGGCGGTGAACTGGGCAGCAAGTCACCGGTGCATCCCAACGACCATGTGAACCGCTCGCAGTCGTCCAACGACAGTTTCCCCACGGTGATGCACCTGACCACCGTGCTGGAACTGCGCGGGCGCCTGCTGCCGGCCCTCGGGCATCTGCGCAATGGGCTGCAAGCCAAGGCCGACGCCTGGCAAGACGTGCTGAAAATCGGCCGCACCCACCTGATGGATGCGGTGCCCATGAGCCAGGGCCAGGCCTTTGACGCCTTTGCTCAACAGATCCAGCATGGCATTGCACGCATTGAAGCCTGCATGCCGCGTCTGCGCCTGTTGCCACAAGGCGGCACGGCGGTGGGCACCGGGCTGAACACGCCGCCGGGTTTTGATGTGGCGTTCTGCGAAGAGATCAGCCGCCTCACCGGCGAAACCTTCGTCACCAACCCGTGCAAGTTCGAAGGCATGGGCACCCACGATGCCCTGGTGGAAGCCTCCGGAGCGCTGAATGTGCTGGCCGTGTCGCTGACCAAGATCGCCAACGATATCCGCTTGCTGGGCTGCGGCCCGCGTTGTGGTTTGGGGGAGTTGATCGTACCGGATGACGGCCTGACCTCCTCGATCATGCCCGGCAAACGCAACCCCACCATCGCCGAAGTGCTGGTGCAGGCGGCGATGCAGGTGATGGGCAACCACACCACCATCACCCTGGCGGGCGCGTCCAGCACCTTTGAATTGAACGTGGCCAAGCCGGTGCTGATCCACAACCTGTTGCAGTCGATTGAGGTCCTCAGCGACTGCATCAGCCTGTTCACCCACAAGCTGCTGCATGGCCTGGACGTGAACCGCCCGCAACTGGCGCGCAATGTGGAGCACTCGCTGTTGATGGCCACGGCGCTCAACCCGCTGCTGGGCTACGACCGTGTGGCGCAGATCACCCGCAAGGCAGCGGATGAAGGGCTCTCGCCCAAGGAGGCGGCGGTGCAACTGGGTTTTATCACAGCCGAGGAGTACGCCCTGCGCGTACGCCCCGAGACCATGATCCGCCCTGCTACACCGACAGATAACGACTGATCGTCGCCTCATCCACCCGATCACGGGTCTCTTCGATCACGAAGCGGCCCTTTTCAATCACCAGGAAGCGGTCGGCGATTTCCAGGGTGAAGGACAGCACCTGCTCCGACACCACGATGGTCAAGTCCCGCAGGTTGCGGATCTCTTTGAGCGTGCGGGCGATGTCCTTGATGATCGACGGCTGGATGCCTTCGGTGGGTTCATCCAGCAGCAGCACCTTGGGGTTGGTGGCCAAGGCCCGGGCGATTGCCAACTGTTGCTGCTGCCCGCCCGACAGGTTGCCGCCCTTGCGCGATTGCATGTCGTAGAGCACCGGGAACAGTGCGTACAAATCCTCCGGCACCTTGCCGCGGGCCGACGCTGGCAAACCGGTCTGGATGTTTTCCAGCACGCTCATGCTGGGGAAAATCATGCGGCCCTGGGGCACATAGGCGATACCGCGTTCCACCCGCTCGTGGGTTTCCAGCGCCGAGACGTTGTGGCCGTCCACGCTCACCTGGCCTTTCCATTGCGGCAGGATACCCATCAGGCTCTTGAACAAGGTGGTCTTGCCCATGCCATTGCGGCCCATCACCGCGACGATCTCACGCTTGGCCACGTTCAGGTCCAGGTCGTGGAGGATCTGGCTCTGCCCGTAGCCGCAGGACAACTGGTCGATCTTGAACATGCCTGCTTCCTCAGTGGCCCAAATACACTTCGATGACTTTAGGGTTGCTTTGCACCGACTCCATGCTGCCCTCAGCCAGCACCTTGCCCTGGTGCAGCACCGTGACCTTGTGGGCGATGCTTTTGACGAACTCCATGTCGTGCTCGATCACCAGCACCGAACGGCCCTGGCTGATGCGGTTGAGCAACTCGGCAGTCTGCGCACGCTCGTTGACGCTCATGCCCGCCACCGGTTCATCGAGCATCAACAGCTCCGGGTCTTGCATCAGCAGCATGCCGATTTCCAGCCACTGTTTTTGCCCGTGGGACAGCAAGTCGGCCTGTTGCTGCAACAGGTCGCCGAGAAAGATTTCCCGTGCAACCTCCTCCACCCGCGCAATCACCTGGGCGTTGCGCTTGAAAAACAGCGCGCCCCACACCTTGCGACCGGCCGGGTAGGACATCTCCAGGTTCTCGAACACCGTGAGGTTTTCGTAGATCGACGGGTTCTGGAACTTGCGCCCTACCCCCGCCCGCACGATGTTGTACTCGCGCATCTTGGTCAGTTCCTGCCCGTCGAACTGGATGCTGCCGCTGGTGGCGCGGGTCTTGCCGCAGATCAGGTCGAGCACGGTGGTCTTGCCGGCGCCGTTGGGACCGATCACTACGCGCACTTCATTACGGTCGATATACAGGTTGAGGTTATCGACGGCCTTGAAGCCGTCGAACGATACGGTGAGGCCTTCGATGGCCAGCACCGGTTTTTTCATCTCGAAGCCGACGGCGGTCATGGCTGGGTCTCCAAAACTTTGCTCTTGGCGGTTTTCACCGCAGGTTTTCGCCGCAGCAGTCTGGCCAATGCCTGGCGCCCATGGCTGTCCCACAAACCGGCCAAGCCGTTGGGAAAGTACATGACCACGGCGATAAACAGCCCACCCATCAGGTACAGCCACAACTCGGGGAAGGACTCGGAAAAGTAGGTCTTGCCGTAGTTCACCAACAGCGCGCCGTACACCGCGCCCAGCAGCGACATGCGCCCGCCCACTGCGGCGAAGATCACCATCTCGATCGACGGCACGATGCCGACGAACGAGGGCGACATAAAGCCCACCTGCAAGGCAAACATCGCCCCGCCAATCGCCGAGAACGCAGCGGCCACACAAAACACGAAGATCTTGAAGCTGGCCACGTCGTAGCCGGAGAAGCGCACGCGTTCTTCCTTGTCACGCATGGCCATCAGCAAGCGGCCGAGCTTGGAGGCGAGGATAAAGCGCCCGATAAAGATGCAGCCAAACAGTAAACCGGCGTTGATGAAGTACAGGACCAACTTGGCGCTGTCGGTACGCAGGTCCCAGCCGAGCAGGGTCTTGAGGTCGGTAATGCCGTTGACGCCGCCGGTCAGGCCCTGCTGGCCGACGATCAGCACGGTGAGAATCAGCGCAATCGCCTGGGTGACGATGGAAAAGTACACATCGCCCACCCGCCGTTTGAACAGCGCCATGCCGATGATGAACGCCAGCAGCACCGGTACCGCGATCACCGCGAAAACGGTAAAACCAAAACTGTGGAACGGCTGCCACAGCCACGGCAGTTCAGTGATCTGGTTCCAGTCCATAAAGTCCGGGATGCCCGGCGTGGATTGGATCTTGGTGCTCTCCGGGTCCGAGGCTTCGAGCTTGAGGAACATCGCCATGCAGTAGCCGCCGACGCCAAAAAACACGCCTTGCCCCAGGCTGAGAATGCCGCCATAGCCCCAGCACAGCACCAGGCCCACGGCGACGAACGCGTAGGTCAGGTACTTGCCCACCATATTCAGGCGGAACGCGTCCAGGGTCAGGGGGAATACCACCAGGATCAACAGTGCCAGCAGCACGATGCCGATCAGGTTTTGCTGGCCGCCCAGCAGCTTGTCTAAAGCCTTCATCCGCTCGCCTCTACTTACGCACTTTGATGGAGAACAACCCTTGCGGGCGCAGCATCAGGATCAGAATCACCGAGGACAAGGTGAGCACCTTGGCCATCGAGCCACTGAGGAAAAACTCCGACAGCGATTGGGTCTGGGCGATCACGAACGCCGAGGCGATGGTGCCGAACAGGCTTTGCGCGCCGCCGAACACCACCACCAGGAAGGTGTCGACGATGTATTGCGAGCCCGCCGTTGGCCCGGTGGAGCCGATGGTGGTGAACGCCGCACCGGCCACCCCAGCCACGCCGCAGCCGAGGGCGAAGGTCATGCGGTCGACCTTGCGCGTATTGATGCCCACCGCGCGGCTCATCAAGCGGTTTTGCACCGTGGCGCGCACTTGCAGGCCCCAGCGCGAGCGGTAGAGCATCAGGAAGATCGCGGCGGTCAGCAGCAGGGTCAGGCCCATCATGAACAGGCCGTTGCGCGGAATCTCGATGGCGTCGGTGAAGTTCACCGAGCCCATCAGCCACGCCGGCGGTTCGGCGCTGACTTCACGGGCACCAAATACCGAGCGGAAGGTTTGCTGCATCACCAACGACAGGCCCCAAGTGGCCAGCAAGGTGTCCAGCGGGCGCTTGTACAAGCGGCTGATCATCGCCCATTCCACCAGCCAGCCGATGGCGCCGGCCACCAGGAATGACAGGGCGATGGCGAAAAAGAAGTAATAGGGTTGGAAGCTCGGCGCAAAGTGCGCGGTGAGGCTGGAACACACGTAGGTGGTGTAGGCGCCGATGGTGAGGAACTCACCGTGGGCCATGTTGATCACGCCCATCTGGCCAAAGATGATCGCCAGCCCCAATGCCATCAGCAACAGCACGCAGAACACGGACAAGCCGTTGAACCCCTGCATTGCCGCGATGGCTCCAAATTCCGATAGCCATTCCATGATGATGGTCTCCAACAGAGAGATGAAATGCAGACTGCTTTTTGCTCTATGTGGGAGCGGGCTTGCTCGCGAATGTGGTGTGTCAGTGAATGCATCAGGTGACTGACCCACCGCATTCGCGAGCAAGCCCGCTCCCACATTTGGACCCGGGTATGCCAGTTGGTTATTGGTAGCCCTTTGGAAACGGATTCGGCTCGATCAGATCCGACTCATAAATCACCTTGAACTGACCATTGGGCAGTACTTCCCCAATGCGCGATTTGCTCCACAAGTGATGGTTCTCGTGAATCTTCACGTAGCCTTCCGGCGCGGTTTTCAGCTCGATGCCTGGGGACGCCGCCACCACTTTATCCACGTCGAAACTGCCGGCCTTCTCCACCGCTGCCTTCCACAGCCATGGGCCGAGGTAAGCCGCCTGGGTCACGTCGCCGATCACCGCGTCTTTGCCGTACTTGGCCTGGAACGCTTCGACGAAGGCTTTGTTGTTGGGGTTGTCCAGGCTCTGGAAGTACTTCATCGAGGCGTAGAAGCCGGCCATGTTTTCGCCGCCGATGCCCAGCAGTTCGTCTTCCGTCACAGAGAGGGTCAGCAGGGTTTGCTTGGCCGAGTTCACACCGGCCGCGTTCAGCTGTTTGTAGAAGGCCACGTTGGAGCCACCCACCACCGCCGCAAAGACCACATCAGGTTTTTTCAGCTTGACCTTGTTGATCAACGAGCCGAACTGGGTGTTACCCAGCGGGTAGTAGTCTTCGCCCACCACGGTGCCGTGCAGCACGTTTTCGATGTGCTTGCGGGCGATCTTCATCGAGGTGCGCGGCCAGATGTAGTCCGAGCCCACCAGGTAAAAGGTTTTGGCGCCTTTGGTCTTGGCGATCCAGTCGAGGCTGGCGAGGATCTGCTGGGTGGCTTCCTGGCCGGTGTAGATCACGTTTTTCGACTGTTCCAGGCCTTCGTAGAAGGTCGGGTAGTAGAGCAAGCCGTTTTCTTTCTCGAAGATCGGCAGCACGGCTTTACGCGAGGCCGAGGTCCAGCAGCCGAATACGGCAGCGACCTTGTCGTTGACCAAAAGCTTCTTGGCTTTCTCGGCGAAGGTTGGCCAGTCGGACGCGCCGTCTTCCTGGATCACTTTGATCTGGCGTCCCAGAATCCCGCCCGAGGCGTTGATCTGCTCGATGGCCAGGCGCTCGGCCTGGATCGAGCCGGTCTCGGAAATCGCCATGGTGCCGGTGGCCGAGTGCAACTGGCCGACGGTGACTTCGGTGGGGGTCACGGCCAGGCCTTCGTTATCGGCCAACGCGCCCTGGCTGAACAGAGCGGCGGCCAGTAATGACAAGGCCAACAGCGGTGTGGAGCGGATCAATCTTGGTGCCATGGGGCGACTCCTCTGCAATGAGGGGTTCAGCATGGCGGCAAGGGGCCAGTGCGGGTATACGCAGCCTGACGTAACCGCGTACGTCATTTGACGTATGCCGCTTCGCACCCTTTCAGGGCAGGTTGTGGTGAGCGGGCTTGCCCCGCGCTGGGCTGCGAAGCGGCCCCAACCCAGGCAACCCATTTTTCCAGTTAGGCCTCAGTCTCAGGTTTTAGGGCCGCTTCGCTGCCCAGCGCGGGGCAAGCCCGCTCACCACAACAAGCAGCTCACCAATAAGACAGCTCCCACATTTTGACCTCGGTGTCTGTTGGGGCATGGAACTTGCTCACCCAACCTCGTCCTCTCCCGGAGCCTCCCACCGTGCAATCCCCTCCCGGCACCCAGCGCATCGTCAAGATCCGCCGCGACTACAACACCTGGGTCGCCGACGAGACCATGGAAGACTACGCCCTGCGCTACACCCCCAAGTCCTTTCGCAAGTGGTCGGAGCTGCGTATCGCCAACACAGCCCTGGGCGCGGTGTCTTTCCTGGCGTTGGAAGCCATCGGCGGTGTATTGGCCTTGAGCTACGGCTTTACCAATACCTTTTGGGCCATCCTTGCCATCAGCCTGGTGATCTTCCTTACCGGCCTGCCCATCAGTTATTACGCGGCGCGCTACGGCGTGGACATGGACCTGCTGACCCGTGGCGCCGGCTTCGGCTATATCGGTTCCACCATCACCTCGCTGATCTATGCCAGCTTCACCTTCCTGTTCTTTGCCCTGGAAGCGGCGATCATGGCCCTGGCCCTTGAGTTGTATTTCCATATTCCACTGGCCCTGGCCTATGTGATCTGCTCGCTGCTGGTGATTCCGCTGGTGGCTTACGGCGTGACCCTGATCAGCCGCCTGCAATTGTGGTCCCAACCGATCTGGCTGCTGTTGCTGGTGCTGCCCTACGGCTTTGTAGGGTGGAAAAACCCCGATGCCTTCAGCGACTGGACCAGCTTTGTCGGGCGCAGCGGCGATGGCGGTGGCTTCAACCTGTTGGCGTTCTGCGCCGCCTGCACCGTGGCGCTGTCGCTGGTGACGCAGATCGGCGAGCAAGTGGACTACCTGCGCTTCCTCCCGGAAAAAACCGCCGCCAACCGCAAACGCTGGTGGGCCGCCCTGCTCTGCGCCGGGCCTGGCTGGATCATCCCCGGCGCGCTGAAAATGTTTGCCGGTGCGTTCCTGGCGTTTCTCGCCCTGCAACATGAAATCCCCATGGAGCGCGCCGCCGAGCCGACCCAGATGTACCTGGTTGCCTTCCGCTATGTGTTCAGCTCGCCGGAATGGGCACTCGGCGCCATGGTGCTGTTCGTGTTCATCTCGCAGATGAAGATCAACCTGACCAACGCCTACGCCGGCTCCCTGGCCTGGTCGAACTTCTTCGCCCGCGTCACCCACAGCCACCCCGGGCGCGTGGTGTGGCTGGTGTTCAACGTGGCTATTGCGTTGATGCTGATGGAGCTGGGGGTGTTCGATGTGATCGACCAGGTGCTGGGGCTCTACGCCAATATCGCGATTGCCTGGATCGGCACGCTGGTGGCGGACCTGGTGATCAACAAACCGCTGGGCCTGTCGCCCAAGCACATCGAGTTCAAGCGCGCACACCTCTATGACATCAACCCGGTGGGCGTCGGCTCGATGTTGATTGCCTCGCTGCTGTCGATCCTCGCCCACTTCGGCCTGTTCGGCGCGTTGGCCCAGGCGGCGCCACCCTTTGTTGCCCTCGGCACCGCGCTGGTGATGGCACCGCTATTGGCCTGGCTAACCAAGGGCAAGTACTACATCGCCCGCACCAGCGACCCACAGCTGATCCACCCGGTGGCGCCCGCCACCCATGCGGTGTGCGGGCTGTGCAGCAACCCGTTCGAAACGGCGGACATGGCGTTCTGCCCGGCCTACAGCACGCCGATCTGTTCATTGTGCTGCTCGCTGGATGCGCGTTGCGGCGATCGCTGCAAACCCCATGGGCGGTTGGTCAGCCAGTTCGAGGGCGTCCTGCGCTGGTTGTTGCCCAATACGATGATGCCGCGCCTGCACACCCGGCTGGCGCATTACCTTGGATTGCTGCTGGCGCTAGTACTGATGCTCGCCGGTGCCCTGGCCTTGATCTACGTACAGGCCGCCCAAGGGCTGCCCCACTCGGAAACCTTGTACCAGGCGTTCTTCAAGGCCTTCCTGACGCTCTCCGTGTTGGCCGCCGTACTTGCCTGGTGGGTGGTGCTGACCCGCGAAAGCCGGGGTGTGGCCCAGGAAGAATCCGACCGCCAGACCCTGCTGCTGATGCAGGAGATCGACGCCCACAGCCTCACCGACCAAGCGCTGCAACAGGCCAAGGAAGCCTCGGAAGCAGCGAACGCCGCCAAGAGCCGCTACGTCACCGGGCTGTCCCACGAGCTGCGTACGCCGCTCAACAGCATCCTCGGTTTCACCCAGATTTTGCAGCGCGACAGCGCCATGCCCGAGCAGCATCAAGACGCCCTGGCGACCATATTGCGCAGCGGCTCGCACTTGGTGTCGTTGATCGATGGGCTGCTGGATGTGGCCAAGATCGAGGCCGGCAAGTTGCGTTTGGAACTCACCGAGATTCCCTTCCCAGAATTGCTCCACGACTTGGAGCAGATGTTCACGCCCCAAGCCCAGGACAAAGGGCTGCGCTTTCGCCTGGACTGCGTGGGCAAGATTCCGGCGGTGGTGCGCGGCGACGAAAAACGCGTGCGCCAGATCTTGATCAACCTGCTGGGCAACGCCGTGAACTTCACCGACAGCGGCGAGGTGCGCCTGCGGGTCAGCTACATGCGCGAAACCGCCAACTTCGAGATTATTGACACCGGCATCGGCATTGATCCGGGGCAACTGGAACGGATTTTCCAACCCTTCGAGCGCGGCGACCTGATGCGCCAGGACAACGGCGTAGGCCTGGGCCTGACCATCACGCGTATGCTCACCGCGTTGATGGGCGGCGAGCTGCGGGTGACCAGCGAACTGGACAAGGGCACCTGTTTCCAAGTGCGGCTGTTTCTCTCCCAAGTGCGTGCTCCCCAGGCCGTGGTGCATGTGGAGCACGACATCGTTGGCTACCAGGGTGAGCGTCGGCGCATCCTGGTGGTGGACGACCACGTGGACCATCGCAAGGTGCTCAGTGGCATGCTTACACCCCTGGGTTTCGAGGTGATCCAGGCGAGTAATGGCCAGGAAGCGATCCGCCAGGTGGCGCTGCTGGCGCCCGATTTGATCCTGATGGATTTGTCGATGCCGACCCTGGACGGCTATGAAACCAGCCGCCTGATCCGCCGCAACGCGCTGTCTACCGCACCGATCATCGTGATCTCGGCCAACGCTTTTACCGACGACCGCGAACGCAGCATTGCCGCCGCCTGCAATGACTACCTGGCCAAACCGGTACGTACCCCGGAGCTGCTTGGCCGCGTGCAGCAACACCTGGGCTTGCAGTGGCTGCGCCGCACCAAAAGCCTTGTACCGCCGCCACCGCCCAACGTTTTGCCCAGCCCCGAAGACCTGGCCGAACTCGCCGAGCTCAACGCCATCGGCTATGTGCGCGGCCTGCACGCCAAGCTCGACAGCATCCTTGAACAACACCCAGACACCGCGCCGTTTATCGGCAAGGTGCGCGGGCTGCTCAAGGGTTTTCGCTTGGACGAACTCAACCGAACCCTCAAGGAGGCCGAACATGAATGCACTCACCCACAGCACTGAACCCGGCGTGGTGTTGATCGTGGACGACACGCCGGACAACCTGGCCATGCTTTCCGATGCCCTGGACGACGCTGGCTACATGGTGCTGGTGGCCCTCGATGGCCTCAGCGCGTTGAACCGCGTGCAACGTCGGCGCCCGGACCTGATCCTGCTGGACGCGATGATGCCCGGCTTGGATGGCTTCGAAACCTGCCGCCGGCTTAAGGCGATGCCTGCCAGCGCGGATATCCCGGTGGTGTTCATGACTGGCCTTACGGACACCAAGCATGTGGTGCAAGGGTTTGAGGTGGGGGGCAGTGACTACGTGACCAAGCCGATCCAAACCGACGAAGTACTGGCGCGGGTGGCGGCGCATTTGCGCACCTCGCGCATTTTGCTGTCGGCACGGGAGGCCAGGCTGCCGAGTGTATTGACCTTGGAAGATGAGCCGGCACAGCGGTTGTTGTCGGCGCGGTTTGCGCTGACGGAGCGGGAGGTTGAGGTGTTGCGGTGGGTGGCGTGTGGCAAGACCAATCGGGATATCGGCGATATTTTGGGCTTGAGCCCCAGGACGGTGAACAAGCATTTGGAGCATGTGTATGTGAAGTTGGGCGTGGAGACCCGCACCGCCGCGACTTCGGTTGCCCTAGCGGCAATCTGAAGCTGTGTGAGGTTTTTGTGGGAGGGGGCTTGCCCTAATGCCAGTCAGTTAAGGGCAAACACCGTCAGTGTGGCGAGGGAGCTTGCTCCCGCTGGGCCGCGTAGCGGCCCCAAAGATGGGACTGCTGCGCAGTCCAGCGGGAGCAAGCTCCCTCGCCACAGGTTAGCTTTTACTCTTTCTAACCCTTAACTGACTGGCATTGGGGCTTGCCCCCTCCCACATTAGCGCGTGGTGGAGCTTAGAGCGGGGTAATGGGCAGCGCTCGCTTGTGGGCAGTTTTGAGGTAGGCGTTTTCGACAGTCGCCCTCACCCGCTCACTCACTGGCTCGCCCATCAAATACGCGTCGATCTCTGCGTAAGAACAGCCATAAGCATGCTCATCCAACTTTCCCGGTACCAGTTCCTCAAGGTCGGCAGTCGGATGTTTGTGCACCAGGGCGTCCGGTGCACCGAGAGCTGTAGCCAGTAACCGCACCTGGGTTTTGGTCAGGCCGGACAGTGGCGCGAGGTCACAGGCACCATCACCGAACTTGGTGAAAAACCCCATCAGAGCCTCGGCGCCGTGGTCGGTGCCCACCACCAAACCATTGTGCAGGTTGGCGACGGAGTACTGGGCGATCATCCGCGTGCGCGCCTTGACGTTGCCTTTGATGAAGTCGACATGGGCGGCGCTGGCTTCGGTGGCGGTCAGGCTGGCCATGAGGCCATCGACAGACGCGGCGATGTTGAGGGTGTCGATCTGGTCCGGGGTGATGAAGTCCAGGGAGGCCTGGGCATCGCTTTCGTCGGCCTGGGTTTTATAAGGCAGGCGCATGGCGATAAAGCGCGCCACGTAGCCTTCGCTGCGCAACTGCTCAGCGGCCAGTTGGCATAGCCGCCCAGCAGTGAGGGAATCGACACCGCCGCTGATGCCCAGCACCAGGGCCTTGCAGCCAGAGCCACGCAACGTGGTCTTGATGAAGTCGATGCGCCGCTGGATTTCCTGGGCTTCACCGCCCTCGATCAATTGCCGATTGATATTGAGTTCCTGTGCGATACGGTCTTGCATGTCACACCTCCACACTGCCGACATTGAACACCTGAGCCGCGTACTGCAAAAACGAGGCGTCTTCGCAGACATTCTTGATCGGATCATCGGAGAACTTAACCACCGGCTCGCCGTGCACTCGCACCAGTTTCATCACGATGCTCAGCGGCTCCACACCTTCCACATCACAGGCCAGGCTGGTGCCCATGCCGAAACCGAATTTGGCCTTGCCTCTTACGTGACGCAGGATCGGCAGGCATTTCTCGAAGTTCAGGCCATCGGAGAACATCAAGTCCTTGGTCATCGGGTCGATACCCAGTTGCTTGTAGCGGGCCAGCACCTTATCGGCCCAGGCAATGGGGTCGCCGGAGTCCTGGCGCAGGCCGTCGTAAAGCTTGGCGAAGTACAGGTCGAAGTCCTTGAGGAAAAAATCCGTGCTGATGCAGTCGGTCAGCGCTATGCCGAGACGGCCGCGGTATTCACGCACCCAGTTTTCCAGCGCGGCGTTCTGGCTTTCGCGCAGCCGCCCCAGTTGCTGGTGCACCATCAGCCATTGGTGGGCCATGGTGCCGATCAGCGGCAGGTCGAACTCATAGGCCAGGTGCGCGTTGCTGGTGCCGACGAATTGGCCGGGAAAGTCGCGGCGCATGATGTCGACCACTTCGCGCTGGGCCTTGAACGACAGGCGCCGACGGGTAGAGAAGTCGGACACGCGCAGGTCGGCCAGTTCGTCGCGGCTGAGGTTTTTCTCCAGCCAGTCAAATTTCTGGTAGAGCTTGCGGGTGACGTCTTCCAGGGTCACATCGGGGTATTTGTCACGGTTGCGCAGCTCACTCACCAGCGCCAACACCGGCTGTTCGAACATGATGCAGTGCAGCATCGGGCCGATCACACGGATGTTCAGTTGGCCGTCGATTTCGCTGACGTGGATATAGCGCAGGTTGAAACGGTACAAGCCGAGGAAACGTTCGTAATCGGGCGTGAGGTACTCGCGAAAGCGCGGGTTGAACAGGAAGCGCAGCTCGCCTTCACGCATCTGCAGGCCGGACATTTTTTCAAGCTCGGTGCGCAGCTCGGGGATCAGGTGGCCGAGTTTCTCCTTGGAACGCACGATGAAGTTGTATTCCACTTCTACGTTGGGGTACTGGTGCAACACAGCCTGCATCATGGTGAAGGTGTAGTAGTCGGTATCGAGCAACCCCTGGATCACCGGGGCATCAAAATCGTAGGCACTTTCCATGGTGTGTCTCCTTAGCGCGCGGCCATCGTGGCCAGTTCTTCGCGGGTGCTGCTGATGACGGCACCGGCCTTGAGCAAATCGTTGACGGCCTGCACACCGCCCTCCTCGGTAATGCCTCGGCAGGCGGGCAAGTGCAGCACCACCTCAAAGCCGGCCTTGAGCAGTTGCAACGCGGTGGTCTTGACGCAGTAGTCCAGCGCCAGGCCGCCGACGATCACGCGGACAACCCCTTGGGCTTTCAAATACTCGATGACGCCGGTGGACAGCTTGTCGTGAAGGTCGTGGAAGCAAGCGCCGTAGGGGTGCAGGTCGGGTTCGACGCCTTTCCAGATGAAGTAATTGTAGTCATAGGGCGTGGGCAACTCGTCCAGCAGGGTGAAGCCCTCGGTGCCCGGTACGCAGTGGCTGACCCAGGTCACATCGGCGTGGACCAGGCCGGTGGGCTTGAGCATGTCGCTGTGCTGCGACACTACCCACGGCGCGTGCGGCGTGTGGGCGTCCTTGCTGCCCACGCGATAGCCGGCAAGGCTGGCCATGAAGTTAAGCTCGGCGCCGACCTGGTCGCCGCCGGCCACCGGCAATTCGTTGGGGCACAGTGGCGTAAAGCTTTTCTGGGCGTCGACATCGAATGAAGCAATGGCAGTTTTCGCGAGGGTCATGGCGGTTCTCCTGTGGCCTGGAAACAAAAGTACACGTCATGTACTTTCATTGCAAGAAACATTTGGATATCTATGCTGCCCGCAGTACATGACATATCTGTTCGATCCGCTAGACTGTGCCCCGCCACTGTTCAAAAGGAACCCTACATGCCGCTTAGCGCCTACCTGCATACCGTCGACCTGTGCGTGCTGTTCTATTGCCGCGCCTCGGGTGAACTCAAACTGCTGCTGAACAAGCGCGAAGCCGAGCCGTTCGCCGGGCATTGGGCGCTGCCGGGCGTGGTGGTCAATGGCGGCGTGCAGGACCTGAGCCTCAAGGATGCCGTGGAGCGGTTGCGGGCGAGTGACAAGGTGGGCTTCGACCTGGCCTGGAGCGAACAGGTGGGCACCGTCGGCGATGCATTTCGCGACCCGCGCTGCTGGTCGTCGTCCACCTACTACCTGGCGATTGTGGCGGATGAAGTGCAACTGGCTGAACACCAAGGCTGGTTTGCGCTGGAGGCGGTGGCTGATGGCAGTATCAAGCTGCCGTTCGATCACAACCTGATCGTGGCGGCGGTGCAGGAGCGGTTGTTGTCCAAGTCGCTGTACAGCAGCTTGCCGTTGATGTTCCTGGGCAGAGAATTCAGTGCACCGGAAGCGACCACTATCTTTTCGCAAGTGCTGGCGCGGCCGGTGCTGAAAACCAGCATTCGCCAGCGTTTGTTAAAGCTGACCGAGGCCGGGTATTTGCGTGAGACTGGGCGCAAGAAGAATGGTGAAGGCGGCAGGCCGCAGGCGACGGTGGAGGTCTTGAAACCGGGACAGATTTATTTTTTTGATCGGAGTTTTGCAGAGTAGCCCCCACCCAACAACAATGAGGATCAAAGGTGGGAGCTGGCTTGCCTGCGATGGCGGTCTGTCAGTCAGCCATTCATAACCTGAATCACCGCTATCGCAGGCAAGCCAGCTCCCACAAGGGATCTCCTTTGTCTGGACGGGTCCTAATTCATCCAGTTCCCACCATCAACGTTATAGGTCTGGGCCACCACATAATCGGCTTCCCTAGAGGCCAGAAACACCGCCATCCCGGTCAAATCCTGCGCCGTCCCCATCCGCCCAAACGGCACCTCCTCCCCTACCCGCCGTTTCTTCTCACCCGGTGCCAGCCCTTCGTGCTTGGCAAACAATGCGTCCACGCCGTCCCAATGTTCGCCATCTACCACGCCGGGGGCGATGGCGTTGACGTTGATGCCTTGTTTGATCAAGTTCAGCCCGGCGGACTGAGTGAGGCTGATTACCGCCGCCTTGGTCGCGCAATACACCGCCACCAATGGTTCGCCACGGCGCCCGGCCTGGCTGGCCATGTTGATGATCTTGCCGCCGTGGCCCTGGCTGATCATCTGCCGCGCTGCCGCCTGCAACGTGAACAACGTACCGGCGACGTTGATTGAGAACAGCCGGTCAAAGCTGTCACGGGTGATATCGACAATGGGTGCCAGGTCGAACAGCGCCGCGTTGTTGACCAGGATATCCAGCTTGCCCGCCTGGGCCACCACGGTAGCAATCGCACGTTCGATGGAGCCTTGGTCGGTCACATCCATCTCTACCGCGTAGGCTTGTGGGCCCAGTTCAGCCGCAGTCTCCTGCGCCCGTTGCAGGTTGATATCGGCAATCGCGACACGGGCACCCTCGTCGATATAGGCCTGGGCAAAGGCGCGGCCGATCCCACGCGCCGACCCGGTGATCAGCGCGCTCTTACCTTCCAGTCGTTTCATAGGGAATGTCCGTCAACAATTACTTGGGATAACCGGCGCGCTTCATCTCGCGCTCGGTGGTGGATTGCGCCTGCAGCAAGGCCTGGTCAACCGACATGCCACCAGTGAGCGCCGCCGAGAACAGCTTGCCCACCGAGGTGCCAATGGCCTGGAACTCAGGAATGGTCACGTACTGGATGCCCACGTACGGCACCGGTTTGACCGAAGGGTGTGCGGGGTCGGCGTGTTTCATCATTTCCAACGTTACCTGGGCGAACGGCGCGGCCTTCAAGTAGGCGTCGTTGTAGGTGGATTGGCGAGTGCCCGGTGGTACGTTGGTAATGCCTTCTTTGTCGGCCACCAGTTGGATGTAGTCCTTGGACGTTGCCCAACTGATAAACGCCTTGGCCGCGTCCTTGTGCTTGGAGGTGGCCGGAATGGCCAGGGACCAGGCGTACAGCCACGACGAGCCCTTGTCGGTGACTTCGGTGGGCGCGGCAGCGAAACCTACGCTGTCGGCGACCTTGCTTTGGCTTTTGTCGGTGGTGAAGGAACCGGCGACGCTGGCGTCCACCCAGATCGCGCATTTGCCACTGTTGAACAGCGCCAGGGTTTCATTGAAGCCGTTGCTGGATACCCCCGGCGGGCCATATTTTTTTAACGTATCGACGTAAAAATTGGCAGCGGCGGTCCACTCGGGGCTGGTCAGCTCAGGCTTCCATTGCTCATCAAACCAGCGTGCGCCAAAGGCGTTGGCCATGGTGCTCAGCAGCGCGATGTTCTCGCCCCAGCCCGCCTTGCCCCGCAGGCACATACCGTATTGGTCCTTGTCCTTGGCCGTCAGCTTGGCCGCGAACTCACCGAGTTGGGTCCAGGTGGGGTGCGTGGGCATGCTCAGGCCAGCCTGTTTGAACAGGTCCGTGCGGTAGTAGGTGACCGTGCTTTCACCGTAGAACGGCAAGGCGTACAGGGTGTCGTTGACCGACAGGCCCTGACGCACCGAGGGGAAGATATCGTCGGCGTCATAGTCGGCCGGCAGCTGGGTCAACGGTTCCAGCCAATGCTTGGCACCCCACAGTGGGGTTTCGTAGGTGCCGATGGTCAGCACGTCGAACTGCCCGCCCTGGGTGGCAATGTCCGTAGTAAGGCGCTGGCGCAACACATTCTCTTCGAGCACCACCCAATTGAGCTTGATGTCCGGGTGCTGTGCTTCGAACACCTTGGACAGGCGCTGCATGCGGATCATGTCGCTGTTGTTGACCGTGGCGATGGTGACGGTATCGGCAGCCTGGCCGGGCATGGCCAGCGCCAGGCCGGAAAGCAGGAACAACGCTTGCGGGAGCTTGGACATAGCGGTTTCTACCTGTTGTTTTTGTTGTTAAAGGTCGATTACAGCAGCTTGCCCAAGCCCTCACAAACGCCTGGCGGATGCTCGACTGATACTTTTTTAACCGCCCCCTTGAAGTTAAAAAAGTATCAGCCCCCCACGAAAACGGGGGTAGCGACACCGGACCTGGGCGCGTATTTTGAAGCGATTCCAAGAACCATAAGAAGCCCCTCATGCCTGCCAGCCGCGCCCAGCTGTTCGAGCACCGCCCTGCCGAACTTGAAGTGATCCTGCCCGAGCCGGACCACTGCTTCCGCTGGTTCGAACACGACTACCCCTACGACCTGGCGCGCTGGAACCACCACCCGGAATTCGAAATCCATCTGATCCGCCAAGGCTGCGGCAAGTTGGTGGCGGGTGACTACATTGGTGCGTTCAGCGCCGGGCATGTCGCGCTGATCGGGCCGGACCTGCCCCACGACTGGATCGGCGAACTGGCCCCCGGCGAGCACCTGCATGGCCGCGATGTGGTGCTGCAATTCGACGGCGCCGCCCTCCTCGCCTTGCGCAAGGCCCTGCCGGAACTGGGGGATTTGCAGCCATTGTTTGACCAGGCGCGGCGCGGCCTGGAATTCAGCGGCGAAACGGCCGTGCAGGCCGCACGCCTGATGGAAGGCATCGGCCATGCCAACGGCCTGCAACGACTGATCCTGTTCCTGCAGCTGCTCGACTGCCTGAAAAATGCCCCGCCGCACCAGATAAAAACCCTCGCCAGCCCCTGCTACGCCCCCACCCTGGACGTGCGCAGCGCCGAGCGGATCAACAAGGCCTTTGACTACCTGATGCGCGAACTCACCGGTGACGTGCGCCTTTCAGAGATTGCGCAACAATTGGAGATGAGCGAGCCTGGGTTCTCGCGGTTCTTCAAACGCAATACCGGCCATGGGTTTATCGACCTGATGCGCAAGTTCCGGGTACAACGCGCCTGCCGGCTGTTGCTGCAAAGCCAGATGTCGGTGGCGGACATCTGCTTTGAAGTGGGTTACGCCAACCTGTCCAACTTCAACCGGCACTTTCGCATCGAGATGCAACAGACGCCGAGTGAATACCGACGCGGCGAAGACCCTAGGCACAGGTGACCTTGTAGTGAGCGGGCTTGCCCCGCGCTGGGTGGCGAAGCCGCCCCAAATCCAGGCACCTCGGTATTGCTGGAATACTGCAGCGCCCTTGTTGGGGCGGCTTCGCCACCCAGCGCGGGGCAAGCCCGCTCAC
This sequence comes from Pseudomonas sp. 18175, assembly GCF_050432925.1. NCBI lineage: Bacteria > Pseudomonadati > Pseudomonadota > Gammaproteobacteria > Pseudomonadales > Pseudomonadaceae > Pseudomonas > Pseudomonas sp. 18175. The sequence continues at coordinate 32,428 of NZ_JBKFTO010000016.1, read as the reverse complement.
CACAACAAGCCCACTCATCCCAGCAAGCCCGCTCACCCCAGCAAGCCAGCCCATACGAAAGCCTTCAAGGCACGAAGATGATCTTGTCCGCACTACCGCTGTTCACCGCCCCATAGCTGCGCAACCCCTGCGCCAACGCCACCTCCCGCAGGCCCATGGGCAGCGGCAACAAGCCCTCATCGAAGAACCGTCCAAACTGCTCCAGCATGACCGCGCATTGCTCACAGTTGTAGAGCAAGGAATTGATCCCTACCACCGACCCGCCCTTACGGTACAGCGCTAACGCCGGCAGTTGCACGTGGCCGTCCACCGGCGCGGCGATGATGGCGATGCGGCCGAACGGCGCCAGCCCTGCGACCGCTGCCGGCAACCAGAACCCAGTGGTGTCGAAGATCACATCGGCACCGCCCTTGAACACCCCGTTGACCTGCGCACCCAGCTCGTCTGGCTTGCCCAGGGCAATCGCTTCAACACCCTGTGCCTGCAATGCCGTGACCTGTTCAGGCCGACGCACCGCCGCCAGTACCTGGGCACCACGGATTTTCGCCAGGGCCAGGGCCGCACTGCCTACCGCGCCGTTGGCCCCAATCACCAGCAAGCGCGTGCCTTGGGTCACGCCGCTGCGCTCCAGGGCATCCCAGGCGGTGGTGTACGGCACGCCCAGGCTGGCGGCCTGGGCGAAGCTCAAGTGGGTGGGTTTGAGTGCGACGCCCTTGGCTGAAACTTTCACGTATTCGGCATGGGAACCGTCGGCAAAAAAACCCAGGTCGCGGCCCGTGCCCCACACGTCCTGGCCGAGCAGATGCTGTGGGCCTTGGACCACAACGCCCGCAAAATCACGACCGGGAATACGCGGCAGCGTGGTGTAGGGGAAGCGCCCAAGCACGTTTTTTACATCGCTAGGGTTGAGGCCAGCGGCTTTGATCTGAACCAACACCTCGCCGGCTACCGGCACCGGAATAGCGACCTCGACGAAGCTCAAGGCATTAAGGTCGCCGGTGGCGGAAAATTGCAGTGCTTTCATGGCCAATATCCATCGAAGGGAAAAGGGATCAGGACAGCCAACCGTTGACCAACTGGCGCCCCATAGGCCAGAGCTTTTCGCCCAGCAGCATGCCCATCAGGCCCACCAGGGCGATGGCCGGCGGTGCGGGCGAGCGGAAGTCCAAGGCGCCGTAGATCACGCCGACTAACAGGCCGATGGCGAGGGAGATCAGGTAGTTCATGACAGCAGCGCCTTGTGGGTTGATGGGCTCAGTGTAGAGAGCCCATTCCTGAAGCATCGGCCAAGTGCTTCAGGCTATCGGCCAAATCCTCACCCCCAATAAAGGGACGGCGCTACACCCAGTTCGCGGCGGAACATGTCGCTGAAACTGCTGGGCGAATAGCCGAGTGAACGGGCGATGGCGTTGACCGGCTCGCCCTGGATCAACTCAGCGACCGCCGTGGCCAGCTGTACCTGGCGACGCCACTCGGCGAACCCCATGCCCAAGTGGTTCTGGAACAGCCGCGCCAACGTGCGCACGCTGGCACCGGCTGCTTCGGCGTGATGTTCAAAGGGGATATCCAGGGAAGGCGCCGCCATGACTGCTTGGCAGGCGGTGATCAAACGGCGGTCGGCATCCACCGGCATGGCAATGCGGATCGGTGAGCGCCGCGCACGCTGCAACTCCAGCAGCGCCAGGCCGACCAAGGCGTCGTAGTAAGCGGCGTCACCGTTGTCGCCCTCATCCACCAGCGTGACGATCAGCTCGCGCAGCAGGCCACCGACCTCGATCACCTGCACCTGGCTGTCCAGCGTCGCCGCCAGGGCCGGGCGTAGGTAGATATTGCGCATCTGCAAGTCCGATACCACGCGAATCCCATGTTCCACACCGGGCGGCAGCCATACGGCGCGCTGCGGGGGTACCACCAAGGCTTCGCGGGGGGTCTCGACCCACATCACCCCGCTCATGGCGTAGAGCAACTGGCCCCAGTCGTGGCTATGGGGTTCGATGTACAAACCACGCGGGTAGGTGCGGGCCAGGGGCTGCACGGGAACGGCGTGGTCACTGAGGTCGGGGGGTGCAGCGAGGGCCATGGGAGTGGGCATCGATCAAAGGTAGGCCGTCATGGTAATAACCTCCCGACCACTGGAACAACCCAAAGCCAAATGGGGTTAATCGACCTGGCGGGTATTGCTGCGATACATGAATACCAGCGCCAGCGCCAACAAGGCCATCGCCACAATACGGCTGCCGGACAATTCAATTGCCGGGTTGCCCAGCCAGCCGAAGTTGTCGATCAGCATGCCCATGCCCAGTTGCCCGACAATCACCGCCACGGTCGCCACCGCAGTACCCACAACCGGCACCGCGCCGACCATCACCATCATGTACACCACGCCGAACAAGGCGCCGGTCAGTTGCCATTTCGGAACGTCCAGCAAGCTGACCGCCTGGGCCGGCTCAAAGAAAAAGATCAGCAGCGCGGTGGTCAATGCCCCCACGGCAAACGTCAGCAAGCTGCTGCGCAACACGCCCACGGTCTGACCCAAACGCCCGTTGATTGCGGCCTGCACACTCAATACCGCGCCCGCGGCGATCACCAGCACCAATAACAGAATCAAATTCATCGCCTTACCCTCGTGCAATCAAAACAAGTGCCGCCACAATCAACGCCAGCGCGATCCAGCGCTCACTGTTGACCCGCTTGCGTGCGGTGCCGAACCAGCCGAAGTGGTCAATCAGCACGCTCTTGCCCACCTGGCCCGACAGAATCGCGATCATGGTCATGGCAATACCGATATGGGGCGTGGCAAGGGTCAGCACCACCACATACATCGGCCCCAGGAACCCGCCGATCAACTGCCAGCGCGGCAGGTCTGTCAGTGCCGGGCCCTTTTGCGGGCCGCTGAACAGAAGCAGCAAAAACAGAATCGCCGAGCCCACGCCAAAGATGCTCAAGGTCGCCCACAAGTGCCCTACTTGCACACCCAGGGGCCCCAGCAACCCGGCCTCCACCGACAAGCCCATGCCCGCCAGTATCACCAGCGGCAGCAACAGCAGCCGCAACCCGTTTTTTTTCGGCACGGCCTGCGCCACGCCCTCGATGGAACTCGCCTGCATACATCACCCGCATTTCAAGAAAGGAAACATGGCGCGCATTATCCGGTGGCCGCGCTGTGCGATAAATGGGAGCATGCAGACAACACCTTTGCGCAAAACGCACAGACCGGAGCCACTATGCAGGGTTTGAATGAATTAAGTTTCAAGGCGCTACGCCTGTTCGTGGCGGTGCTGGATTTGGGCAGTTTTTCCGAAGTGGCACGCCGCGAAGGCCTGGCGCCCTCTTCCATCTCCCGCCAAGTCCAGTTGATGGAACAGGCCCTTGGTCAACAACTTCTATATCGCCACACCCGCGCCGTCAGCCCCACCGAGGCCGGGCGCCTGCTGGGGCGCCATGCGCGCCTGATGCTGGAGCAGTTGGAGGCCGCCGGCCAGGCCCTGCAGGAACAGGAAAGCGAACCCAGCGGCCTGGTGCGCATCAACGCACCGATGGTGTTTGGCCAACGCCATCTCTCGCCGTGGCTGGGCGAGTTGTGTCGCCGCTACCCCAAACTGCAACTGGATATCCAGCAAACCGACACCTACGTCGACCCCCTGCAAGATGGCACCGACCTGCTGTTTCGCATCGGCGTGCTCAACGACTCCGGCATGCAGGCGCGTATCTTCGCCCCCCAGCGTTTTCGCATCGCCGCCAGCCCGGCCTACCTGGCCAAACATGGCACGCCCCGTCACCCAGACGAACTGGCTCACCACCAATGCCTGGCCTACAAAGGCATCACCGGCCAACAACGCTGGTTCTTCCGCCGCAACAATGACGACTGGACGCCCTACAGCGTCAAAGGCCCCATCACCGGCAACCACGCCGACACCCTCACCCACGCCGCCGAACAGGGCCTGGGGCTAGTGGTGTTTCCGTCCTGGCTGATTGGCGAAGGCCTGCGGGCCGGCACGCTACAGGCGGTACTGACGGAGTACGAGGTGGCGACCACACTGGAGCCGCAGCAAATCGCGGCACTATGGCCGGGGAGCCGGCGGTTGTCGCTGAAGGTGCGCACGGTGATTGATTATTTTGTGGAGTGCTTTGGGACGGTGCCGTATTGGGATCGGTGATGCGTGGAGGGTTTTGAGGATATTTCCGATGTAGGAAAGTAGGTCCGTTCTGATTTTGCGGGCCACTATTTTTAGGCAGCGTGTACTACGGCAGACTTTGGCGAAATCTTTTTCGGAGAGATGCCATGAGCTTCAAGTACCACAAACAATCCCGTGCTGAGCGAGTCGCCTCGGCCAGTTGTCAGGCCGTCTCCGACAGCTCACCTGCCTTTGGTTATAGTTGGCCAAAACACGGGGACCTTCCCATGATTATCGTGCCCTTGGGTGAAGCCAGAAACAATCTGTCACAACTGGTTGATGAGGCGGCATCCGGCAAAATCATCACCATTTCCAAACATGGCCGTGCAATAGCGCAACTTGTCCCCCTGGAAAAGCCCAAAAAATCACGCATTGGCGCAATGAAAGGCATGTTCGTCGTTCCCGATGACTTTGATGCGCCGCTACCAGACGATCTCCTGGACGCCTTCGAAGGCAACCTTTCATGAGGCTACTGCTCGACACCCATATTTTGCTTTGGGCGCTGACTGATGACCCTAAGCTCTCCAGCGAAGCTCAATCGTTGATTGAGGAAGCTGCCGAGATATACGTCAGCGCGGCAACTTTCTGGGAAATGGCAATCAAGGTCGGCTTGGGTAAGCTCACTATCGACCTGAGCAAAGCTCGTGAGTCGTGCATTGAAAGCGGGATAGTCGAGCTACCTGTCACCACCGAACACGCCGTAGCCGTTAAAGATCTTGAACGTCACCACAAAGATCCATTTGATCGACTCATTGTCTCAGTCGCCCTGAACGAGCCAATGCGACTGGTAACCGCCGATCCGCAGGTCGCCCAATACACATCCCTGGCGATTTTGGTGTAGGGCGATCCCTCACTGACTCAAAACACCCACTGCCCAATCAACCACGCATTCGCACCACTGATCACCGTAAACAAAAACCACGCCAGCACCTTGGTCGGCAGCCGATTCACAAACGGCCCCATCAGCTGTTTGTCGCCCGTCATGCGAATCAACGGATACAGCGCAAACGGCAACTGCAGGCTGAGCACCACTTGGCTGAGGATCAGCAATTTGCCAATGGCCTCGTCGCCCATCAGCCACACACCGAGAAACGCGGGGATCAGCGCCAAACCCCGAGTGATCAAGCGCCGTTGCCAGCAGGGAATACGCAAATTGAGATAGCCCTCCATGATCACTTGCCCGGCGATGGTACCGGTGAAGGTCGAGCTTTGCCCGGAGGCCAGCAGCGCAACGCCGAACAGAATGCTGGCGAATGCGCCGCCGACCAGTGGGTCGAGCAGGTGGTAGGCATCCTGGATCTCGACCACATCTGCGTGGCCGGTGTTGTGAAACGCCGCAGCCGCCAGGACCAGGATCGCCGCGTTCACCAACAACGCCAAGGCCAGGGAGCCGATGGTGTCGATGCGCGCCAGCTTGACCGCGTCCTGCTTGCTGGCCAGGTCCTTGCCGAACAGGCGGGTCTGCACAATGGAGGTGTGCAGGTAGAGGTTATGGGGCATCACCGTGGCACCGAGAATGCCGATGGCCAGGTACAGCGGCGCGGCATCGCTGATGGCCGACAGTGACGGCGTAAAGCCGCTGAGCACATCCGGCCAATAGGGTTTGATCAGCACCAGCTCGATAAAGAAACACACGCCAATGGTTGCCACCAGCGCCAGCATGATCGCTTCCAAGCGGCGGAACCCTCGATTTTGCAGGGCCAGGATCAGCAAGGTGTCGAAGGCGGTGATAACGATGCCGGTGGTCAGCGATACGCCCAGCAGCAGGTGAAACGCCAGGGCACAACCCAGCACTTCGGCGAGGTCCGTGGCAATGATAGAGATTTCCGCCAGCAGCCATTGAGTACGGGCCGAGCGTTTGCTGTAGCGCTCGCGGCACAGTTGCGCCAAATCCTTGCCGGTGGCGATGCCCAGCCGAGAACACAGGCATTGCACGGCCATCCCGGCCAGGCTGGCCAGCAACACCACAAATAAGAGGTTGTAGCCGTAGCGCGACCCAGCCTCGATGGCCGTGGCCCAGTTGCCCGGGTCCATGTAGCCGATGGAGATCAACAGGCCGGGGCCGGCGAACATCAGCATGCGTTTAAAAAAAGACGCCTTGGGGTCAACGGCGACGGAGCCGGCCACTTCCGGCGGGCAGAACGGGGCGGTAGCGATTTTCGGCAGGCTGAATTTCACGCGGTATCCCAGGCAAACACACTCGATAGACGCGCAGCTTAGCAGTCGGACACAACCGTGCGCATTACCGTGTCCCGCGGCAGGTCGAAGGCTTCGACCACTTGCACCACCAGGTCCATTTCCTGGTTCAGCGCCTCACGCTCCATGCGCTGGCGAATCACGCCGACCACCAGCACCGCCAGGGTGGTGATCGAATACGCCGGGCCGGAAAACGCGCGGACGCCGCTCACCAGCAGCATCGCCGCCGCCAACGCCTGGCCTACCACCGGGATTGCCGTGGCCGCTCCCCGACGCACGATAAACCCGGTCAGCCCCGCCAGTGCCGTACCGCTCAAGGCGGTGGTGGCCGAGCGGCCGATATCGAACCGGCTGAACAGGCCTTGCTCTTTTTGCGCAGCGGCCTTGAGTTCGGCGTCGAACATTAGCCGGTCGGCGCTACTGAGTTTGTCTTTGTACTGCTCGATGAGTTTTTCCGCGGCCAGGGCTTCCAGGTCCGCCAGCGCCACGCTACCCAAGGGACCATCAAACTTGATCCCCAGCCGTTGCACCACATCTTCGGCGATCTGGCGGTAACTCACGCCATGCCCACGGGCCAGGTTCATAAAGGTATCGCCGCCCATGCGTTGCAACTCGATGGCCAGCTTGAGCGGCTCACGCACACTGGCATCGATGGATGCACTGCGCTTTTGCGCCATCAACTCGGCGAGAAACGTCAATTCCTCCGGCCGTGCCTGCACCAAGGCCGCAAACAGGTCTGCATCCTCCTCGGCAAAACGCACCTCGCTGCTGCGCTGGTCAGCGCGAATCATGCCGCGCCGCTCGTGCAACAGGTCGGTGTACTGCACCACGGTCTGCAACTGCGGCCAATAGGCTGCGTGATCGAAGGTGGCCAAATGCACGTTGCTGACCTTGGCCTTGAGCGCCGGCGTGACCGGAATCGCATAACGACCGATGCAACGCTCGGTGTCCGGCTTCATGGCCAGGGCCCAGTCCTTGCTGGAGTGACAGTTGATCACCCGCCCCTTCAGCGGCGCCGCCACTTCGTCCCATGGGCTGGACGTACAGATCGCCCCGCCCATCAGCAACAGGTTGTCCAACGGCAATTCGCGGGCGGTTTCCGGGCTGGCCAGCAGGCTCTTGACCAAAATCCTGGCCCCCAGGGAGTGCCCGATCAGGTTGATACGCCGCACCTCCAAGGACTCACCGTGCAGGTAGCTGGCCAACTCCGGCAACAAGCTCTTGGCCACCTCGTCCACCCGCGCCTCGACACTTTTATAATGGTCGAGAAAATACGCAATCGCCTTGCCCACCCCCACCGTCGCCGCCCCCAGGCTGCCGCCGCCGAGCATGGCGCCGATCACGTCCTTGAACGGGGCAAACAGGTTTTCCAGGAAATGCCCCGCCGGCCAGAACAGCATCAGGTTGGTCGAGCCTTCGATGCTCGCCAGCTGTTGCTTGAAGTTGCCCAGTTGTTGCCGGTTAAAGAACGCCGAATAACCGTGAACATAGAGATTGAGCACATCCCCCTGGGGCTCGCCACACAGTACAAACGTGGGCTTGCGGGTGCGGTGCATTTCATCCCACTGGTGCTGCATGGGCCGGTGACTCCTGGTGACAAGGGACGGCGATAGTAACAAAGCGTGGCTGAGAGCGAGATGAATCCTGACCGGCGCGTGTAGTCATCAGAACAGCGAGGCGGCCCTGGACTTGGCCAGGTAGCGTGCCGGGGAGTCCCCCAGGTTGCGGCGGAACACTGAGGTAAACGCACTGGAGCTGCTGAAACCCAATGCCAACGCCACCTCGGTGATAGACGCGCCATGGCTGAGCCGGGCGGTGGCTTCCAGCAGGCACACCTGTTGCCGCCAGGCCACGAAGGTCATGCCCGTGTGCTCAAGGAACTGTCGAGTAAAAGTGCGCCGGCTCATGCTCGACCATTGAGCCATCGCATCGAGTGACAGCGATTGCATGGGGGCCTCCAGAAAGCGCTGGCAGGCACGGGCCAACCGAGGTTCGGCGGGTAGCGGCGCGCTAAGGGGTAATTCGGGCATGGCGCCGATTTCATCGATCAGCAGCGTCAACACACAACGCTGCCGGACACTGGACGGTGCAGCCGGGTCGATTGCCAGCGCCGCTTCCAGCAAATGCCTGAGCAGCGGCGACACCTCGAACACCTGACAGTGCGCCTGCAAACCGGCTGCCCGGGCGGCGCACTCATCCAGGTAGACGTTGAGCATGACCACATCACCGCGCATATGCATTTCGTGGGCGACGCCAGGGGGCACCCAGATCGCACGCTGCGGCGGCACGACCCAATTGCCCAGATCGGTAAACATCTTCAAGGCACCCGTGGAGGCGTAGGCGAACTGGCCACGATCATGGGTGTGCCGCGCAAACACCGTGCCGGACGCATATTCGTGCAGCGTCACTACTGCATGGGGGTCATCAGGGGTAAAAATCGGGATCATGGCCCGATATTGTCAAACTATGACCTGGCATAGCAAGCGGGCCACTGCGTTGCGCAATAACCTTGACGCCTTCAATCACGCCTGCTTGAACAAGGGATTGTCCATGCTGAAAAAACACCTCGCACTTGCCGTACTCGTCACCCTCGTCTGGGGCCTGAACTTTCCCATTACCAAACTCGGCCTGCGCGGCATTGACCCCTTTGTACTGACCGGCATCCGCTTTGCCCTCGCCGCCTTACCGCTGGTGTTCTTCATCAAGCGGCCCGCCGTGCCCTTTCGCTATGTAGCCGCTTACGGGGTGATTTTCGGTCTGGGCATGTGGGGGGTGGTCAACTACGGCATTCAGGCTGGCGTCAGTCCGGGGATCGCCTCGTTGATCATCCAGCTCAGCGTCTTTTTCACCTTGGGTTGGGGTGTCGTGCTGTTCAATGAAAACCTGCGTGACGCCCAACTGGTCGGCGCCGGCCTTGCCTTGATCGGCCTGTCGGGAATCATCCTCACCCAAGACGGCAGCCACGCCGTGCTGGGGGTCATGCTGATCGTGCTCAGCGCGCTGGCCTGGAGCATCGGCAACGTCATCATCAAACAATCGGGGGTGCAGGAAATCTTCTCGTTCATGGTGTGGGCCAGCCTGTTCCCGCCGATCCCCCTGTTCCTGATGGCTTGGTGGATGCAAGGCAGCGCCACATTCGAAGGCCTGCCAGCGAGCCTTGACGCCACGGCCATCGGATCGATCCTGTTCCAGGTGTACCTGGCCACCCACTTTGCCTACTGGGGCTGGAATTCGCTGCTCAAGCTCTACCCGGTCTCCACCGTGGCGCCGCTGTCGTTGCTGATTCCGGTGTTTGGCATTGCCAGCTCGATGGTGATTCTGGGTGAGCGGATTTCTATGCCGAACCTGATCTGCATCGGCATCATCCTCGTGGGGTTGGCGGTGGGGTTGTATCGCAAGCCCGCGCTGCCAACACAAGATCAATGCGGCTGACTCAACAACCGAAATTGTCGATTTTCACCTGACCATCGGGAAACGTCGCAATAATTTCCAGCTCACCGCCCATTGCGCGAATGTAGTCACGCAACGTGCTGATGTACATATCGGTGCGCCGCTCCATCTTGGAGACCGCCGCCTGGTTGATATTCAAAGCCTTGGCCAGGCTTTGCTGACTCAGTTTCTGAGCCTTGCGCAGCTCATGCAGGGGCATTTCCTGCAGGTGTTGCTGGAACAACAGCTTGGCTTGCGCTCGGGATTCGGGCGTCATAAGCGCTTGCAGCTCAGCGAATTTCTTAGCCATGGTTACGGCCCTCTTTACGCAATGTTTCCAAATGTACGTCATACAGTTTTTCTGCCGTCGGCACGTGCTCCTCATACCAGCGACGTCGCCCAGTCTTATCCCCGCCGATTAGCAATAACGCGCATCGTCGTGGATCAAATGCATACAACTCTCGAAATGGCCGGCCTGCGTGCTGTACGCGTAACTCCCTCAAGTTGCCATGCCGGGAGCCCTTGATATCGCTGCTATGGGGGAAGCCCAAGCCTGGCCCGAACAGCCCAAGTAGATCAACGCTGGCGGAGACCGAAATCTGCTCCTTTGTTCCGAGTTCATCCCACCAGCTTGCGAATTCATCCGTGTATTCAATTTCCCAGCTCATGAAATATTCCATCCAAGGAATATAAACTCAAGAACTTAAAAAGTAGAAGATGAAGCGGCCAGGCTTCCATCCACCGCCCCTGGGAAATTGTCTGTACGTCTTTCCAACCCGGCATTGAACGCCGATCCCTTTGAGAAAAGGCGCGATATCACGTCCACACGCAGCAAAAACACAATTTTCAAAATGTAAAAAGCGCTCTAATACGCTCCTGTTGATTGGTTTTGAAGATCCTGGAGTTCCCCATGCCCCATGAAGGCAACCTGTTACAAGCAGCCGTGGTGTTTTTGCTCGCGGCCGTGCTCACCGTGCCGCTGGCCAAGCGCCTGCAATTGGGCGCCGTGCTGGGCTACCTGTTCGCCGGTGTGCTCATCGGCCCATCGGTTCTAGGCTTGGTGGGTAACCCGCAAAGCGTGGCGCAGTTCTCGGAGCTTGGGGTGGTGCTGCTGCTGTTCATCATCGGCCTGGAGCTATCGCCCAAGCGCTTATGGGTGATGCGCAAGGCGGTGTTCGGTGTCGGCCTGGCCCAGGTGTTGCTCACCGGCCTGGTGATGGGCGTGGTGGCGCTATGGTTGTTTGGCCAGTCGTGGAACAGCGCCATCGTGCTGGGCCTGGGCCTGGCGTTGTCGTCCACCGCGTTTGGCCTGCAAAGCCTGGCCGAGCGCAAGGAGTTGAACCAACCCCATGGGCGCCTGGCGTTCGCAATTTTGCTGTTCCAGGACATCGCCGCCATCCCGCTGATCGCCATGGTGCCGCTGCTCGCCGGCAGCGATCACCCCACCACCGAAGCCCAGGGCCTGCAACATGTGCTGCAAATCCTCGGCAGCATTGCCGTGGTGATCATCGGTGGGCGCTACCTGTTGCGACCGGTGTTTCGCATCGTCGCCAAGACCGGGCTGCGGGAAGTGTCCACCGCCACCGCGTTGCTGGTGGTGATCGGCACCGCCTGGCTGATGGAGCTGGTGGGCGTGTCCATGGCGTTAGGGGCGTTCCTCGCCGGTTTGCTGCTGGCGGACTCGGAATACCGCCACGAACTCGAATCCCAGATCGAACCGTTCAAGGGCCTGCTGCTGGGACTGTTCTTTATCAGCGTGGGCATGGGCGCCAACCTCAGCCTGCTGCTCAGTTCACCGCTGGTGGTGATCGGCCTGACCTTGTTGCTGATCGGTTTGAAGCTGCCCCTGCTCTATGCAGTCGGTCGCTTGGTGGGCGACCTCAATCGCGAAAGCGCGCTGCGCCTGGGCGTGGTACTGGCGGCGGGCGGTGAATTTGCCTTCGTGGTCTTCAAGATCGGCCGCGACCAGGGCCTGTTCGAACCCCACCTCTATGACGTGCTGGTGCTCACCATCACCCTGTCCATGGCCGTGACCCCACTGCTGTTGCTGGTATGCCCGAAGCTGTTCAAACCCAAGGTCAAACCGGTGGAAATCCCCGAGGAATACCGCACCATCGAAAGCGATGCGCCCCGCGTGGTCATCGCCGGCATGGGCCGGATGGGCCAGATCGTCGCGCGGATCCTGCGCGCGCAGAACATCTCGTTCATCGCCCTGGACACCTCGGTGGAAACCATCGAACTGACCCGTAGCTTCGGCGGCATGCCGGTGTTCTACGGCGACCCGCAACGCCCCGAGATCCTGCACGCGGCCAAGGTCGATCAGGCGGAGTTCTTCGTGATCGCCATGGACGACCCGGAGATCAACATCAAGACCGCCGAACTGGTGCGCAACCTCTACCCGCACATGAAGATCATCGCCCGCGCCCGTAACCGCCAGCATGTGCACCGCCTGGTGGACCTGGACGCCTCACCGGTGCGCGAGACGTTCTATTCCAGCCTGGAAATGAGCCGCCGCACCCTGGTGGGCCTCGGATTGACCCAGGCCCAGGCCGATGCACGCATCACCCGCTTCAAGAACCACGACCTGCAACTGTTGGCCGCCCAACACGCGGTGTATGACGACGCCGCCAAAGTGATGCAAAGCGCCCAGGAAGCGCGGACGGAACTGGCGCGACTGTTTGAGATGGACCGGCTCGAGGAAGAGTCCGACAAGGTGTGAGGCCACAGGTGAACGATCTTGCGAAATTTCTGACAGAATGTTCCGCAATTTCGTTCATCCCCTGGAGCGCTTCATGGCCACTTTCACCAAGACCGCCGCCCTGCTGGCCCTTGCGCTTGCCGCCGGCAGCGTGTTCGCCGCGACCAAACCGGCCACCCAGACCATCTCCACCCTGGGCGGTAAGTTCACCTTCTCCTTGCCCAAGGCGTACGCCGCCGACACCCTACCGGCGGGCAAGGCCGAAGATGGCACCGCTGATACCCAAGGCACGATGTACGCCAACCAGACCACAAAAAGCGTGGTGATCGTCGCCGAAACCGTGCGTAACGACGGGGTAAAGATCCAGGACAACGACACCCAGTTTCTCGACGGCGCCGTCGCCGGCTTTATCAAGGACCAGAGCGCTGCCCTGCCAGACTTCAAGAAGCAAAGTGAAAAGAAACTGAGTTTCAAGGGCCTCGGCCTACGCCAGGTAGACAGCACCGCCACCCAGGGCGGCGGCAAGACCTTGAACTCCACGTTCCTGGGCGGTTCGGGCAACCACTTGCTGGTGATCCAGGCGATTTCCCGGGGGGATGATGCCAAGGGGCATGCTGAACTGGTGAAGCAGATTACGGGCGGGAAGTAACCAGCCCTCCCAGTCACCAAACATCAAATGTGGGAGCTGGCTTGCCTGCGATAGCTATTTACCAGTCAACCTCTTGGGTGACTGATGTACCGCTATCGCAGGCGAGCCAGCTCCCACATTTTTACCGTGCTCATTTCAAGCTGTGTTCCAACCAGGCCTTCAAGTCCTGAATCTCCGCCTCACTGACGGTATGGGGCATCCCCACATACCCATGAAACGCAGGCTTCAACCCCAACCCCAGCAACACCTCATTGGCCCGGGTTGCCGAGGCGTACGGCAGCGCCTGATCCAACGTGCCATGGCCGATAAAGATCGCCAGCCTGTCCAATGAGGCGTCCGGTTTCAGCTCAGCCTTCAACACCGGCAACACACTGCCACTCAACGCTGCAATCCCACGCACCAGTGTCGGCTTACGCAACCCCACTTCGTAGGACATGATCGCGCCCTGGCTAAAGCCCACCAAGAACACTCGGTCACTCTGGGTGTGGTACTTGGCGGTAGCCTGGGTCACAAAGTCTTCAATCAACCTGGCGCTGCGTTGCAAATCGGCCGTCTCGCCATCGTAGTCACCGTCACCGGGTTTCTTGGCAAACCAGCGATAGCCACTGGGGTCCACCGGCATCGGTGCCCGCGCCGACAGGTAGGTCCAGGTGGACGGCAACGCGTCCTTGATACCAAACAGGTCTTGCTCGTCGCTGCCAAACCCGTGCAGGAAAATCACCAAGGGCTCGTTGCGTGCATCGCCCTGGGTCTGCTCCAGGTACGACAGCGGCAAATCGGTGTGCAGCGTCGCGTCGGCATGGGCGCTGCCGGCCACCAGGGTCAGCGCCAGGGCAAACAGTTTGAGCATGGGACGGTCCCTCAAGGTTTGCGCAGCAGATAAGTGTCCATGATCCAGCCGTTTTCCTGGCGCGCGGCCTTGCGCACCCGTTCGATTTCTTCGGCCACTTCGCCGACTTTGCCGCTGATCAGGATCTCGTCCGGCGTGCCCAGGTAAGCGCCCCAGTAGATATCCAGGTCCTGGTCGGCCACGGTGCGGTAGGAATCTTCCGCGTCAAGCATGACCACCAGCGTGTCGGCATCACTCGCCTGCCCCGCCGCCAGCCGGCGTCCGGTGGTGATCTCGATGGAGCGGCCGATGCGGTTCAGCGGCACTTTGTGCTGGGCCGCCAGGGCCTGCACGCTGGTGATGCCGGGGATCACTTCGAATTCAAAGGTGCTGCGGCCACTGGCCAGGATCGCCTGCAGGATACGGATAGTGCTGTCGTACAACGCCGGGTCGCCCCACGCCAGGAAGGCGCCCACTTCACCGTCGGCCATTTCCTCGTTGATCATGCGCTCGAAGGTGTGTTGCTTGTCGCGGTTCAGGTCCTGCACGGCGGTGGTGTAGTCGATATCGCCGCGCACGCGCTCGGGGCAGTCGGCCTCGACGAAGCGGTAGCCGGGCTCGGTGATGTAGGTCTCGCAGATCTCGCGGCGCAGGTCGATCAGCTTGTCTTTGCTCTGGCCCTTGTCCATCAGGAAAAACACGTCGGTGCGGTTCAGCGCCTTCACGGCCTGCATCGTGATGTAGTCAGGGTTGCCGGCGCCAATGCCGATGATCAGGATGCGTTTCATGGGTTGCTCTCATTGCGGGGCGTGGATTTTGCCATGTCAGTTTCCAGGCGCAAGCGCCAGACGGTGTTGAAGCGCAACTCGGTGGCAGACAAGGGCTCAACGTCGATTCGATAGAACATCGAAACCGGAAACTGCATGACGTGTAGCACCGCAGCGCGGATCACAAAGGGATGGGTGATGGCCACGATATGGCCGGGTTGGGATTCAAGGGATGTCATCCATTGCCCGACTCGTGCGCATAGCTGGTCCACCGATTCGCCGCCGTGGGGCGCGCTACTGCTGTCGGCAAGCCAGGCGCCCAACAGGTCGCTCTCCAGTTGAGCGATCTGCTGGCCTTTCCATTGCCCCACATCGCCGTCGCGTAGCGCGTCCTCAACCACTGCATCAGCACCGAACAGCTGTGCCGTCTGGTGGGCCCTGACCTCGGGTGCGCATAACAGGCGATGGGGTTTCTTGTAGCGCCCCGCCAGGGATAACGCCGCGCCTTGCCAGTCCATTACCACTGCCTCGTCATCGCAAAAACGCCCTTGCTTTTGCAGCGGTGTGACGGCATGGCAGATCAATGTCAAACGGGTGGCTAGCATCAGAATTTCACTCTGTATCGACGCGCAGTCAGCGCAGATTCACTCATCTGCTTCAACATATTACAACGAACATGAAGCAGGCAGCCGGTTCGACGCCGATGGGTGCAAACGATGACATACGCACTAAAGGCGGCGGATGGCCTTCTCCTAGCGCGGGCGGAACCCTCTGAAGGTGAAAAGCCACTGATGCCGACACCAATACGAGGATGTCCCATGAGCACTATTCACGTTCGCTCACACGCGCCGATACAGCTGGTCAACGCCTCAATACCGAAAAGCCAACAGCCTACAGAAAACGCCAAAACCGCTGATCAGGCACCGCTCCCATCGAGTGCGCCCTCCTCCCGTCCCCGCCGAAGTATTTCCAACATCATCGCCAGCCAAACTCACCAGAAGGCCAAAAACCTGGTGCAAAAAGGCGACGAACAGATCGCCGTCCAGGCCGCCAGAACATTGATGAAATGGATGCTCGCGAACGAAAAAAACACAATCGACACGTTTCAGCCTTATGTCCACGAAGTTCCGCCCCACTCCAGCTTTGGCCAAGCGTGGCACCGACTCAGTGACGCGTTCGAAGCCGAACCGTTCTTGAGCTTTGCAAAAGAGCACCAGATGGATGGCCCCTACATCCAACTCAACCCCGGAACAGGGGACCTGAAGGTTCGATGCGATGGCGTATGGAATACGTTCACCCTGTCGTCCCATCCTGACTGGGCCCGTGTTTCCCAAAAGGTCCTGGCGGCGTTGAAGGATGTGGCAGCCGCTAGCAGGGAGGACGTGGTTTATGAAGCCAAGGGGGTTGCTGACTATCAAACCGTCGCAAACTATTACGGTAACAACCCGAAGGAAAGCATACGTAACACTCTCAGCCAACTTGTCAGCTCCAGATCTTTCGAATCTCTAGATGAGCGCAATGCGCAAAACCCAGAATACGCAGCAGTACGAAAGCGCCAGCAAGATGCCGTATCTCAGCTCGAAAACCTGGACCGTACCCAATTCGACGCTCTGTTTTTCCCCAGCACCGATCCAGCCCCCACCTCCCAAGTCGACGAGGCAGACCGCGAACTGGCCCAGATATGCAGCGCCCTCCTATTGACGCTGCGCCCAGAAACGCGCAGCGCCGGCGTCTTGGCCACCGCCGAGCTGAGTCGCCTCCCAGAGTTTTCCACTTTCGCTCAAACACGCAATGCCTTGTTCGCCGACCTCACCGGCGACGCCGTGACTGCGTTCCTGAAAAAGCATGACACCAGCGACCTGTCGGGGCATGCAATTGACCCGGCCAGCGGGCAGTTAACCGTCTACGACAACAAAGGAGTACGCCGCATCTTCACCCTGGAGGACACATCCGGTTGGAAGGACGTATCGGCGCCGATCATGGAAAAAGTCCGGCGCCTGGCCGCTGGCACGAACGAATACATTCAACCCGATACTGCGTACCCGGTGAAACTCGATCAAGTCCTGAACTTTTACGGGCAGCCCCCCGCTGGAAATTCGTTGAAGGCGATTGTCCAACAAGCCGAAGCGCTGCTCGGTAACGATGGATTCCCGGCCTTGCGTCGAGAGGCGACACCCGCTCACCCGAAAGCCGCTGAAGTCCAGGCCACGCAGCAGGCAGTCAAGCAGCAGTTGGCCGCAGACGCGCTGCCGGCAGTGAAGCCAGCCCATGCCGCCAGCACAGAGGCCGACCCGGTTGCCAAGATTTCGCACCGCCTGTTTGACGAAGCCCCCGACTTGGACGCCGCAGTTACCCAACTGCTTGGCGAAGCCATCAAGCAGGTAGCCCCAGAGCTCGACGTCGACGTCAACCAACTTGCCTTTGCCACGCCGGACCCGCAAACCCCTGGGCAATTCATGCATACCCCGTTGACAGAGCTTGTGCTCAACCACATTGCTGGCGGTGAACCCCCGACGTTTGGTGGCCAGGGCAAGTTTGTCGACACGCGGCCGGACCTGCTGGCCCATACCGGCAATGCTCCGGGTACGCCGCTGGCAATCGACAAAACGGCGCTGGAACGCGTGCTGCGTGAATTGCCTGGCAAAGTGAACGAAACGCACCGCGCGGCCTTGCTCAAATATTGGAGCGAGTCCCCTTTCAGCCAACCTGCCCCAGGCTTGACCCCCAATTCAGCCGTCAGTGTCACGCCCCTGTTTGCGGGCGATCGCCGCGCCTTGATCGCCGACATGGCGCGTAGCAACCTGTTATTAGCCAGCTTGAAACACCCAGGATTGGATGACCAGCAACGCCAAACCTTGCAGCACGTCATCAAGTATCCGAAGGCGGCAGGCAGGCCGGCCCTAGCTGAACAATCCGCCGTGAACGTCTATATGTTTACCACCGCCGCGAAGTCAGACCAGGTATCCCAGCAATTTCTGATGCCAACCGTGGTGATCGAACGCACGCTAAAAGACCGCTCCCTCATCCTGGCCTGCGGGCCTGACGGCCAGGTAACCCCCTACGACTCACTCGATACCGCAAGGCAAGCATTGGAGCAGACATTTCGGGCACAAAACCCTTCAGAATCGGCCCAAAACTCATTGATGAAGACTGAGGCAGACGTCTTCCACACCCAGGCAAGCATCATCGTCAATCAACAATTACACGACGCACTCGCTACCGCGCCCGTTTTACTCAGTCCGACACCAACAGAACACCCCCAACGCAAGACCGCCGAGTGGATAACTAACGCCAACGACGCTGAGCGCATCACTTTGCGTGATCTCAGCCTGGAACTTGCCAGTTATATGCAGCGCAACAAGGAGCGCACCTACAACAGCGACATTCCAGGCCTGCGCACCTACCTCAACGAACAACTCAGCGCGCTATCACCACCACCCTTTACAGACGACATCAACGACCTGGAGGTTGTCTTCCACACCCCGGTAGGCACCTTGGGCAGCGGGTATATCGAACCGAGCACCATGCCCCTGGCCGACGCATTCATCCAGAACCTGGCGGGGTTACCCATAGGCCGTCGGGAGGTTCGTCACAAAGTCACGAAAGTGCCAATACCTGCGCTGGAAAAAGAGGGTGCGCTCAATGAGCTGATCCAGACAATCGACATCGGTAAAAACTACCCTGCATTGCTAAAACGCGAGCTGCTTGACACCCCTGCCACACGCACCGAGCGCCAGTCACTGTTCGCCCAGCAAATACCGATCGAACTACAGATAAAGGCACTGGAGCTGACGGCCAAAGGTGAATCCGGATTTGATAACGCGATGGGGTTCAGGTATCTCAAGGCGGTACTCGACCCCAAGCCGGGCGCAAAAATAGTCGACGGCAAACAAATCCTGATGCGCCCGCTTGCGTTCGTGCGCGAGCCTGGAGCAACGCCCGACGTGGTCGAAAACATGTACCTCATCGAGCCGAAGGACAGCACGCTGGGCCCGCATCTGCTGTATCGGCCATTGATGGCCGACGCTCCTCTGCAACAGTTCCCGTCACGTAAGGCGTTGATGGAGGCCATACAGAAACCAGGCAAGTTGCAGAGCGATATTCTGGCCTGGCTGCCAGATGACTTGACCCGTGCGATCTATGACAACGGCGGCTTCAGCGAACCCCACCTTCGCAGTAGAAATGTGGTGGACGATGACTTCAACGCATCGGGTACACCTCAAGCGCCCACACTGGCTACCGAAGGTGCTGCCCTCCATGCGCTGGAGTCCAAGCTGAGCGCCGGGGAATTGATGAAACACCTTTATGAAGCCAATGCCAAAGCACTGGCCACATTGGCCGAACAGCAATCGGTCTCCAACTCGGAAAGTCGCTGGGCGACCTTCAAAGAAGGTGGTTTTCTGGTGCTCAACGCTGTATTGCCCGCCCTTCGCGGGCCTGCGGCATTTATTGGCCTGGCGCTTCAATTGGAGGGCATTCTCGGCGACATCAACACGCTGACCAGCAATGCAGAAGACGGCAAACAGGCGGCGGCGACAGATTTGTTGGTCAACTTGGCGACATTGCTGCTTCACATCAACACCAGGCGGCCTGCCACCGCGCAATCGATGAACAAGAGTGGCCAATTGATTGAAAAGCCTAAAGCACCACCGTTTCATGAGCTCATCAAAATGGACGCTCCCTGGCGGGGCCTAAAAGCGATTGACGGTGATATCCAGACGGCAGAGGACACATACAACTATGCTCCCCGGCTCAACATCATTGGCCATGCGGCTGAGCCCAAGCCTGGCGAGCCGGCAAAAATAGTCGGGGAAAAGGGCAGGTTGTACTCAGCTCAAGATATTGTCGCCAAGCTGCGTGCGGAAAATCTCGATCTGAGCAGGTACAAGAATATCGTGTTACGCGTTTGTTACTCGGGAGCAAACGGCCCCAACTCTCTTGGCGACGAAATTTACAAACTGACCAACATACGTACCAAGTCGTTCGAAGGCCCAATCATCATCGACTACATCTTTGGTGAAAACCCGGTGCTGCTGTTCAAAAAATACCGTGACGAATACAAAACTCGTTTCCCTTCGCTGTCTGATCGCGACATAAAACGACTGGCCAACACTAAAGTCAGCCTGGATTTCGGCAAAAACAAGCATCTTCACGACATAAGGAAAGATGTCGGCGCCCGCGTCGTCGTCAACACCGGAACGCTCGAAACTCCGGAATTACAGGAAGAGTTTGTCGATTACCGGCCTCGCTATTCCGGCCCCGCCAAGAATACTCCCACCTAAAGAGGCCAACAGACTCATACCACTGACGGCGCCTAGATTGACGCCGACAACCCCAAGTGGATGCATGACACCTTACAGTCGTTGAAAGTATTCAATTAACGCTGTGCCAACATCCCGGCTCGGGCCAGGTAAAGCACCTGATAGCCCGACCCGGGACGCCCATCGTCCAGCGCCTTGGCCGACAACGTGATGCGCACCAGGCGCCACGCCTGCACATCCAGCGCCAGCAACACCGCAAACGTATCGCTGTTATCCGCCACCTGCTGATTGTGTTGTTTCTCCTCGGCCAATATCCCAGCCCTGTCCGCCCCCGGCGCCAATGGCCACTCCTCGCGATACAGACTCAACGCGCCCTGCGCCGGCCCACGCTGCACGTCCAGCGGCAACCAACTTTCGATGTGCGGGCGACCAAAGCTGTCGAGCACTTTCTGGAAGCGCTCACCGAGCAAAAAATCGGCGGCCTGCAGCGGGTCAGCCCACAGGTATACCGACGAATACACGTTGCCTGCGTGTTCCTGGGCGATAAACGCTTTGAAGAGCAACCCTTCAGCGTGATCCCACGATGGCCCCAATTGCTCGGCGCGGCGGCGGATCACATTCATGTCGTAGTCGGCAGGCAAGCGGTGTGAATACTGTTTGGCGAACATATAAAAGCTCCCATGCAAGATGAGCCTGCAGCTTGCGCAGCGCTGATGATTTCAACAAGATATGACTAGATATATGTGCGATAAGGACCCGATATGACTGATGCGCCCAAGCCTTTGGATATCGACACCGTACAAGCCTTCGTCCTGGTGGCCGATTTCGCCAGTTTCACCCGTGCCGCCCACGCGCTCGATACGTCCCAGGCGGCCATCAGCCTCAAGCTCAAGCGCCTGGAGGAACGCCTGGGCTATCGCCTGCTGGAACGCACGCCGCGCCATGTGCGCCTGTCGCCCCAGGGTGAACACTTTATCGTCGCTGCACGCGCGCTGCTCAATGCCCATGAACGCGCTCTTGGCGCTATGGGCACTCACGCACCACGACGCCTGGTGATCGGCATCAGCGACCATGTGGCCGGGCCGGACCTGCCGTTATGGCTCAGCCGCCTGGCGGCCTACGACCCGCTGGTGATTCTGGAAGTCCGTATCGCCTCCTCCCGCGACCTGGTGGCCGCGTTCGAGCGCAATGAGCTGGACGCGGTAATCGTGCGCAACGAAGGCGAGCGCCAGGACGGCGAAGTGTTGGTAGTGGAACGCTTTGGCTGGTTCGCCTCGCCCACCTGGCAACACACACCCGGCACGCCGCTGCGCATGGCGACCATGGCGGCGCCGTGTGGGGTTCGGCATTTGGCCACCCGGGCGCTGGATGAAGCCCGCATCGACTGGACCGAAGTGTTCGTCGGCGGCGGCGTGATGGCCGTAGGCGCAGCCGTCAGCGCCGGGCTGGGGGTGGCCGCCCTCGCCCACCGTGTGGCACCGGCGGGAGCGGTGGAGGTCAGTGAGCTGCATGGGTTGCCAGCGCTGCCGGTGAGCGAGGTGGTGCTCTACAGCCGCATCAGTGATGCGCGCTCGCGGGAGACATTACGCGCATTGAGTGCAACGTTTCGCGGTGTGCTGCAACGCTGAGCCTCGCCGAACCAGTGGCTACACCGGCCTACCTGTGGGAGCGGGCTTGCCCTAATGCCAGTCAGTTAAGGGCAAACACCGTCAGTGTGGCGAGGGAGCTTGCTCCCGCTGGGCCGCGTAGCGGCCCCAAAGATGGGACTGCTGCGCAGTCCAGCGGGAGCAAGCTCCCTCGCCACAGGTTAGCTTTTACTCTTTCTAACCCTTAACTGACTGGCATTGGGGCTTGCCCGCGAAGGCGGCGGGTCAGTCCCTGCATATGCCAGCTGATCCACCGCCATCGCGGGCAAGCCCACTCCCACATTTGGATTTGGGCCAGACCTTGAGGATGAGTACACATCCCCCACATTTCACCCTCAATCAAACCACTCCCGCCGCCCCTCGAACGTGCTGGTGATCAACTCCACAATCACCTGCACCGCCTCGGCATGCTGCACCTGGGCATTCACCGCCAGCCACACCTGACGCTGCATGCTTTGGTCGAGCAACCCCGGCAAGGCCACCAGGCCGCGGTCGAAGCTGGCCATGTAGTGCGGCAGCAAACCGATGCAGGCGCCGCAGCGGATCATCTCCAGCATCAACGAATAGGCCTGCACCTGCACCACCGCGGCCAGGCGTTGCTCAATCACCTGGTTCCAGGGCCGCAAGGCATCGACCTGCGCGTCCGGCTGCCATTGCACCAGCATGTAGTCATTCAGGTCGTCCACGCTGTCCGGGCGCGTGGTCAAGCGTGAATAGCGCTTGGCGATATGCGGCAGGTACTCAAGGCGCGCCAGCAAACGCGGCGGCTCGGTGGCGAAACCGGGGCCGGGCACCGGGCCATCGGCGTCCGAGAGCCACAGCACCACGTCCACCTCGACCGCTTGCAAGGACATATGGCTGTCGAGAGAGATGATCTCCAACCGCACGCTGGCGTTGCGGCGCAGCAAGGCGATCAGGTCGCGGCCGAGGATGTCATGCAGGATCGGCTCGGCCACCGCCAGGCGGATCAGCGGCTGTTCCACCACTGGTAAGCGCCGTTCATGGGCCAGGGCGATCAGTTGCGCCTGCAATTGCAAGCCATCGCGGCTGAGCACCAGGCCATTGCCCTGGTAGGTGAACAGCGAATGGCGCAGGTGTTCCTCCAACTGCGCCAGCCGTTTGCGCAACAACGTCGCCTTGATATTCAAACTGCGCGCCGCCTGCATGAAACAGCCACACCGCGCACTCACCATAAAATAGCGCGCCACTTCCGGGTCGATCTCTCGGGCCAGGCCTCGCCAGGTGTCGTAGGTTTCGCCCGGCGCGCGATACGCAGCGGGTCCGTGGGGGGCAGACGGTTCTAGAAATGCCATGGGAGACTCCCTGTCTTGTTGGTCTGTGCATCCAATGCGGGTTGACGCCTGTTACTCCAGCACTTTGTTCAATTCAGCACCGTCGATACTCAAGGTAGCGGTGTTGAGCATGCCTTCCAGATAGGCCTTGGCGATCTGTTCCTGGCGCTGGGCACGCAGGGCCTCGGTCAGCCGCTCACGCAATTCATCCAGGCTCGCGGTGCGTGCCGGTTGTTGGCCGGTGAGTTTGAGCACATGGAACCCGGCAGCGCTTTGCACCACCTCCGACACGGCGCCGACCTTGAGCCGCGATACCGCCCCACGTACCTCCGGCACTAACTGCTGCAACGGCTGCATGCCCGAATCACCACCACGGGGAGCGGTTTGCGGGTCCTGGGAAAACTGCGTGGCCAGTGCGGCGAAATCCCCCGGTGCAGCCTGGGCACGGCGACTCAGTTCCTGAGCCTGGCGGCGTACCGCGTCAGCCGTCTGCGGGTCATTGACCGCGAGGAATATCTGGCTCACCCGGTACAGCGGCGGCGTCACCCACTGCGCCTTGCCACTGTCATAGGCCTGCTGCAACTCGGCAGCGCTGGGATAATCCGCCGGCACTTGGCTGACCGACAGCATGTAGTCGCGGAACACAATCTGCTCGGTGGCGGCGCGGGTCTGTTGCTCCACCTCCGGGCGCTGGCGCCAGCCCTGGGCATCGGCCTGCTCCAATACGGCCTTTTGCGCTAATCGGGAGCGAATCCAGGTTTCCAGCGCGCCACGGTTGCCGCGCAATTGCTCGCGGGACTCGGCCGGCAGTGCCGCCAGCACGGTTTTCAGTTCCGGCAGATCGATCTGCTGGTTGCCCAGGCGCGCCACGGCAGGCCCAGCCAGTTGCGGGTTGGTCACCGGCGCCGGTTGCTGGGCCGCCACCGGGTCGCTGCCCGGTCGCAGGCTCAACCCCACCGCCACCACCAGCAAGGCCAGCGCACCCGCGCCGACCATCAGGGTAGGTTTTTTCACAGTACAGGTGCCTCCTCGCCAACCGCTTCAACCGCTGTCTGAGCCTGCAATTGCGCGGCCTGCTGGCTGTACTCGCGCAGGTACACGATGAACTCCTGCAACAGCCGATCCCACAGTTCCAACTGGCTGCGCAGGTGCGTAGCGCCGACGCCGGCCACCACCACATCCATTTCCATCAGCAGGAATTCGCCCTGCACCGACAACCGCGCAAAACGGCGGGACGCGTTCCACACCTGGGCCAGGCCCTCAGGCAACTCGCCCTGGATACGCAGCGCGCAGCTGTAAGTGAAGTCCACATAACTGCCCTGCTCGGCCGCTGGGTTACCGAAACGCACGGCAAACCCGATGCCCTGGCTAGCGCTGAGCAACTGCACAATGCCGTTCTGTTCGGTCTGGTTAACCCGGTAACCGGCCTCCTGCAGCAACTCGGTCAGGCTTTGGGTGGTGACGCTGGTGATCAATTCGCTCATGGTGATTTCTTCCCTGTGTGTCAGTGATTGGCGGTTGCCTGGGGCGCATCGAAACGGCTCTTGTACAGATCGTCGCCAAAGCCTTGAGCCAGTTCTTCGAACTTGACCCGGGCGCTGCTGGCGAAGGGCTGGCGGATACTCATCACCTCGGCCACATCGATCTTTTCGTAGGCCGCGAGTAACTGCTGGGCCACCCCGTACATCTGTTGATTCTTGACCGAACATTGCTGCACTTGTGTGTCACGTTCAGCCAGTTGTGCCTGCAAGCGCGCACGCTCGGTTTCCTTGCCTTTGGCCAGTACCAACAGCTCGTCGTAGGCCTTCTTGAACTTGCCGATCTGCTCGTTGCTCGCCGCCACCTGGGCTTGCGCCTGGCTGTGCAGGCTTTGTTGCTGGCCGGCCATTTGCTCGGCCACGCCACGGGTCTTTTCCAGCTCGGCGGTCAACTGCTTGATTTGCGCCTGGGCCTGTTTGGCCTGGGTTTCAGCGGCGATACGTGCGGCACTGGCCTGGGCCTGCTCGCTTTGCAACGCCTGCAACTGCTGGGTGGTGCTGCGCAGTTGAGTACGCAGGCGTTCCTCCATGCCTTCGGCGCTGGCACCGGTGGCAAGGAACAACAACAGCAGCCCGCAGATTCGCGTGTTCATGTGGCATCTCCTGTGCGCATCAGAAGCGCGTGTTGAGTTCCAGTTGCATCACATCCACTTCAAACGGCTGGCCGTACACTTCGGAGGCGCTCAACCAACGCGCACTGGCGTAGATGTTCTTGTCGATGCCGTAGCTGCCGCCAATGAAGTAACCCTTGGCGTTGGTGCCGCCCAGGTGGAACGAGGAATCGTTGAAACCGTCCGGCAAGGCGTCGGGCTGGATGTACTTGTAGCCGGCCAATACGTTCCAGTCGCCGCGCTTGCGCATTTCCAGGGCATTGCCGAGGGTGAACGAGACCATCAGCGCATTACCGCCACTTTCAAACTGGCCGTCGCTGTTGATGTTGTTGACGATCTCGCCTTCGCTGCGCTTGAGCATTTCGCCCTTGTCGTAGGCCAGGTTGTGGATGAAGTTGGCTTGGCTGCGCAGCTTGAAATCGCTGGGCAACTCGCTGTCCCACACCGCGTTGAGGTCGAGCACGTCGAACTTGGAAGCCAGGCCGACGAACTGCGGGTTCGGCGTGCGCGCAGGGTCGCTCGCCTGCGGCGTGATGTTGCGCAGGCGGAACACGCTGTTGCCCTTTTGCATAAAGGCCAGGCGCGTGCCATCGGTGTCGCAGCCGGGGGCACCCGAGTAGGGCTCGCAAGGGCTTGAGCGTTTGCCCTCGATGTCCTGGAACTGGTAGTAGGCAGCGGCAAGCTTGAGCTTGTTGCTTGGGTTGATCTTCCAGTCGGCGCCAATCTGCCCACCGAACAGCCACTTGGTGTCGCTGCTTTCTTTATCCTGGCCATTGCTGCTGGCGGTGTCGGAGGTGTACTCCACCGGGAACGCCCCCAGCGTACCGAACAACCCCCAATCGCGGTTGAGCGCATGGTTGAAGTTGGCGGCCACGCCGTCGAAGTTCAGGTCGTTGGAATACATCATGTCGGTGGAATAGAACGGGTTGCCCATGCGCCCGCCGGTCAGGCTCATGGAGTCGGTGGCCTTCCAGGTCAGGTAACCCTGGTCGAGCCAGATGTCCTTTTTGCCAAACCCGCCGCCCAAGGTCTGGGTGGTGGAGACCGGGTTATTGTCCGAGCCCGTGCCGATGCGAAAGCCGGCGGTCCACTCAGGCGAGAGCACGGCCTTCATGCCCAGGCGTGCACGCAGGCGGAACAGGTTTTCGCGGTCTTCACGGGTGTTGAGCAAGGGCGGGAACTCGAAGTTGGTGACTTCGTTGACGTCGTAAGGGCCCGAACTGTTGACCTTGGCGTAGTCGGTGATGGTGTTGTCGTTGCGGCCCGAGAAATAGCGCGACTCGTCCCGCAGGCGGATATCGCCGTCAAAGGTCACGCGGGAGACCCAGTCCGGAAAGGTGTTGGGCTGGGCCCAATTTTCCTGCTTGGCGGTGGCCATGACTTCGGCCTTCACCTGGTCACGAATCTGATCGCGCACCGCCTGCGGCACGTACTGCACGCGCACATCGCCGGGCGCCGCCGTGGGGCCTGCGGCAACCACCGGCGCGGCGTTGGCCTGGCGTGCCTGCAAGGCTTCTTTTTCGGCCTGGGCGATCAGCCCGTTGGCGGTGTCTTGGGTCAGCACACCCTGCTGCACCAACAGGCGGATCAGGTTGATGGTGACGTTTTCCGAGGGCGCGACCGGGGCTGCTGCCGCCTGGCCGACCAGGGTCGCGATGACCATGCCAACCGCCAGGGTCAGTCGATTCACGGGGGAAATCATGTGTACGCAACTCCTGTAGAAAATTGCCAAAAATAAGGTTCGATCAATCCGGGCGACGGCCCTTGAGGGACAGGCGTACCGGCATGTTGATGGAGGCCGGCACCCGCTGCGTGGCATGGGGCGCACGCAGCGCGGCCAGCACCTGGGCATCGGTTTGCGCATCGCCGCTGGACTTGGCCAACTCCGCACGGGTGACCTGGCCATCGGCGCTCAACCACAAGTCCGCCTGTACGCTGTAAGCCTTCTTGCGCAGCTCCGGGTCTTCACGCAGCAGGCGCTGGAACACGCCCGCCAGGTACTGCTTGTAAGTGCCAGTACCCAAGCCGCCGCCACCGGAACCGGCCATGCCGCCGCCCTTGCCAGCGCCAATGTTGAAACCGTCATTGCCGGACTGGGCATCGCCATCGATCTGCATCGGGTTGGCCAAGTCATCGGCCGGCGAAGGAGGCGCTTCCTCCGCCGGCTTGACCTCCTCAGGCTCAGGCGTAGGCACCGGCTCCGGGACTTTCTCCTCCACCTGGGGCTCAGGCTCCTTGGGCTTTTCCGGGGGCGGTGGCGGCGGTGGTGGCAATGGAATAATGGTCGGCACCTTCGGCGCTTCGCGGCGTATGCCACTCATGTCATTGGCCCACTGCCATAAAAACCAGGCCGCCACCGCGCCCAGCAACAGGCCTGCGCCCCACTTGAGCGGGCGCAATGGCGGCTTCTTTTTCACCGGCAACGACGCAATCGGGATCTGTGCAGTCATGACTCAGCCCTGGCTCGGTTTGCCGGTGACCAGCCCGACCTGGGACAGCTCCAGCCGCCGCAGTAAATCGAGCACCTCGATCACCTTCTGGTACTGCACCATCGCGTCACCGCGCACGATCACCGGGAAGTCCGGGTTCAGCGCTTTCTCGATACGCAAGCGTTCTTCCAGCTCGCCGAGGGTCACCGGGTAAGCATCGAGGAACACCTGGCCGCCATCGTTGACGGAGATGGCCTTGGTCTTGGCCTCCGACAACGACACCGAGGCGCTGGCCTTGGGCAGATGAATCTGGATACCCGAGACCTGGGCGGTGGCGGTGAGGATAAACATCACCAGCACCACCATCAGCACGTCCACCAGGGGCGTGATGTTGATGCTGTCGACGGCGGCATCGTCTTCATCGTCGTGGGAGGCATTTACGCTAGCCATGGCGATTCTCCTCAGGCCGGAACGGCAGCGTGATGCTCGCGGCGGTGCGCGGCTTCACTGGATTGGCTCTCGCCGTGCATCTCCGCCAGACGGGTGATGAACTCGTCGACGAACACACGCATATCCGCACTCACTTCCTTGTTGCGCGTGATCAGGCGGTTGTAGCCAAACAGTGCCGGGATCGCGACAAACAGGCCCATGGCCGTGGCCAGCAAGGCTGCCGCCATACCCGGGGCGATCGCGTTGATGTTCACGTCACCGGCCATGGCCGTGCCGAGGAACACCACCATGATCCCCAGCACCGTACCGAGCAGGCCGATATACGGGCCGCCGGCAATGGCGTTGGACAGGGTCGATAGTTTGGAACTGAGGGCCTGGTTTTCGCGGGTGCGCACGCCGTCCATGGAGCAGCGGATCGCTTCGATGGTGGCCGCCGACACCGACGACGTGTCCGCCCCTTGGGCGCGACGGGTGCGGATCTCCTTGACCGCCACCAGGTACAAGCGCCACAGCGACGAATGGGTCAGGCGTTCGCTCAGTTGCGCGTCGTCGGCGTACATCTCCAAGCGCGTGCCGATCTGCGCGAAATGTTCGCGGAACACCTCGTTGGCACTGCTGACGCGACCGACCTGACGGTTCTTGCGCAGCATGATCACCCACGACTGGAACATCATCGCCACCAGCACCAGGATGATCACCCAGGCGTCCACCGGCACAGCATTGAGCAAGAAGCCCAGGCTGCCGAAACCAAAGCCGGACTGTTCTTCATCCACCCCGTAGGCCACCAGTTTCGACTCGGCGCCTTGGGCACTGGCATCGGCCAGCAGTAAGGTGGCCGGGCGTGCGACCTTGGACAGACGCAGTTCATCCATGGCCCCGGCAAATGGCAGGTGCGTGCTGCCCGCGTCCGGCTGGTCGGCGCCCACGGCGAGTTGGGAATTGAACGCCGGCAACGCCACGGCCAGGTTGGCGGTTTCGCGGCCGTTCACATACAGCGCGATTTTTTCACCCTCGGCGGTGAACGCCAGGTGCTGCCATTGGCCAGGGTTCAGCGGCTGGTTCGACACGGCGCGCTGGCCGTCGACTTCCACAAACGGCGTGCCCTGGTTCAGCCCCAGCAGCAGGCTGTGGGGGCCGTCGCGACGGGCCAGTACCACTTGCTCGCCACTGGCCTGGTCCAGGCGCAGCCAGGCGCTGAAGGTGAACGCACCACCGGCGGCATGTTGCAACGACGGGCTGGCCGGCAACATCAGGGCCTGGCCGCCAAACTGCAAGGCGCGGCCGATCACCCCATCAATGCTCGCGCCGGTGGCATTGAGCGCGGTGTTGGCGTAGGCCGTGGTGTCCCGTGGCGGCGTGCCGTTGGCACCGTCAAAGTGATACAGCGCGGTGTAGCTCGGGTCGAACGCCAACTGGCCGTTACTGGTGGCCGGGGCCTTCTGGTTGCCGTAGTACATCCACAGGTCCTGGCGCTGGGCGCCTTCGACCTTAGGCACATCCACCCAGATCAAGGCCATGCCCATCAGCGGGTCGAAGCTTTCGATCTGGTGGTTGAACACGGTCTTGTCGTCGGCACTCACAAAGCGCAGGTCGGCGCCGTCGTCCTTGACCCCATCAAAGGTGAAATTACCGGTGTGCAGGCGCACCAGCAGCGCGGTGCGGCCCAAAGCCTGGTTGATCGCGGCGCCTTGGGCGGTGGTGTCCACGGTGATCTGTTTGCGGTAGTGCCAGTCGTCTTGCCACCAGGCATGGGCGGTGGCCGGGAGCGTGAAGCCCAGGCAGATCAACAGGCTCAGGAATAGGCGTTGCATGGGTGAAGTCTCCGGAAGAAAAAGTCAGAAAGTCGCTTGCACACTGAAGTGCAGTCGCGCGTCCTGTTTCTGGGTGTTCGGTCCATCGAGCAGCGGGTAACCCCAATCCAGGCTGCCGGACAACCATTGGCTCAAACTGGCGCGGGTGCCCAGGCCGACACTGGCCAGGCTGTATTCGTCTTCCTGCTCGGGCAGTGGGTCATGCAGGCGCAGGCGTGCGCCTTCGGCAAAGGCGTAGAAACGCCACTCCTTCACATAACTGCCCAGGTACTTGGCCACCGAGGGCGTGCGCAATTCCTGGGAGAGCAAGTAACCCTCGTCCCCCGTACGTTCCGCCGCGAGGTAACCGCGTATCGAGGTGGCGCCGCCGGCGGAATATTGCTCGTTGGACACCAGTGGTCCCGAAGCCAACTGGAACGCGCCCTTGGAGGCCGACTGCCAGTCGTTGGCGAAGGTGTAGGTGTAATTGAGGTCGCCCTTGAGCACCGCAAAACTGGCGCTGGCCTTGTAGCGCTTGTAGTCGAACTCGTCGGCGTCGCTGCCGTAGCCAAAGAACGCACGGGTGCCCACCACCAGGTTCAGGCCCAGGCCCAGTTGGGATTGCTCGGTGTAGCGATAGCCGTTGTAGCCCAGGGTGAACGGTGCGTATTTGAGTGGCACCTGGTCGTTGCTGGAGCCGAACTTCAACTGTTCTTCAAAGTCTTTGAAGTCGATGCCAAAGGAGAACGAGTTACTCCAGTTGCCAGCAGCCGGCAGGCTGTAGATCGCCGACACACCGTAGGAATGGCCCTTGCCCAACACGTTGCTGCCGCCCACGGTGGCGATGTTGCTGTCGGACTGGTAGCCGGAGAACTGCAAGGTCCAGCGCTCATCCAGCGGCGCGCTGTAGGAGCCGGACCACACCTTGGCGTTGTTGCTGTCCTGGGGCGCGGTGAAGTAGGTCAGGGAAATGCTGTGGCCCAGTTGCCAGAGGTTGTCGTAGCCGAGGGTGGCGACCGAGCGCAGTTTTTCGGTGTCGGCGCTGTAGTCGTTGTTCAGGCCGAGGCTGGCGTGCCAGGGGTTCTGGTCTTCCACCTGCAAATCCACGTCCATGGTGCCGGCGCGCTGGCCTTCGCGCACCAGCGGCGTGACCTGCCGGCCGACACCGCGGTTGAGCCCAGCCAACTGGGTTTGCACGCTATTGAAGTCCGGCACCGCGCCTTCCTTGAGCCCCGGTACTTCGTCGCGGATTTCCACCGGCGAGTAATGCTTGGCGCCCACCACGCGCACACGCCCCACCTTGGTTTCGCTGACTTGCAGGTAGACGATGCCGTCATCAACCTTCTGCTCCGGCAGCTCGACAAACACCGACTGGTAGCCCCGCGCCTGGTAGATTTTTTGCAACGCGTCACGGGCGCCTTCGATATCGCCTAAGGTCTTCTGCGGGCCCAGGAACGGGTACACCGCTTCTTCGATGGCCGCCGCATCCAGCACGGTATTGCCGCGCACAAAGTACTCATTGACGTCTACCCGGCGTGCCGCGCCCTCTTCGTCGGCCTGCGCAGTGTGGGATGAAGCCCACAGCGTCAGGCAGCACAGCGCCAGCGTTGACTTGAACAGATGCTCCACACCGCCCCCTGATTTCCTAAGTTTTTGCGCCATCGCCGTGTACACGGCGTCTGGCCTGCTCAATTGCCGGTTGTCGAAAGATGGCTGTGCCGGGCCAGCCAGGTGTGCAGCAAGGCGAAGTTCAGCGAGAACTCCGGCATGTGCAGCAAGGCGCCACAAAACACTTCACCGATGATTTTCTGGATGAGTTGCACCGCACGCGGGCTGCCCAGCAGCGTGGCGATGTCGCGGGTCAGCACGTGGATGCTCCAGACCTTCTGGTTCAGGTCCAGGCCGACGAACCAGCGAAACAGCAGGTTGTAGTTGAGCTGTTCATGCAGTTGCTGTTCGCTGGGTACCGAATACAGCAGTTGCAACAGCAGGATGTGCACCAGGGTGTGGGGCGCGATCAACATGCCGGGCTCGGCCATCAACCAGTCGCGATGCTGGTCGAGCACCTCGTCGATCTGTGGGCGCAACAACACCAGCGAATGCCCCGCCGGGATGTAGCTGGAGACTTCCTTCAGGGCGCCCTGCCAGTCTTCCTGGGAGACGATCCACACCCACGGCGCGCCGTAGCGGTATACCGAAACCGGCTTCTTGCGCGCGGCTTCGACGATCTTTGACAGGCGCTGATCGAGCTCCTGCATGCCGACTTTCGAGTAACGTTCCATAGTTCCCATTTGCCCCACTCCTGGCGTCCTGCTGACGGCTGCGGAGACGACTTTTGATCGTATCCAGCGCGTTACATAGGCAAGACGGGGATGGGCGGGAGCTACCGAACTTTTGTCATGAAAGCTTCATTTTGGATTGGCTGGGGGGCAATTGCCAAACAGATCCTGAGGGCTTCACTGGGTCAACATGTGGGAGGGGGCTTGCTCCCGATGGCTATGTGTTAGGCGCTAGAGGGGTTTGGTCGGAGTACATATCCATTGTTTAGGTTAAGGCTGATATGGGTTCCGCCCTTACGGCGGGTCACTTTTGGAAAAGAGCGGTGTGTGTCAACGTAGTTGTCGCGTCAGATCTCAAGTGACTTGTTTATTCACAGGCTCGCGCTCGC
>NZ_JBKFTO010000015.1:0-154090 GCF_050432925.1 Pseudomonas sp. 18175 | reverse complement strand
AGAGCTTCGTTGGCGCATTTAAGGGCTATCGCGTCCGCTTAAAAATAGGCGGACACCATCGCCCTTAATTTGGGAGATCGGTAGGCGTGTTCACCGTTCGCTTACGGATAGGCAGCGCCAGCCCAGTGCTCACATGGTTTTTTGCGTATAAACACTCCTACTAAATATAAATGGAAGCCCTACGCACTGCTCTGTGATAGCAGTTCGAACAGCGTTCAATCATTCACAAGCAAGACCCACCCTACGCATCTCCCGGCGCCCCCTCGTAAACGTGATGTTCAGACCAACCGTAAGCGAACGTCCAAAGTCTTCCCACTTACCACCGGCTTGCCATTATCATCCCTGAAAACTTTCACTCTGGATGCCGACATAGGACTATGGAGTAAAAGCAAGGGCCCCGCAGTTAGGGCGTTCTGAAGCCTAATGAGCATTTACCTTGGTCGGATAAGCGTGTTGGAAATGGTTGATATTGAAAACGGCTCGTTTGCGGTGAAGTGGATTCTAGAGCTCGCGAAGGAAGAAGATCTGTTCTTCAACCCGAGAACCGATGGAAGAAATATCAAGGAGATCATGGAGCGATTCATGCCTGGATCAACCCTCGAAAACGTCTACGACGTCGAAGACAGGCCAGATACGCACCGTTTCGATTTTGCCTACACAACAACTCAGAGAGACATTTTTTTTAACGTTTATGTCAATGCAATTGAGACCTGGCTTGATGTCTCCGAAAGCAGCCCTGGTCTCGGTGGTTCTGCTATCTATGCAGGCGTAGCCACCTTCGCTTACAACACTAACCGCGTCTTCGTCGGAGATCCCGACGGACTGTCCGATCTGGCGCTTCGAAGGCGCCTCGACAATATGTTATGCTCAGCGATTAAGTACGGCAGTACAGATCATATAGCTCCTCACCCAGACCAAATCAATGGTTGTGATAGCTTAGGCGTTCCCCCACTGACTTGGGTCAGGGGACAGACGCTGGACAACATCCGATGCATGATTGACACTGTAATTGTATCCCTAGAAAACGTAGTGCCGGAGGTGGCTCATGCCCATTACGACTTCCACGCAAAAACCTTCTGCCATTCTGAAGGCGGACAGCTATTGGAGCCAGTTTTTGGACGCTGGAGTGATAACCTTGCAGGAAGCGGAAAGGCGAGCGCGGGGATCACTACGTTTAAGAGATGCATACTTCTCCGATCCTTGGTACGCCAAGAAAGCGTCGCGCGACCCGTCCTTCTGGAGCAAATTTTACGCGACTCGCGTCAATTCGTAGACCAAGGCGACTTGTTCGGGATCTTCTATTGAGCTCGCTAGTCAAAACCTTTTAAAAAGGCCCCAAAGGGGGCCTTTTTTTACATTAAAATGCCCTCAACGACCATCGCTCGCCATCACGAAGCCGGGATTTAGGGAACCGCATGGTGCTACCATTCGTCCTAAACTCCGCTACTTTTTCCGCACATTTCAAATGGCTCACCCCCGCATATCCTCATTCACCATCGATCTGAGCAACCTTCGCCTGATTGGCTTCGATGGCTTTCACTGCGGCCCCTCCCACATTGAATCTTCACAGTCACGATCAGGCAATTTGAGCCTTTGAGGCCACCTCGGCAAACGTCGCCGGGTCCAGCGCATCCGCCTGCTCATCCAACACCTGACGCGGATGGTCATTGCCAGGGATCGAACTGTCGATCAGCGCCAGCAGCTGTGCCCCAAGCGGAGTAAGGATGAAATTCTCACCATTGCCACCCTCCTTTTCAGGCCGCGTTTCGATAAACCCGCGCTTAAATAACAGCGCCTCATAATCCGCAGCCGTCTTTTTCAACGTATCCAGATTCCCGGTGGACTCGCCCGCCGTGGCCTTCTCGGCCGCTTCCTGCTCGGCATATTTGCGCGGTGCGAAACTGCCCTCACCGTTCTGCACTTCGTGCAGCAAACGCTCGATCAGATCCCAGTTGTAAGTCGTCATCCTGATTCCTCCTGCAGGCCAAAGGAAAGTAGCCCGTCTGAAAATGGGACACGCCTCGTGAGTCGCCGTTCAGCCTGACTGACGGGCGTGAGTTCTCTGAACTTTCCAGACGCTCGCGCCCTCAACTGCGTATAACCGCCAAGGAGGTCCTACCATGAAAACCCTATTGAACCTGGCCATCGCCGCCACCTTGCTGAGCGCCCTGCCCGCGTGGGCCTGCACTCCGGAACAGGCCACACAAAAACGTGAACAGCTGGCCGAGAAGGTCAAGAGCGTCACCGAGCACAACCCGGACAAAGCCAAAGAGATCAATGAAGAGCTGCGTAAGATGGATGTAGATACCGCCTCTGCTGATTTGCCCGACAAGTGCCAGTTGATCGAGCAGCGCCTTAAAGACCTGGACGAAGCTGCCGTGAAAGCCAAAAGTTAAAGGCAAAAAAACCGGACATATGTCCGGTTTTTTTGTGCCCACGATTTACTCAGCAGCCGGTGCTTCTGGCTTGCGGCGCTTGAGCGGGGCCATGCCGTCTTTGCTGACGAGCGACAGGTTGTCGGTCTTCGGACGGTTGGCGATCTTGCGCTTGGTTGGCGACTTGGCGCCGGTTTTCTTCTTGTCGCCCTTGGCGTCGGTCTTTTTCTTCTTCACGCCAACGGCCTTGCCGGATGCCTTGACCTTCTTCGGCCCGGTGTAGGTGCCTTTGACTTCCTTGATGGTGCGGCGCTCGAACGACTGCTTGAGGTAGCGCTCGATACTCGACATCAGGTTCCAGTCGCCGTGGCAGATCAGCGAGATGGCCAGGCCATCGTTTCCGGCACGCCCGGTACGGCCGATACGGTGCACATATTCGTCGCCGCTGCGGGGCATGTCGAAGTTGATCACCAGGTCCAGGCCGTCCACGTCCAGGCCGCGAGCGGCGACGTCGGTGGCTACCAGGATCTTCACGCCGCCGGCCTTAAGGCGGTCGATGGCCAGCTTGCGGTCCTTCTGGTCTTTTTCGCCGTGCAGCACGAACGCCTTGTATTCCTGGGCCACCAGGCGGCCGTAGATGCGGTCGGCGGCGGCACGGGTGTTGGTGAACACGATGGCCTTCTGATAGGTCTCGTTGGCCAACAGCCAGTTGAGGATCTGCTCTTTGTGCACATTGTGGTCAGCGGTGACGATTTGCTGACGCGTGGTGGCGTTCAGGTCGCTGACGTTGTTGACCTGCAAGTGCTCAGGGTTGTTCAGCACCTTGGCAACCATGTCGCGCAGGGTCGAACCGCCGGTGGTGGCGGAGAACAGCATGGTCTGTTGGCGGTTGACACATTCGCCCACCAAGCGCTGTACGTCGTCGGCAAAGCCCATGTCGAGCATGCGGTCGGCTTCGTCCAGCACCAGCACTTCGACTTCCTTGAGGTCGAGGTTGCCGGCGTTGAGTTGCTCGATCATGCGGCCTGGGGTGCCGATCAGGATGTCCGGCACCTTGCGCAGCATGGCGGCCTGGACCTTGAAGTCTTCGCCGCCGGTAATAATGCCGGACTTGATGAAGGTGAACTGCGAGAAGCGCTCCACTTCCTTCAGGGTCTGCTGGGCCAGCTCGCGGGTTGGCAGCAGGATCAGGGTCTTGATGCTGACGCGAACCTTGGCCGGGCCGATCAGGCGGTTCAGCACCGGCAAGACGAAAGCGGCGGTCTTGCCGCTACCGGTTTGAGCTGTCACCCGCAGGTCACGCCCTTCGAGCGCGAGCGGGATGGCCGCTGCTTGCACAGGCGTAGGCTCGACAAATTTAAGCTCGGCCACGGCTTTGAGCAGGCGTTCGTGCAGGGCGAATTGGGAAAACACGGGTGCTACCTCGAAGAAATACAAAATATCAGCTGCATAGGGTAACGGTTTCGGGCGTCCAAACCGAGTTTCTTTACGCGAACGGTGCTAATCAGCTGCTTTTTTGTCAGCACTTTTGTCCAAGAGGCCAACTTTGTAGCACTTCAATGCTCTAATCGCCCCGTCTTGTCTTACAGAAGAATCGGTTTCACCCATGGATATCAAACAGCTCTGGCTCAACGCCCAGGACCTCTGGGGCGCCCTCGATGAACATCCGCTGCTGCACGCCAGCCTCGGTTTGCTGGTGTTACTGGTGGTGGCCCTGCTGCTCGGACGGGTGGCGCGTTACCTCATCCTCCACGCCGTCAAATTGCTCGGCCGCCAGCCAGCCCTGCATTGGCTCAATGACCTGCGGCACAACAAAGTCTTCCATCGCCTGGCCCAGATGACGCCGTCGCTGGTGATCCAGTTCGGCCTGTACCTGGTGCCAGACCTGAGCAAGACCGCGATCCTGTTCATCGGCAACGTCGCCCTGGCGATCACCATCCTGTTCCTGGTGCTGGCCATCAGCGCCCTGCTCAACGCCCTGCTGGACATCTACGCCCGCACCGAACACGCACGCACCCGCTCGATCAAGGGCTATGTGCAGTTGGCTAAGATGGTGCTGTTCGTGTTTGGCGCGATCATCATCGTCGCCACCTTGATCGACCGTTCGCCGTTGCTGCTTCTTTCGGGCCTGGGCGCCATGTCGGCAGTGATTCTGTTGGTGTACAAGGACACCCTGCTGTCGTTCGTCGCCAGCGTGCAACTGACCAGCAACGACATGCTGCGGGTCGGCGACTGGATCGAAATGCCCCAGGTCGGTGCCGATGGCGATGTGGTGGACATCACCCTGCACACGGTCAAGGTGCAGAACTTTGACAAGACCATCGTCTCCATCCCCACCTGGCGCCTGATGTCCGAGTCGTTCAAGAACTGGCGCGGCATGCAGGCCTCGGGCGGTCGACGGATCAAGCGCAGCCTGTTTATCGACGCCAGCGGCGTGCGTTTCCTGCGCGACGATGAAGAAGTGCGCATGACCCAAGTGCACCTGCTCACCGACTACATCGGGCGCAAGCAGGCCGAGCTCAAGGCCTGGAACGAAGCGCAGGGCCACAGCGCGCAGCTGTCGGCCAACCGCCGCCGCATGACCAACCTCGGCACGTTCCGCGCCTACGCCCTGGCGTACCTGAAAAGCCACCCGGACATCCAGCCGAACATGACCTGCATGGTGCGCCAGATGCAAACCACCGCCCAAGGCGTGCCGCTGGAGATCTACTGCTTCACCCGCACCACCGCGTGGGCCGATTACGAACGCATCCAGGGCGATATCTTCGATTACCTGCTGGCGGTGCTGCCGGAATTTGGCTTGAGCCTGTACCAGCAACCGAGCGGCAATGACCTGCGCGCCGGTGTGTTGCCTGCCGTACTGGGCGCCAGCCACCTGCCTGAGCCGCAAAGAGCCGCGATCTAGAGCGATTGAGCACAGATGTTCAATCGCTGTGCTAAAAAAACCGCGACGCTTGCCTCATTGGAAATCCTTTGAGGCAACGCCGATGCGCGCTCCAACCCTGCTTTCACTTTTGCTGACCGGCACCTGTAACAGCGTGCTGGCAGCAGGCCTGATCGAGGACTCAACCCTCGACGTCCTCAGCCGCAACTTCTACCTCGACAACAAAGCGCGCTCCCCCTCAAACAAGCCGCACAAGGAGGAATGGGCCCAAGGCTTCATTGCCAACTTCGCCTCAGGCTTCACCCCCGGCACCCTTGGCATTGGTGTCGACGCCCACGCCTTTGTCGGCCTGAAACTCGACGGTGGCAAGGGCCATTCCGGCACAGGGCTGTTGCCCGTGGACAGCGACGGTCGCAGCGAACGGGATTACTCCAGCGCCGGTGGCGCGCTCAAGTTACGGGCATCCAAAACCACCTTGTCGGTGGGCGAAATGACCGTCGAAACCCCGGTGTTCGATACCTCCGACAAACGCCTGCAACCCGAATACGCCACCGGCCTGTTGCTGGACAGCCGCGAGATCGACGCCCTGCATTGGCAGGCAGGCCACTTCACCGCCTTCAAGAACCAGGACACCTCCAGCGGCCACGGCGATTTCAGCGGCTACGGCGCCAGCACCCGTAGCGGCGCCATCGACTTTATCGGCGGGCAGTTCTTTGAAGGCCAACCTGTGGGCGGTGCGCTATACACCTCGCAATTGAGCGACACCTGGCGCCAGTACTACGCCAACCTGCACTGGTCACCGACCAATTGGATGTTGGACAGCAATATCTACCGCACCCAAGACCAGGGCCGCGCCGAGGCCGGCGCCATCGCCAACACCGCCTACAGCCTGGCGGGCAAATACAGCTTCGCCGCGCAGTCGCTGACCCTGGCGCATCAGAAGATCAACGGCAATACGCCGTTCGACTTCGTTGGCGGCGACTCCATCTACCTTGCCAACTCGATCAAGTACGCCGACTTCAACGGCCCCGGCGAAAGCTCGTGGCAGCTTCGCTATGACCTGAATCTCGCCACCTTCGGCATTCCCGGCTTGAAGTTCATGACCCGCTACGTCACCGGCCGTGGCATCGACGGCACCCACGCGCCACAGGACGGTACGTATCAACTCCAGCAAGGTCGCGGCGGCCGCCACTGGGAGCGCGATATCGACCTGCACTACGTGGTGCAATCCGGCCCAGCCAAGGATCTGTCGGTGCAGTTGTCCCATGTCAGCCATCGCGCCAATACGGCTCAGGCCGGTGACGATATTGACCGGGTGTATGTGGTGATCGAGTATCCGCTGACATTGCGCTAACCCGGCAGCGATGGACGCTCAACCAGCTGCCGTTTCAGTAGATGGCCGGGCGGTGGCGTGGGTTGCAGACTCCTTCCATCGCTTCCAATCCACCAAAGCGGCTGGGAGTCGATCATGGCTTTTGATCCAGGCACACAGATTTGGATCGATCCATTGCACGATTTCAGTGATATCCCGATGCAGGTCGAAAAGGGGTTGCCACAAGAGCGGTTCGTGATGGAAGCAACGATTTCGTAGGTCCCTCGCCTTATTCAAACGACTGCGAATAATGTCCGCCTTTTTGGGGGTTCTAGGACAGTTGAAAAACACCTTCATCAGAGGTTTTGAAACGGCCGGGAATGCCTTGCGATTGAACAACGAAGTCCAAAAGCCAAAGCTCAGCTCGGCAGTGATCTCGTCCGAGCCAGGATGCACACCTCTTTTCCTGAGAGCGGCACGTGCGTCGTCCACTTTTTGATAGCTTGCGCGAAGCTCTGCGTTAGTGTTGGTCCTGAATGCTTCGTACCAGTCGTCACGCTGATATTCACGCACCATTTCGCGCTGGATAGCGTTACGCAAACCGACCTCAAGCACGTGAAAAATAGAGACCAGGGACTCTGCGATCCGCATGTTGTGCACATAAGCCGCCGCTGCGTGATCTCGATTGCCCTTATGCCCCTTGAGATAACGGCGCATTCTTGGAGTGGAGAGCTTTGCCTCCAGCGTATGCCAGACCATCTATGCGCGAGCTCCTTTCGACGCCAGGAAATGTCACAAGCGCGAGCGATGGTACAGGCAGGGTTTCCTGCTCCAAAGCAACAGACTGTTGCCAAATTATTAAGCCGCATGCGAGGGGTTGACCTGAAAAGCGAAGGTGGTAATCTGCCCCGGCAGCCCTAGGAACCTCCACTCCCGCGCTACACGAAACGGTGATGAGACTAGGTTATGTGACGGCCCCGCTCTGCGGGGCCTCCTCGTTTCTGGCGATTAGGTTTTCCAGGCTGTGCCTTTGCATTAACCCGGCAAAAAATGCCGAATTCCAATCGCCACCCCCTCGGTCTGATACCGCCGCGCCGCCGCTTCAATCTTCAGTTCAGCACGGGTCACGCGCTGGTGGTGGCGCAGATGACCGAGCCAGGATTCGTCGTAGAACACTTCACACCAGCGGCGCGGGTTTTCGCTGTCTTGCACCAGGCTCCAGGAAAACGAGCCGTTGCGTTGGCGCATGCGGCGCACCGGGCTCATGGCTTGGATGAAGTCTTGGATATGCTGCGGGTGGATGTCGTATTCCAACGTCACCATTACCGGGCCGCGCTCCTGGTCCTGTCCTTCTGCCAGCAGCGGTTGCGGCCAGTGCAATGAAGGTGCCAGGTCTTCGGCCTTGCGTTGCGGTAGGGCCACGCGCCACGTCAGCAACACACCGAGCACCAACACCGAACCTGCCGCGCTCAACGCCTGACTCATGGAACTGTGGCTGGCGACCCAACCCCAGAGCAAACCGCCCACGGCCATCGAGCCGAAAAACATCAAGATATACACCGCCAGCGCCCGTGCCCGCACCCAGGCCGGAACCGAGGTCTGCGCCGCCACCTGAAAGCTGGACAACACCGCGATCCACGCCGCGCCGCTGATCAGCATCACCGGGACCAACAGATAGAAGTCCCGCACCCAAGCCAGGGCAAACAGCACCAGGGCGTAGATCAAACTGGCAATGGCCACCAACTTGTCCACGGACAGCGCCTGGCGCAAGCGAGGCAGCACCATCGCGCCGAGCACCGCACCGATGCCCACACTGCCCAGCAACACGCCAAACTGCGCAGCACTGCCGTGTAACTCACCGCGCACAATCAGCGGCAACAACGACATCCCGGCGCTCGCGCCAAAGAAGAACGCCAGCGTACGCACCAGCACCCGCTGCAACGGCCGCGAACTGCGCGCATAACGCCAGCCCACGCGCACCGCGCTGAACAGCCGCTCCGCTGGCAGCACCGCCACTTGGGTTTCACGGCGCCACAGGCACAGCACCGAAATCACCGCAAAGAACGACAACGCATTCACGGCGAAAGTGGCCCATGGCCCCACCAGGCTTACCAACACCCCCGCGATTGCCGGGCCCACGGCACGGGCCAGGTTGGTGCCTACGCTGCTCAGGGCGATGGCCGACGGCACCTCGTCAGCCGGGACCAGTTCCGGTGTCAGCGAAGACCATGCTGGCATCATCAACGCCGTGCCAACGCCCATGCCCAGAGTTAATAGCAGCAACAGCGGCACCGTCATCATCCCGCTCAAGGTCAACACCGCCAGCAGCAACGCCACGGTGGCCATCCATGCCTGCACCATCAGCAGGTAGCGACGCTTGTCGACGATATCCGCCAGCGCGCCCGCCGGCAGCGCCAGCAGGAACATCGGCGCCGCGCTGGCCACTTGCACCAAGGCGACGGTCATCGGGTTGGCCGACAGCGAGGTCATCAACCAACCGGCGCCGACTTCGTGCATCCAAGTGCCGATGTTCGAAGCGATGCTGGCAAGCCAGAGTCCACGGAAGATCGAGTGTTTCAACGGGCTCCATGGGGAGCGGGCGGTGGCGGTTGTCATGGCGCAAACCTATCGAAAAAAGCGCAAAAAAAAGCCACAGCCCAAGGGCTGTGGCCTCCAAGGTAGTTACTTGACCTGACGCTGTGGCGCGCCATGCACCATGGTGTAGGCGTAGTCCACACCCATGCCGTAGGCGCCGCTGTGCTCGCGTACCAGGTCCATCACTGCGTCGTAGGTTTCTTTGTGTGCCCAGTCGCGCTGGTATTCGAGCAGCACTTGCTGCCAGGTCACCGGTACCGCGCCGGCTTGGATCATGCGCTGGATCGACATGTCATGGGCTTCCTTGGTGGTGCCGCCAGAAGCGTCGGTGACGATGTACACCTCGTAGCCTTCGGCCAGGGCTTCCAGGGCCGGGAAGTTCAGGCAGACCTCGGTCCACAGCGCGGCCATGATCAGTTTCTTGCGGCCGGTGGCTTTCACGGCGGCGACCAGTGCCTGGTCTTCCCAGGAGTTCATCGAGGTGCGCTCGATCGGCTGTTGGTCGGGGAACACGCTGAGCAGTTCTGGCCAGATGTAGCCGCTGAAGCTTTTGGTTTCCACCGAAGTGAAGATGGTCGGCACGTTGAAGATCTTGGCCGCCTTGGCCAGGGCCACGGTGTTGTTCTTCAGGGTCTGGCGGTCGATGGACTGCACGCCAAAGGACATCTGTGGCTGGTGGTCGATCAGGATCAGGGTGGAGTTGGATGGGTTGAGCAATTCGCGATTGGACATGGTGACTTCCCTTTAATGAGTTGGTTTTTAGTTGCTTCCAGCGTTGCTGGCGGCTTGGAAGTAACTTTACGGGCTGGCCAATATCGATACA
The DNA here is from genome assembly GCF_050432925.1 of Pseudomonas sp. 18175. Taxonomy (NCBI): domain Bacteria; kingdom Pseudomonadati; phylum Pseudomonadota; class Gammaproteobacteria; order Pseudomonadales; family Pseudomonadaceae; genus Pseudomonas; species Pseudomonas sp. 18175. Next base: position 144,101 of record NZ_JBKFTO010000015.1, on the reverse strand, counting down.
ATTACCTAAAATATGGATTCATTAATTCCAAAAAAGGGACAGTCATGGACCGCATCGAGTGCATGCGTGCGTTCGTCGTCACCGTCGGCGAAAACGGCTTCGCCGCCGCGGCCCGCGCGATGGACGTGCCACGTTCAAAAGTGAGTAAACAGATCCAGGCACTGGAAGACGCCATCGGTGTGCAGCTGTTGCAGCGCACCACCCGCAGCCTGCATTTGACCGAGGCTGGCGCCGAGTACTTCGAAGCCGCACGGGAAGTGATCGCCGCCCTGGACGAAGCCGAGCAGCGGGCGCGGGACGGTATCGGTGAGTTACGCGGTGTGCTGCGGGTGAATGCACCGATGTCGTTCGGTTTGCATCGGCTGGGGCGGCTGATTCCGCTGTTCCACGAGCAACACCCCAACATCGAGTTGCAACTGGTGCTCAGCGATCAGCAAGTGGACCCGGTGCGCGGCGGCTTCGACGTGACCATCCGCATCGCCAGCCTGCCGGACTCCACCATGATCGCCCGCCAACTGGCGCCCGCGCCGCGCATCATGGTCGCCTCGCCCGCCTACCTGGAACGTGCTGGCACGCCGCAAGTGCCGCAGGACCTGCGCCAGCATCAGTGCTTGAACTACGGCTACCTGCAAAGCGGCGTGAGCCTGCAACTGAGCAACGGCAAGGACACCCAGCGCGTCAACGTCACCGGCCCCTTGCACGCCAACAACGGTGACCTGCTGGCCCAGGCCGCCGAAGCCGGGATGGGCATTGCGCTGTTGCCGGACTTTATCGTCGAACAAGCCCTGGCCGCTGGCCGCTTGGTGCCGGTGCTGTGCGAATGGCAGGCACCGGCAATTACGGTGAACGCGGTGTATTCGTCGGCGCGCAGGGTGCCGCAGAAGACGCGGGCGTTTATTGAGTTTTTGGTGGCGCAGTTAGCCGTCGCTACTTAATTCTCCAACATTGGTTCTGGGATGAATTTGAAAAAATTATTTCAGAGCCCTTAATCGGTTTATTCGAACTTGATAATGAACACGGACGATCCGTAGCAGCTCGCCCACGTTCAACAATCCACCTAGTAATCCCACATAGGAAATTCACCTACGACTTTAGTAATTTTCACTACTGATGTGCACAACTCTAATCTGTCGTACAAAAAAACAAGCCTATAGTATCGACTCATCGAAAGCCCCAATGACAGGTATTTGTCATGCTATTAAATAAGAATAAATCGGATAAAACCGAGCACTCTTCATCCGTGCTGAAACTTCAAACGCTGATCAACTATTCAAAAGCCAGCGCGTTTGCACAACCTTGCAGCTTTTTCACCAGCACACCTTACCAACGCCCCTTGCGACCTCAAGACACGACAGACACCATCATCAACACTTGCCTGACAATCGATGAGCTTTCACACAGTCAACATCTGCTGGCGCAACGTTTATTATTTAATATTTACGAACAAGATATGGTCTTCTTGCCCAAGCCCCCTGCGCCATTTGATTTTAACGAATTCAAAGATTTTTATGACCCTACCCATACCGCCAACGGCAAAACCATACGTCCACTGCTAGAGCACTACCTATACAACTGGCTTAAGCACGAAATCCATGTCAATGGCCCTTGGTGCACGGAATCCTTTATTGCTCATACCGATAAGGTATTGGACGCTATCGCGCGAAGCGAGTCCAAACTTTACAAGGTACTCACAGGCAGTCGCCAACCAGAGCGTGCCGCCAGGTTTTTTATGATCCAATGCGCGGGTGATTTTCTAAGTGAAGCTTCTGCTATGGAACGTAACGTACTGGGTAACGGCGGCCAATATACAAGCGAGCTGTTCAAAATATTAATAGATGAGTACGGCTATGGCATCGACAAGAAAAAACACAGCACCCTATTTGAAAACATGCTGAAAGACATGGGCATGTCACATCACCCACACTACTATTGGCAATTTTATACCGCCAGCGCCCTTTCCCTTACAAACTACTTCCACTATGTCTCAGCAAACCACAGTGAGTTTTTTCGCTATATAGGCGCGATGTACTACACTGAAGCCTCATTAGCCCTGACAACCCGCCATCAATCAGACGCCATTCGAACTATTTTCAATGGCTCAGTCTCTACTGAATACTTTGACGAACATTCGCACATCGATATACATCACGGACGAATGGCTCTGAAGCGCCTGATAGCTCCCATGATAGAAAGCTTCGGCAACAGAATAATTCCAGATTTAATTCGGGGCTTTGAAGAATTCAAGCTCCTTCAGGATATCGCCGACGAAGAACTCTATGCCCATATCAAATGGCATGACGATTTGAATGAATACCGTGCACAAGCAGCAACCCTTCATGGAAAGCAACCAGTAGACTTAAAAATTACTGAGCAAGCACATGAGCTTTCCGTCTTGCACACGCACTCTAACGATGAACTTTTCTGGGTCGAATCAGGTGAGTTGGACTTTGTCGCCAGCCCCGACTTGATCGTGCGTCTCAGGGCCGGAGAGGGCGTTGTGATTCCAAAAGGAATGCTGCACGGCACCTGCATAGTGAGCCCGTCCTGCACATACAACGTCACCGCCGTTTGAGCGTGCAGTCCAATGAAATCCGTAGAACTGAATCTCAACCAGGCCTGCTATGTAGTAGTAGAAGAAAAAATCTACTTCCTCAGACAGCAGGCGTGTTCGACGCAGATGCTGCCAACTACCTGCCCCCATCGCGGCGGCCCGCTACATCTGGCTGAAATGGCAGAGGACGGTCAAAGACTGATTTGCCCCTGGCATGCCAACGCCTACAGCATCTGCAATCTGGAAAAAACATCACTGCCAATCGTTCGTGTAAGGGATCAAATCAGCGCCGTTATCGGTGACGCCGAATACTGCACAACGTTATTCAAACCTTCACGCTACGGCGCTGGGCTTTCATGAAAAACAAATCATCGCTCACTGCGTTTTACTCCATCGTCACCCTGTTCACCGGTCTGGACATGGCGATCGTGATCGCCATGGTCTGGTTCGGCCTGGAGACTACAGGCTCGACATTCCTGGTTGGCGCCACCTTGTGCGTGGCAACGGTAGTGCCCTACCTATGCGAGCAGTTGCTCGGTAAGTTCCTCACCATTGAACTGAGCTTAAAGCGGCTGTTGTACATTCGACTTGTCGCATTCGCCGCAGTATTGGGCTTGTCCTTTACCGACGCAGCACTGTTACCCATAGGTTTCCTCGCCATTGCCTTCGTGGTGGGCGTTACAGACTACTTCACCATCAGTACCCTCGAATCGAACAACACCAAGCTGGTATTGGCGGGGCTGGCTAATAGCGATACCTCGGCACGCTTGATGCAAACCGCCATTCAGATTGGAGCCTTTGGCGGCGCCCTTCTTGGGGGAGTGATCGTAGATATGTTTACAGTCAACCAGACTCTGCAAATCATCAGCCTGGCGGCAATTCTTTCACTGTTTGCCGTCTTTCTGGCAGCGCATCCCTCCGAGGCTGTCGCCGTCGCCGACTATACCGGCGATGCCCACCGTCATCAGCCCACATGCCTGGCGTCCAACCTGTACATTTTGATAATTGTGTTGAGCATGATCGGTTTCCACATAGGCGCCTTCAACAGCCTGGTACCCATCGTTTTTCAAAAGCTCAACGAGTGGAATGCGACAGTTTTTGGTGTCGCCAGCGGGCTGGCCGGCTTGGGGGCCTTCAGCGCGGCAGTGCTGCCTTGGATCAAACTCAACAGATACGGCGCTAGCGCCTTGGTGATATTGGCGGACATTGCAATCGTCTACCTCCAGAACCTGTACGTGATGATGTCTGCCGCCTTTTTGTTGGGGTTCTGTATCAACAGCCTAAGGATCCAACTGCGCAAAACCCTGATCGAGTCAGCTCCTGACGCACGGACCGCCGACGTAATTGCAGCAAGAAGCGCGCTTTTTTATCTGCTGGTCAGTGGTGCCGCGCCGATGATCCTGACGCTTTTCACCACCTCGGCATTCCTTGGGATCGAAGGTGCACGCGTGTTAATGATCGTATCCGCCATCCTACTGACGATTGCTGTCGTGGCATGGAGGCTGACACCCTCCCTCCCCGCAGCCACCCTTAATGAGTAAGGAGTTGACTGTGAAAACCGTGCTGATCGTAGATCCATTCTCTACAGGTAAGCTCTATGCGCCCTTGCTCAATGCCCGCGGGGTGGAATGTGTTGCGGTAATCTCAACACCCCAACTGCCTGAGCACTTCACTAGAGACCTGATCGCGGAAAACTTCAGGGACGTTTTTGCGTGGGAAAAAAACCTGCTGAACACCTTAAAAACCTTCGCGCCGATTGCCGTGATCGCCGGATGCGAAACGGCGATTTACCTCACAGACTATCTGACTGAAAAGCTTGGTATTCGGGGCAACAGCCCAAACACCAGCGAACTGCGGCGCAACAAGTTCTGCATGCAACTAGCGCTTAAACAGCAAGGGCTGGCGAACATAGCTTCACAACCCCTTGGATCACCGGAACGCATCGCCGAAGTTGTGGCGTCACTGGATGAATCGTCCACCTACGTGGTCAAACCACTGAACTCCGCCGCCACTGAAGGCGTGGTATTTGCACAAGGAGGCAACGAAGTCGAGGCTGCATTGAAGAATGCAGCCTGGCAGCAAACGAACGATCTTGGGGAGCTCAATCTTGGCTTTATCGTGCAGCCGTTCATTGCAGGCCCGGAGTATGTGGTGGATATGGTTGCATTTGCTGGCACCTATATCGTTGCTTCAGTGTGCAAGTACACCAAGATTGCGAGAAATGGCAGCATGTTTGTCTATGACAGACTAGACACCCTCGACCCCAACGCCGAGTCGCTCAAACCATTGCTCGAATACGCACGCCAAGCTGCCGCTGCGCTTCGTATCGAGATTGGCCCGATTCATATGGAAATCATCTGGGCGGAAGATGGGCCCGTGATGATTGAAGCCGGCAGCCGCTTACACGGCGGAATAGCTCCACTGCTGTTTCAGCAAACATATGCTCCTGATCTGCTCTCGCTCGCCATGGAAAGCTATCTGGGTAATGCAGGGCCCAGCGCCGGCACCGTCAGCCAGATCAACCACGGCAGAATCGGTTTCTTCAGTTCGGACCAACAGCGCACCTTTCAAGCGCCATCATCGCAAGTCATTCAAAGTGTCATGGAAGATGAGGCCTATTGCGGGCATCGTTACTTCATCGAACCCGGACAGACCACGCCAGTGACAATCGACTTTGCGACCTGTCCAGGTTTGTTCTGGATCCGACACTCGTCCCCGCAACAACTGGAAATCAGCAGCGCAAATCTGCGTAAGAAATTGTGGCCTAACGCCAAACCTTGAGCACAGGATTCACGACCACGTCCTTCACATATTCAATCTTCAACAGGTCGTCCTTGAACGCCATCAGTTCCTCGAAGGTTCTGTATTTCACCTCAAGCATCATGTCGACATCACCAAAAAGCGAATACGCATGAGTGACTTCACTGAGCTGCTTGATTTTTGGAAATACCATGTGGCAGCTATTACCGGTGAGCTTGAGCATTAAAAAAGCCGACTGCTGGACCTCGTCCGCCGCCGCGACGTTGATGGTGAAGCCAAGAATAATGCCCGCCTCAATCATTTTCTTGACGCGCAACTCAACGGCTGTCCGCGACTTGTGAACGCGCCGCGCCAATTGCGCCAAGCTCATTCGGGAGTCTTCTTTGAGGGCCGCAATAATCAGTTCATCCGTTTTGTCCATTCTGCTGCCTCCGCAGCCTTCTTTTCTGAAGCAGACTTTCACTGCCGCCCCCCCTGTGTAGCAGGCCCGTTACTTGGCAGGCGTGCTTCCTGCCACACTTTTTGCACCCAACCGACTAATCCACACCGCCCCCAAAATCACCAACCCACCCAACGCCAGCCGCCCCAGCGGCTCGTGCTGGTTCCAGATCAGCAAGTTCAGCAACAACCCCACCGGCACATGCAGGTTGTTCATCACTGCCAGCGTGCCGCCCTGCACCAGGCAAGCGCCCTTGTTCCACCAGTACATGCCCAGCGCGGTACTGACCAAGCCAAGGAACACCAGCACGCCCCATTGCAACGGCGCATCGGGCAGGTAGTTGGCCTTACCAAACAGCAGGAACGCAGGCAGCACCACCAGCAACGCGCCGACGTAGAAAAAGCCGAAGCGTCGGTAATGCGGCTGGTCACTCGGATAACGCGCCACCAAGTGCTTGTACATCACCTGCCCGGCGGCATAGGTGAAGTTGGCCAGTTGCAGCAGCAGGAAGCCACCAAGGAAGTGCGCCGTGATCTGGTCGAAGCGAATCACCGCCGCACCGGCCACGGCCACCAATGCGGCGAGCAATGCCCAAGGGTTGAAGCGGCGGTTGAGGGCGTCTTCGATCAACGTCACATGCAGCGGCGTGAGGATAGTGAACAGCAGCACCTCCGGCACTGTGAGCACGCGAAAGCTTAAGTAAAGGCACACATAGGTCACGCCGAATTGCAGCGCGCCGATCATCAACATGCCGCGCATGAAGGAAGGCTCCACCGAGCGCCAGCGGGTCAGCGGGATAAACACCAAGCCGGCCAGTACCACGCGCACCAGCACCGCGAAGTAACTGTCGACGTGACCGGCGAGGTATTCGCCGATCAAGCTGAAGGAAAATGCCTGAATCAGGGTGACAACCAGTAGATAGCCCATGCGCGCCTCGTTTCGAATGGGCGGGACATTAAAGGTTTTCGACGGGTGAAGAAACTCAGGGCAAAAAAAACCCGACCTCGCTAAAGCGTCAGTCGGGCAGGAGCACTCAGGAGCAGAAGTGCAAAGGGAGGTCTGTTACGCGTACTTGAAGGGTTTGCGTGGAGCGATATAAACACCGCGGGATTATCTGACGATTAAAGGATCCTCACGCGACCTGGGCGAGTAGCGCCTTGGCGTGGTTGATGCCCTTTTCTTGGAAGTCACCGCTCAAGTTCACACCCTCGGCGTGAATGAAGGTGACATCGTGAATCCCGATAAAGCCCATGACCTGGCGCAGGTACGGTTCCTGGTGATCGGAGGTGGCACCGGTGTGGATACCGCCGCGAGCGGTGAGCACGATGGCGCGCTTGCCGGTCAACAGGCCCTGTGGCCCGGTGGCGGTGTACTTGAACGTCACACCGGCCCGCAGCACGTGGTCCAGCCAGGCCTTGAGGGTGCTGGGAATCGCGAAGTTGTACATCGGCGCGGCCATGACCAGCACGTCGGCGGCCAGCAATTCGTCGGTCAGTTCGTTGGAGCGTGCCAGGGACGCCTGTTCGGCAGCGTTGCGTTGGTCCGCAGGTTTCATCCAGCCGCCGAGCAGGTTGGCGTCCAGGTGCGGCACCGGATTAAGCGCCACGTCACGCACAGTGATCTGGTCTGCCGGGTGGGCGGCCTGCCACTGGCTGATGAATTGTTGGGTCAGTTGGCGGGAGATCGAATCCTGCTGGCGGGCGCTGCTTTCGATGATCAGAACGTTGGACATGGCTTCGTAGGCTCCATCTGAAACTGCTGTAAGTCGATGGAGAAAAGATTAACCAGGGCTCATTCGATTAAAAAGCGCAAAAAACTGCTATAACCCATCTATAAATTTGTTTATAAGCGGAGCATGCTCCGCTGCTGATTACTTCGGCGCGCAAGCCAGCGCGATGCGCATCTTGATAATGGCGCGATTGAACTTGGCCGTGGTGTTAGTGCTTTTGCCCGCCGGTACCGTGACCGTACGGCGGCGCGGCGATTCCGGGCCGTTGGTGAAGGTTACCGAGCACACCGCGTCTTGGGTGCCGTAGTTATTGAGTTGGATCGAGCTGATGTCGCCGTCCACATCGGAGGCGGTGTAATCGACTTGCACACCGTCGATCTTTTTTGTCACGTCGATGGGGTAGGCAAACGCGCTCATCGGCAGCAGCGCCAGCAACACACAACAGAATTTTCTCATTCGGCAGTCTCCAATAAGGACTGTCAGCTTAGGACAAGAGGACCCTATCTTGAAAGCGCCCCGCGTTACCCTCGATCAATGGCGCACGCTGCAAGCCGTGGTCGACCATGGCGGCTTCGCCCAGGCGGCCGAAGCGCTGCACCGCTCGCAGTCCTCGGTGAGCTACACCGTGGCCCGCATGCAAGACCAGCTTGGCGTACCGCTGCTGCGCATCGACGGGCGCAAGGCCGTGCTCACCGATGCCGGTGAAGTGCTGTTGCGCCGCTCCCGCCAACTGGTGAAAAACGCCAGCCAACTGGAAGACCTCGCCCACCATATGGAACAGGGCTGGGAAGCCGAAGTGCGCCTGGTGGTGGACGCCGCCTACCCCAATGCGCGACTGGTGCGCGCCCTCTCCGCCTTTATGCCGCAAAGCCGTGGTTGCCGCGTGCGCCTGCGCGAAGAGGTGCTGTCGGGCGTTGAAGAGCTGTTGATGGAAGGCGTGGCCGACCTGGCCATTTGCGGCTACAGCATCTCTGGCTACCTGGGCACGGAGATGAGCGATGTGGAATTTGTCGCCGTGGCCCACCCCGAGCATGCCTTGCACCGCATGAACCGCGAGTTGAGCTTCCAGGACCTGGAAAGCCAGATGCAGGTGGTGATCCGTGACTCCGGCCGCCAGCAACCCCGCGATGTGGGCTGGCTCGGCGCCGAGCAACGCTGGACCGTCGGCAGCCTGGCCACCGCTGCCTCCTTCGTGGGCAGCGGCCTGGGCTTTGCCTGGCTGCCCCGGCACATGATCGAGCGCGAACTCGCCGAAGGCGTGCTCAAGCAGCTACCCTTGGAACAGGGCGGCAGCCGCCACCCCACGTTCTATCTGTATTCAAACAAGGACAAACCTTTGGGGCCGGCGACGCAAATCCTCGTGGAACTGCTGCGCACCTTTGACACCGCCCCGTTGGACGCGCCTTTCGCCGCCCCCCAGCAAGCCTGAAACGGAGTTCATGCATGGCCTGGTTCGACCACGAAGGATGCAGCCTGCACTACGAGGAATACGGCCACGGCACGCCGCTGATCCTGATCCACGGCCTGGGCTCCAGCAGCCAGGATTGGGAGCTGCAGATCCCGGTACTGGCCAGGCACTATCGCCTGATCGTGGTGGATGTGCGTGGCCATGGCCGCTCGGATAAACCCCGCGAGCGCTACAGCATCCAGGGGTTCACCTTTGACCTGTTGGCGCTGATCGAACACCTGGGCCTGCCACCGGCACACGTGGTGGGTTTGTCCATGGGCGGCATGATTGCCTTCCAGTTGGCGGTGGATGAACCGGCTCTGGTCAAGAGCCTGTGCATCGTCAACAGCGCGCCCGAGGTCAAGGTGCGCAGTGCCGATGATTATTGGCAATGGGCCAAGCGCTGGAGCCTGGCGCGCGTGCTCAGCCTGGCCACCATCGGCAAGGCGCTGGGCGACCGGCTATTCCCCAAACCCGAGCAAGCCGACCTGCGCCGCAAGATGGCCGAACGCTGGGCAAAAAACGACAAACGTGCTTATCTCGCCAGCTTCGATGCGATTGTGGGCTGGGGCGTGCAGGAACGACTTTCGAGGATTACCTGTCCAACCCTGGTCATCAGCGCCGACCACGACTACACCCCCGTGGCGCAGAAAGAAAACTATGTAAAACTGCTGCCCGATGCGCGACTGGTGGTGATCAAGGATTCCCGCCATGCCACGCCCTTGGACCAACCCGAAGTATTCAACGCAACCCTGCTCGATTTTCTAGAGACAGTCGAAACCACTACCCAGGATCACTGACCCATGCTGAAAAAAATCGCCTTCTTTGCCGGTTCTGTTCTGTTCGCTGCCAACCTGATGGCCGCTGAGCCTGCCAAGGCGCCCCACGTGCTGATCACCACCACCAACGGCGACATTGAAATCGAACTGGACCCGGTCAAGGCGCCCATCAGTACCAAGAACTTCCTGGCCTACGTGGACAAGGGTTTCTACACCAACACGATTTTCCACCGCGTGATCCCGGGCTTCATGGTCCAGGGCGGTGGTTTCACCGCACAGATGTCGCAAAAGCCGACTGAAGCGCCGATCAAGAACGAAGCCAGCAACGGCCTGCATAACGTCCGCGGCACCCTGTCCATGGCCCGCACCTCCAACCCGGACTCGGCCACCAGCCAGTTCTTTATCAACGTGGCCGACAATGCCTTCCTCGACCCGGGTCGCGATGCCGGTTACGCCGTGTTCGCCAAAGTGGTCAAGGGCATGGACGTGGTCGACATCATCGTCAACTCCCAGACCACCACCAAGCAGGGCATGCAGAACGTGCCAATCGATCCTGTGTACATCAAGTCGGCCAAGCGCATCGACTGAGGTAACAGGGCTTTATTCAGGTAGCCCCGTGCGGTGCCCACAAGGCGCCGCGCGTATTTGAAAGGAGAGCCCGCCCTGCGGGCGTCATACCTAATGCTCTATCGTCGTTTTGAACAACTGATCGATATCTTCCGCGACGCCCCAAGCGCCGCCCCGCCCGACAAAGTCCTGCCCTTCTACCTCTACTACCTGCGCCAGGTGTGGCCGCATTTTGCCGCGTTGCTGGTGGTGGGCCTGATCGGCGCGCTGATCGAAGTGGCGCTGTTCAGCTACCTGAGCCGCATCATCGACCTGGCCCAAGGCACGCCGCCCGCCAACTTCTTCCAGGTACACAGCACCGAGCTGATCTGGATGGCGGTGGTCGCCCTGTTGCTGCGCCCGATCTTCGGTGCCCTGCACGACCTGCTGGTGCACCAGACCATCAGCCCCGGCATGACCAGCCTGATCCGCTGGCAGAACCACAGCTATGTGCTCAAGCAGAGCCTCAACTTCTTCCAGAATGACTTCGCCGGGCGCATTGCCCAGCGCATCATGCAAACCGGCAACTCCCTGCGCGACTCCGCCGTGGCGGCGGTGGATGCGATCTGGCACGTGGCGATCTACGCCATCAGTTCCCTGGTGCTGTTTGCCGAGGCCGACTGGCGTCTGATGATCCCGCTGGTGACCTGGATCATCTGCTACAGCCTGGCCCTGCGTTACTTCGTGCCACGGGTGAAGGAGCGCTCGGTGATCTCCTCCGAGGCGCGCTCCAAGTTGATGGGGCGCATCGTCGATGGCTACACCAACATCACCACCTTGAAGCTGTTCGCCCATACCCAGTATGAGCAGCAGTACGCCAAGGAAGCGATCATCGAGCAAACCGAAAAAACCCAGTTGGCCAGCCGTGTGGTCACCAGCATGGACATCGTGATCACCAGCATGAACGGCCTGCTGATCGTCACCACCACGGGCCTGGCGTTGTGGCTGTGGACCCAATCGATGATTTCGGTGGGCGCAATTGCCCTGGCCACCGGTTTGGTGATCCGCATCGTCAACATGTCCGGCTGGATCATGTGGGTGGTCAACGGCATTTTCGAAAACATCGGCATGGTGCAGGACGGCCTGAAAACCATCGCCCAGCCCCTGGCGGTAATCGACCGTGAAAACGCCCCGCGCCTGAACGTGCCCCATGGCGAAGTGCGCTTTGAGCAGGTGGATTTCCACTACGGCAAAAAGAGCGGAATCATTGGCGGGCTGAACCTTACGATCAAGGCCGGGGAAAAGATCGGCCTGATCGGCCCCTCTGGCGCGGGCAAGTCCACCCTGGTCAACCTGCTGCTGCGCCTGTATGACCTGCAAGGCGGGCGCATCCTGATCGACGGCCAAAACATCGCCGATGTAGCCCAGGAAACCCTGCGCGAACAGATCGGCATGATCACCCAGGATACTTCCCTGCTGCACCGCTCGATTCGCGACAACCTGCTGTACGGCAAGCCGGACGCCACCGACGAAGAACTCTGGGCCGCCGTGCACAAGGCCCGTGCCGATGAGTTCATCCCGTTGCTGTCGGACGCCGAAGGCCGCACCGGGCTGGACGCTCACGTGGGTGAACGCGGGGTGAAACTCTCCGGCGGGCAGCGCCAGCGCATCGCCATTGCCCGCGTACTGCTCAAGGACGCGCCGATCCTGATCATGGACGAAGCCACCTCGGCCCTGGATTCGGAAGTGGAAGCGGCGATCCAGGAAAGCCTGGAAACCCTGATGCAGGGCAAGACCGTGATCGCGATTGCGCACCGATTGTCGACCATTGCGCGGATGGACCGCCTGGTGGTGCTGGAGAAAGGCCAGATTGCCGAAAGTGGCAGCCATGCCGAGTTGCTCGCCCATGGTGGGTTGTACGCGCGGCTGTGGCAGCACCAGACCGGGGGGTTTGNGCGCGGATGGACCGCCTGGTGGTGCTGGAGAAAGGCCAGATTGCCGAAAGTGGCAGCCATGCCGAGTTGCTCGCCCATGGTGGGTTGTACGCGCGGCTGTGGCAGCACCAGACCGGGGGGTTTGTCGGCATCGACTAATAATCTACAGCTCAAACACAGTTCAAAATGTGGGAGCGGGCTTGCCCGCGATAGCGGAGTGTCAGTCAATGCGTCTGGCGACTGATACACCGCATTCGCGGGCAAGCCCGCTCCCACATTTGATTGAGCCTCTCCCACATTCGGCCACTGGATTTGCGCCACAACCGTGCTGTACTCACAGCAGTGCCCAGACGGGCGCTGAAGTAAATCTGCAGGGAGCATCACTGATTTACTGATTCGGTAGAGCGATCTATCAAGGACGTGTTGCATGTCTTTGTTCAAGCGTTCAATCACAGAGGGGTTAGGAACGTTTTGGCTGGTGTTGGGCGGTTGCGGGAGTGCGGTGTTGGCCGCAGCGTTTCCCGCAGTCGGGATCGGGTTATTGGGGGTGGCGCTGGCATTCGGGCTCACGGTGCTGACCATGGCCGTGGCCATCGGGCATATCAGCGGCTGTCACCTCAACCCGGCGGTATCGGTAGGGCTGGTGGTGGGCGGTAGGTTTCCGGCCAAGGAGTTACCGGCCTATATCGTGGCGCAGGTCGTCGGCGGCACGATCGCCGCTGCGCTGTTGTACTTCATTGCCAGCGGCAAGCCGGGGTTCGAACTGGCGTCGGGGCTGGCGTCCAACGGATATGGTGAGCATTCGCCAGGTGGTTATTCGATGGCGGCGGGGTTCGTGTGCGAGCTGGTGATGACGGCAATGTTCGTCGTGATCATCCTCGGCGCCACTGATCGCCGCGTGCCGAAGGGCGTTGCCCCGTGCGCCATTGGCCTGGCGCTGACATTGATCCACCTGATCTCCATCCCCGTCACCAACACCTCGGTCAACCCGGCCCGCAGTACAGGCCCGGCCTTGATCGTCGGCGGGTGGGCGATCCAGCAATTGTGGATGTTCTGGCTTGCGCCGATCCTGGGTGCGGTGATCGGTGGCTTCACTTACAAATGGTTGGGCAAGGAGCCACCGGGCTGAGGCAAAGCGGGTTCAGCCCTGTCGAAGAGGTAGGGTTGAACCCTTTGGTGTTTAACTCAGCCCTGATGCGCCTGCATGTACTGACGCAATAGCTGATTAATCCGAGTCTGGTAGCCAGTGCCTTGGCCTTTAAACCATTCCAGCACATCGGCATCGAGTCGAATCGTGACGGCCTGCTTTACCGGAACACGCAGTTCGGCACGACGGAAAAACTCGGCGTCCAGCTCAGGAATATCGCTGGTATCGATCTCTTCATCATTCATCTTGGCCAAGCGCTCCCAATCAGTTTTCGATGTTTGCGTCATAGTATTTGGCCTCCTTCTTGGTTGCTTTTCGGGCGGAAATGATACGGACCACATCACCTCGGCGTTCGGTGTATACGACTACACCCACTAACAATTTTATCCAGCCAATACCAACCCAACGCTCTTCGCCATAATCTGCTCGATCATCGCGTAAGGCCAGCATTGGATGCCGAAAGATATCGGGGACGTCATTAAAATCGATGCCGTGCTTGGCGATGTTCGCTTTATTCTTGGATTCATCCCACTCAAAAACCATGGCACATCCTGTATGTACTTTTGTACATACAGGATAGTGATTTGATCCTTTTTTGAAAGCACCGCCAGACCAGCGGTTCAGCCCTGCCGATACGGCAACGCCGTCCGCGCCTCTTCGGCATACGCCACAATCCCCACCCGCTCACGCGCCAGGAAATCCTCTACGGCATTCTTCAACCCTGGGTGGCGCAAGTAGTGCCATGACCGCGTGATCACCGGCTCAAACCCGCGAATCAATTTGTGCTCGCCCTGGGCGCCGGCGTCGAAGCGTTGCAAGCCGTGGGCGATGGCGTAGTCCATGCCTTGGTAGAAACAGGTCTCAAAATGCAGGCGGTCGAACTCTGCCAGGCAGCCCCAGTAACGACCGTAGAAGCTGTCGCCACCGATCAAGCTGAACGCCATCGCCACCGGCCGCGTGCCTTGCTTGGCCAGCACCACGCGGATGGCCTCGGGCATGCGTTCGGCCAGCAGGCTGAAAAACGCGCGGGTCAGGTAGGGCGATTGGCGGCGCACCGCGTAGGTATTGGCATAGCAGGCGTAGACAAAATCCCACTGCGCCTCGCTCAGTTCATGGCCTTGCAACCACTCGAAGTCGATGCCCTGGCCCGCCACTTGTTCGCGCTCTTTGCGCATCTGCTTGCGCTTGCGTGAGCTGAGGGCGTCGAGGAAGTCCTGAAAGTCGCGATAGCCCCGGTTCTGCCAATGAAACTGGCAGCCCAGGCGTTGCAGCCAGCCCGGTTGTTGGGCCAAGGCCGTATCGGCCAGTTCATCGGTGAAGTTGATATGGGCACTGGAGAGCCCTTCGATTTCCAGGTAGCCCGGCAGGCTTTTGAGCAGTTCGAAACCGTCTTCGGCACTCGCAGCCAACAACCGCGGGCCACTCACAGGGCTGAACGGCACCGCCGTCAACAGCTTGGGGTAGTACTCAATGCCGGCCCGCTCGCAGGCGTCGGCCCAGCCATGATCGAACACGTACTCACCATAGGAATGCCACTTGCGATAGCTGGGCAGTGCCGCCACCAGTCGCTCGCCCTCCCAGTGCAACAGATGCTCCGGTTGCCAACCCGAGTGCGGGCCCACGCTGCCACTGTCCTCCAGCGCACTCAGGAACGCATGCCGCACGAACGGCTGGGCGTCCGGCACCAGTGCATCCCAGGTTTGCGGGGCGATTTCGGACAGGCTGATCAGACGTTGCAGCGGCATCGGCATCCTCATTGCTCAGGGGCGTGAAAGCTTCGCGAGTATCGCCTATCGACGGCCCTGATACACCCTCGAATCACGTGACAAGGCTCTAAACCAATAGTTCCAATCCTAAATAATTTGTCATCTAGATGACATCACTTAGCCACTGCGCCGTCATAAACGATCGTGATACTGACGCCTGTTTTTAGAGCGCCTGGTTCTAGCAGGTGGTTATTTTTCCGTCCGCCATCGGTCGGTTGTGTCCTGGATGGTTTGCCATCCCTCCTCACCTTCGGAGATTGATATGCGTCTTGCTTCCACTAAAACTGCGGCGATCCTGTGCGGCGGCCTGTTACTGGCCCTCAGCGTTCCGGCCGGCGCTGCAGTCGACGCCAAGTTGCTCGACATGCTCAAGGCCAACGGCCAGATCACCCCGGCGCAGTACACCGAACTGCAAGCTGAACTGGCCAATGACCAGAAAGAAAAGCAGATCGCACGCCAAGCTCAACAAGAGACCAACGAACAGATCGCGGCCACCGCGAAGAAAACCAACGAGCTGAGCACCTTCGACCAGAAACTGGCGTGGGCCGCCAAGACTCAGTTCAAGGGTGACGTGCGGGTTCGTCAGGAGACCGTCAAGGTTGAAGGTTCGCCAAACAACGGTGGCAAGGACAAGGATCGTCAGCGCCTGCGTGCCCGTCTGGGTGCCTTCACCGAAATCAACTCCCAAGTGGACAGCGGTATCCGTATCGCCACCGGCAGCAGCGAAGACCCGCGTTCCACCAACGTGGATCTGGACGGCTACTTCGTCAAGAAAGCACTGTGGCTGGACCTGGGCTACATCGACTACCACCCGGACCAGATCAAGAACCTGCACGTAATCGGCGGCAAGATGCTGCAACCGTGGGTCAGCATGGGCGATGTAATCTGGGACACCGACGTGAACCCGGAAGGCCTGGCCCTGACCTACAAATACCCATTGGGTAGCAGCGCCGAGCTGTTCGGCAGCGCCGGTACCTACAGCCTCAAGGACAACGTCAACGGCGAAGGCGTGCAATTTCGCAACGACCTGCGCATGAACGCTGGCCAGTTGGGCGCTCGCTTCTCCGTGACCGACAACCTCAAAGTCACCGTGGGCGGCAGCATGTACGCCTTCCAGAATGACGAAGACAGCCGTTGCCCGACAGCGGGCTCCGTGGCTTGCCTGACGCCACAGGAAACCGTCCTCAACACCGTCGCCGGCAATGCCAGCGAGTACCGCTTGTACGAAGGCTTCAGCCAAGTCGATGTCGGCGGCCTGGCTGTACCGTTGTCGTTCTACGGTCAATACGTGCAAAACACCAAAGCCACTGACAGCGACAAGGACACTGCCTGGCTGGTGGGCGCCAAGTCCAAAGTGTTTGGCTTGAACCTGGACTACAACTATCGCGACATTCAGCGTTATGCCGTGGTGGGTGGCTTCACCGACTCGGACTTCGCCGGCGGTGTCACCGGTTCACGTGGTCACAAATTCAAGGTCGGTTACGACATCGACAAAAACTTCGCCATCGGCGCCACTTACTTCCTGACCAAGGCCGATTACTCCAGCGCGCCTAACTACCGGGATGCGAAGGTCAACACCCTGCAGCTGGACGCCGAAGCCAAGTTCTAAATGTTTGTGTAAAAGCCTTGGGCCAGGACGGCCCGAGGTCGCTGCAACAGTCTTACGTGGCTGGACCGGTCCCCATCATCCGTCCGATCCCGCCACGCAGGCCTGTTTACTCCCCGCCTTTCTGATCCTTGAGCCGCTCGTCAGCCAACCGCTGGGCCAAGGTATCCACGCCCTCCACCGGCTCATCCGGCATTATCTTCAGCGTGGCCTGCATCAGGCGCATCTGGCGGATAAAGCGTCGGCAGTTCGGGCAAAACATCAAGTGATGACGCACCAGCAGGCGTTCGCGAAAGGTCAACTGCCCATCGAGAAAGTCACTGGAACGTGCCACTTGTTCTTTACAGGTCAACATTCGCCCGTTTCCTCAAAATGCTCCACCGTGGCGAAGACTTTAAGCCGTGCTCGATGCAACAGCACACGGACATTGGAGAGTGACAGTGCCAGGAGATTACAGATCTCTTCCAACTCCAGGCCCTGGCGTTCACGCAGTACCAGCACGCTGCTTTGCATTTCCGACAGGCTCAGCAGGGTATGCTCCAGGCAGTCGCGCAGTTCATCTTCGGTCAGCAAGGCTTCGGGGGTGTCTTGGTGCCAGGCATAAGGGGCGACGGCCCAGTGGCCATCGTCCGGGGTGAAGCGATCGTCACCGATAGTGCCATGGGGTGAAGGCAGGTCATCGAGCAGTACTTCGCGGCGGTTCTGCTTGTAGCGGCCCTTGGCAGCGTTGGCCGTGATGGTCAGCAGCCAGGTCTTGAGACTGGAGCGCCCTTCGAATTTTGAAAGGTTACGCACCACCGACAGCCAGGCGTCCTGGACGATTTCGTCGGCATGACGCTGGCCGACAATCGCATAGGCCACCGCACGCATGGCGCTCTGATACGTGGTGACCAACTCCTTGTAGGCCCGCTGCTCACCCTTGAGCAGGCGCTCAAGCAAGTGCGCGTCGTCGGCTGCTGCCATGGTCTACCTCAATTTCACCTTGAGAATGCAATTCAATGTGGGAGCGGGCTTGCTCGCGAAGGCGGTGTGTCAGCCTGCACATTTTTCTATGACCCACCGCTTTCGCGAGCAAGCCCGCTCCCACATTTTTGACCGCGTACGACCCAGCTATCAGCGCTTGCGCAGAATCACGCTGCCGATCGAATAACCCGCGCCGAACGAGCTGAGCACCGCAACGGAACCCTTGGGCAGATCATCCTGGTATTTGTGGAACGCAATCACCGAACCCGCCGAGCTGGTGTTGGCGTAAGTGTCGAGGATCACCGGTGCTTCTTCCACCGTGGCTTCGCGGCCCAGCAGTTTCTTCACGATCAGGTGGTTCATGCTCAGGTTGGCCTGGTGCAGCCAGAAGCGTTTCACATCGGCCACGTTCAGCTGGTTTTCGGCCAGGTGCACGCCGATCAACTCGGCCACCATCGGGCACACGTCACGGAACACCTTGCGGCCTTCCTGTACGAACAGTTTGTCTGGCGCGCCGATGCCCTCTTCCGCTGCGCGGTTGAGGAAGCCGAAGTTGTTGCGGATGTTATTGGAGAACTTGGTCAGCAGCTTGGTGCTAACGACGTCGAACTGATGCTCGGAGGTCGCAAGGTCTTCGCGCTCCAGCACCACAGCCGTGGCTGCATCGCCAAAGATGAAGTGGCTGTCGCGGTCACGGAAATTCAGGTGGCCGGTGCAGACTTCCGGGTTGACCATCAGGATTGCCCGGGCCTGGCCCAGGGCGATGCTGTTGGCCGCATTCTGGATGCCGAAGGTGGCCGAGGAGCACGCCACGTTCATGTCAAAGCCGAACCCTTCTATACCCAGGGCTTCCTGGACTTCGATGGCGATGGCTGGGTAGGCGCGTTGCAGGTTGGAACACGCGACGATCACGCCGTCGATATCGGCAGCGGTCTTGCCGGCGCGTTGCAGGGCTTGTTCGGCAGCGCCGACGGCCATCTGGCAGAGCACCGACCATTCGTCGTTGCTGCGCTCAGGCAGGCGCGGGGCCATGCGCTGTGGGTCGAGGATACCGTCCTTGTCCATCACGAAGCGGCTCTTGATGCCCGAGGCTTTTTCGATGAAGGCTGCGCTGGATTCAGTCAGCGCCTGCACCTCGCCGCGCTCGATGGCGGCGGCGTTGTCGGTGTTGAATTGCTGGACGTAGGTATTGAAAGACTGCACCAGCTCTTCGTTGGAGATGCTGTTGGCCGGGGTGTACAGGCCGGTGCCGCTGATCACGACGTTATGCACGGTCGTTCCTCTAAATCTGTCAGGCAGGGATTATTGGTACCTTCGTACCAAACTGTAAGTAGTCCGATTCCGCCCGGCGGACATCAAACTGGCAACGCTTTATTCCATCGCGCCGTGGCTGCAACAGCCAGCCTGTAACGACGATCCCGGCATTTATAGGCGCGAAGTTTGCCACAACCCTCGGAATTTGGCGCTATATCCCAGACAAGTACCATGCTCCCACAGACACATTGGAGCTGTTTTGGCCTTCAGGCTTCGACCTGGCTCCACTGTTTGCTCAGGCGCTTGTCAGAAATCGGCACCTTGGTGCCCAACTGCTGGGCAAACAACGACACGCGGTATTCCTCCAGCCACCAGCGGTAAAGCTCCAACTGAGGATCGCGCTTGCCTTCCTGGGCGTGTTTTTTCAGGCGGTTCTCGTATTGCGCCCACAGCCCGCTGAGTTCGCCGCTCCACACTCGGTCCTTTTGCACCTGGCTGGGCAGTTTCTCCAGGCGCAGTTCGATGGCCTTGAGGTAACGCGGCAGTTCCTTGAACCATTGCGCCGGCGTTTCGCGGACAAAACCGGGATACACCAAATGGCTCAATTGCAGCTTGATATCGTTCAAAGCCACCGCCTGGGCCAGGTCGATCTTGCCCTTGAAGCGCTTTTGCAGGCCATGCCAAAGCTTCAGCACTTCCAGGGTCAGGCGCGCCAGACGTTCGGCGTGTTCGGTCCAGCTGCCACGCTTGCGCTCGGCCAACGCGGCCAAACCAGCGCCGTCACGTGGCAGGCTGGCTTCACCCTCCAGCACACAGGTGTCGAGGCTGGCCAACAAGATGTCTTCTACCAACGCGTCGATACGGCCCAATTCGCGGTACATCAGCCCCAGTTCAGTCAGGCCCGGCAGTTTGCCACGCAGGAATTTCGCCGGCTCCGCCAATTGCTGCATCAGCAAGCGCTGCAAGGCGCGGCGGTGCTGGAACTCAGCCTCGGCGGCGGTGGAGAACCGCCCTTCCTTGACCGTGCCGTTTTCTTCCACCAGCGCCGGATACACCGTCATCGACAGGCCAGCGATCTTCTGTTGGGTCTTCTCGGCCACCGCCGCAAACACCTTGGCCTCCACCGGTTGCTGGCTTTTCGCGGTTTGCGGCACGGCCAAGGCAGCCTGGCTGGCTTGTGCAAAACGCGCGGTCAGTTCGGCCAGGTCGCGGCCTTCGCCGAGGAACTTGCCCTGGCCGTCGACCACTTCCAGGTTCATCTTCAGATGGTTTTCCACCTGCTGCGCGGCCTCGGCCCAGGCTTCATCGCTCACGCGGGCACCGGTCATGCGCAGCAATTCGCGGCCCAAAGCTTGAGGCAGCGAGCCTTGGCCGAATTCCATACGTTGCAACGCGGCCTTGACGAAGTCCGGCACCGGCACGAAGTTTTTGCGCAATGCCTTGGGCAGGTTGCGCACCAGGGCGATGCACTTGGCTTCGATCACCCCCGGCACCAGCCATTCCAGGCGTTCCGGCGGCAGGGCCGGCAGCAGCGGCGCCGGTACGCGCAGGGTCACGCCGTCACGGGGATGGTTGGGTTCGAAGTGGTAACTCAACGCCAGTTCCAGGTCGCCCAGGTGCAGGGTGTCTGGGTAATGCGCGGCGGTGACTTCGCTGGCCTCGCGGGCCAGCACGTCTTCTTCGCGCATGATCAGCAGCTGCGGGTCTTTCTGGCTGTTGATCTTGTACCAACTGTCGAAGGTCGCGGTCTGGTGGATCTCGGCCGGCAGCCGCGCATCGTAGAAGGCGTACAGGGTTTCTTCGTCGGCCAGGATGTCGCGACGGCGCGCCTTGGCCTCCAGTTCGTCGAGTTGCTCCAGCAGTTGCTGGTTGGCGGTGAGGCACTTGGCGCGGGATTGAATCTCTCCCCGCACCAGGCCTTCGCGGATAAACAACTCGCGGGACACCACCGGGTCGACCGGCCCGTAATGCACCGGGCGGCGCCCCACCACAATCAACCCGAACAGGGTGATCTGTTCAAACGCCACCACTTGGCCGCGCTTCTTCTCCCAATGCGGTTCGAAGTGGTTTTTCTTGATCAAGTGCCCCGCCAGCGGTTCGATCCAGTCGGCGTCGATCTTGGCCACCATGCGCGCATACAGCTTGGTGGTTTCCACCAATTCTGCGGTCATCAGCCATTGCGGGCGCTTTTTGCCGATGCCCGATGAGGGGTGAATCCAGAAGCGTCGCTGGCGTGCACCGAGGTAATCGCCGTCTTCGGTTTTTTGGCCGATTTGGCTGAGCAGCCCGGACAGCACCGCCTTGTGCAGTTTCGGGAAATCCGCCGGCTCTTTGTTGACGGTCAGCTGCATATCGCGGCAGATCAGGCTCAATTGCCGATGGGAATCGCGCCACTCGCGCAGGCGCAGGTAGTTGAGGAAGTTCTTGCGGCACCAGTTGCGCAGCGGGCTGGCGGTCAATGCCTGGCGCTGTTCTTCAAAACCACGCCACAAATTAACCAGCCCGGCGAAGTCCGAATCCGGGTCTTTCCACTGGGCGTGGGCCTGGTCGGCGGCCTGTTGGCGCTCCGGCGGGCGCTCGCGCGGATCCTGGATCGACATGGCACTGGCCACGATCAGCACTTCCTGCAAACTGCCGAGCTTGGCCGCTTCCAACAGCATGCGGCCCATGCGCGGGTCCACCGGCAGGCGCGCCAATTGGCGGCCCAACGGCGTGAGCTGGCTGTTGCGGTCCACCGCTGAGAGTTCTTGCAGCAGGTTGAAACCGTCGCTGATGGCCTTGCCATCCGGCGGTTCGATAAACGGGAAGTCGGTGATTTCGCCGAGGCGCAGGTGCAGCATCTGCAAGATCACGGCGGCAAGGTTGGTACGCAGGATTTCCGGGTCGGTAAATTCCGGGCGGCCAATAAAGTCTTCTTCGCTGTACAAGCGGATGCAGATGCCCGGCTCTACCCGGCCGCAACGGCCTTTACGCTGGTTGGCGCTGGCCTGGGAAATCGCCTCGATGGGCAGGCGCTGTACCTTGGCGCGGTAGCTGTAGCGGCTGATACGTGCGGTGCCGCTGTCGATCACATAGCGAATGCCCGGCACCGTCAGCGAGGTTTCCGCGACGTTGGTGGCCAGCACTACGCGCCGGCCCGGGTGGGACTGGAAAATCCGCTGCTGTTCGGCCGGTGACAGGCGCGCATACAGCGGCAGGATTTCAGTGTGCTTGAGCTGGGCCTTGCGCAGCATGTCGGCGGCGTCGCGAATCTCGCGTTCGCCGGGCAGGAACACCAGCACGTCGCCTGGGCTGCGGCGCTCGCTGCGCTCGTAGGCGGCGATTTCATCGAGGGTGGCGAGAATCGCCTGGTCCACCGTGAGGTCGTCCTCGACCCGGTTGCCCTCCTCGTCCTGTTCCAGGGTCAGCGGCCGATACCAGGTGTCCACCGGAAAAGTACGGCCCGAGACTTCGACAATCGGCGCATCGTCGAAGTGCTTGGAGAAGCGCTCCAGGTCGATGGTCGCCGAGGTGATGATGACTTTCAGGTCCGGGCGACGGGGCAGCAGGGTTTTCAGGTAGCCCAGCAGGAAGTCGATGTTCAGGCTGCGCTCGTGGGCCTCGTCGACGATGATCGTGTCGTAGCGTTCCAGGTAGCGGTCGTTCTGGGTTTCCGCCAGCAGGATGCCGTCGGTCATCAGCTTGATCAGGGTGTTGGAATCGCTCTGGTCTTCAAAGCGCACCTGATAGCCCACCAGCGCGCCCAATGGCGTGGCTAACTCTTCCGCCACCCGGCTGGCCACGCTGCGCGCTGCGATTCGGCGTGGCTGGGTGTGGCCGATCAGGCCGAACTGGCCGCGACCGATTTCCAGGCAGATTTTCGGCAACTGGGTGGTCTTACCTGAACCGGTCTCGCCGGCGATGATCAACACTTGGTGCTTGTTCAACGCCGCTTTGATTTCATCGCGCTTGGCGGCAATTGGCAGGCTGTCGTCATAACGGATGACCGGCAGGCTGGCGCGCCGCGCCGTGACCTGGGCGCAGGAGGCCTGCATGCGCGCAACCCACTGCGCCAACTTGTCCTCGTCGGGTTTCTTGCGCAGCTCAAGCAACTGCCGACGCAAGCGGTGGCGGTCAGCGAGCATGGCGTGGTCGAGGGTTTTGAGCAGTTGGTCGATCGTGGGCGCTTGGTCGGTCATCGGGTACGCAAGGGTCGTCTATTTATGCAGGGGGCGGATTGTCGCAGAAAACCGCCCACCCGCGCGCCCCTCATTCGTTATCGCGGTCCTTTCGCCGGTAGGGGAATACATCGATGACCTTGCCGGAACGAATCGCCTCCTGCAGGCCTTTCCAGTAGTCGGCGTTGTACAACTCGCCGTGCAGTTGATCAAACAACTTGCGTTGGCCTGCATCGGCAAACAGGAACGGCGGGAACTCCTCGGGGAACACATCCAGTGGGCCGATGGAGTACCAGGGCTCGCTGGCCATTTCGTCCTCGGGGGTACGCGGCGCGGGGATGTGGCGGAAGTTGGCCTCGGTGAGAAAGCAGATCTCGTCGTAGTCGTAGAACACCACGCGACCGTGGCGGGTGACGCCGAAGTTTTTCAGCAGCATATCGCCAGGGAAGATATTCGCCGCCGCCAGTTGCTTGATGGCCAGGCCGTAGTCCTCAAGTGCTTCGCGCACTTGGGCGTCGTTGGCATTGTCCAGGTAGAGGTTGAGCGGGGTCATGCGCCGCTCGGTCCAGCAGTGGCGGATCAGCACGCTGTCGCCTTCGACTTCGACGGTGCCGGCGGCCACTTCCAGCAGTTCGGCCAGGCAGTCGGGTTCGAACTTGCTCAAGGGGAAGCGGAAGTCGGCGAACTCCTGGGTGTCGGCCATGCGCCCTACCCGGTCGACACTTTTCACCAGCCGGTACTTCTCGATCACCGTGGCGCGGTTAACGTTTTTCGACGGCGAAAAGCGGTCCTTGATGATCTTGAACACGGTGTTGAAGCCCGGCAGGGTGAACACGCTCATGACCATGCCGCGCACGCCGGGGGCCATGATGAACTGATCATCGGTGGTGGCCAGGTGGTTGATCAACGCACGGTAGAACTCCGACTTGCCGTGCTTGTAGAAACCGATGGAGGTGTACAGCTCGGCGATGTGCTTGCCCGGCAGGATGCGCTTGAGAAAACCGATGAATTCGGCCGGCACCGGCACATCCACCATAAAGTAGGAACGGGTGAACGAGAAGATGATCGATACATCGGCTTCGTCGGTGATCAACGCGTCGATCTGAATGCCCTGGCCTTCACGGTGCAACAGCGGGATCACCAGGGGCCATTGTTCGTCCTGGGTGTAGATGCGTCCTACAAGGTAGGCGCCTTTATTACGATAGAGCACCGAGGAAAACAGCTCGACCTTGAGGTCCGGGTCTTTGCAGACCCAATCTGGCAGGTTCTCCCGTAATTGGGCTTCAAGGCGCCGAAGATCAGCCTCGAGGTCGGCGTAAGGCTCGCTGAAACGGTAGTCGGCGAAGACCTGCGCGAGCATTGCCGGGATGTTGCCGGCGGGTGTGTAGGTGCGTGTCTGCGCGGCCCGGGCCCGGCGCAGGCTGGGTCGGGTGGTGTGGATAAACATGCAGCCGTCGCTGATCAGGTCATGGCTGAACAGGCCACAGAAGATCGAGTTGTACCAAGTCTCGGACAGTTCATCGTCAAAACGCAGGTCAATCAGGCCGATGTAGGCGTTTTTCACCAGGGGCCACAGGTCAATGTCCAGCAACGCGGCGTCATCGAAGCTGGTGCGCAAGCGGGTGGTGACTTCGCCCACCTTCTCTTCATACAAATTGATCCGTGCCGCCGACGCCGCCTGGCCCTGTTGCCACTGGGCTTTTTCGAAGCGCTCGCGGGCGCCATCGGTGATCTGGCGAAAGTGCTCACGGTAATCGTCGAAGCCATCGAGGATCATCTGGGCGATAGCGAGGGCGGGCTGGGACATGCGGGAAACCTCTACGGGCATCTGGAAGACCTGAGCTTAGCCAGTGTAGGAAGGCAGGAGAAGGCTGATTTTTGGTACCCCGTTGTACAACTTCACACACTCCGTACATTTATTTTCAACTTTCATAATTCGACCATCCGGTCAGCTACTGCACCAAAAAGTCGCACGACATTTCATCGCCGCGCCTGCAACGCCGTGGCTTGGCGCTTTGACGGTGAAATAGCGCACGTGTCACTGGACCCCTCGGCCATGTAACCGACTTGATACATCGTAAGGGAAACCCTGATTACCACCTTGATGGCACTTTGATATATAGCGCGCCCTTTCCCACCCTAACAAGGTCCAAAGACCGAGCCGGGAACAGGTTTTAATCGCCCAAGGAGCATTGAGATGTCATTGAGGAATATGAGGATCGGCCTGCGTGCCGGTCTGAGTTTTGGGGTATTGGCCAGCCTGTTGGTTATCGTCGGTCTGTTTGGTCTGGGCCAGATGGCCAAGCTAAGGGAAAGCGCGCTGATCATCGAAGAGTCGTGGATGCCAAGCATCGAGAACATCCACGACAGTGCGGCGTATGTCGCGAGCATCCGCCTGGAATCGCTGCGCATGGCGACCACCGACGAATCACGGATTCGCGACAACAGTAAAAACCTGATCACCCGCCAGCGCACCGAGCTGCAAACCCTGCTCGACCATCACGAAACCCTGCTGAGCAACGACGCCGAGCGCGAATTGCTCAAGCAGCTCAAGGGCAACGTAAACACTTACCTCACCCTCGTCGGGCAGATGGTGACGTTGGTGGACAAGGACCAGCAGCAGGACGCCATCGACCTGCTCAACACCCGTTTGGCGCCGCAAGGCGTGGTCCTCAACAAGAGCCTCGAAGAGCTGATTACGTTCAACCAGAACGGCGTGGAAGCGGCCGCCGAATCGGCTGCCCAGGCCTACTCCAGCGCGCAATGGGTGGTCGGCCTGATTATCGCGGCAGCCTTGCTGGCAACGCTGCTGCTGGCCTGGCTGTTGACCCGCAGCATCACCGCGCCGATCAGCCAGGCCTTGACCGTGGCCCGCACGATTGCCGCCGGCGACCTCAGCCAGCCGATTGCCGTCAGCGGCAAGGACGAACCGGCCCAGTTGCTCACGGCCCTGGCCACCATGCAGGCGCAGTTGCAATCCACCATCCGTGGCATCAGCGAGTCGGCGCAGCAGTTGGCGTCTGCCGCCGAAGAGATGAGTTCGGTGATGGAACAGAGCACCCGTGGCCTGCAAGCCCAGAACGATGAAATCGAACAGGCCGCCACCGCCGTAAACCAGATGAGCGCGGCGGTGGATGAAGTGGCGGGCAATGCGGTGTCCAGCGCCGAAGCATCCAAGGCCTCAGACGAAGACAGCAAGCACGGCCACTACCAGATCAGCGAAACCATCAGCTCGATCCAGAACCTGGTGGACGAAGTGCTTGGCGCCTCGAACAAAGCCGAAGGCCTCGCGGTGCAGGCCCAGGACATCAGCAAGGTATTGGAAGTGATCCGTGGCATTGCCGGGCAAACCAACCTGCTGGCCCTCAACGCAGCCATTGAAGCTGCGCGGGCGGGCGAGGCCGGGCGCGGCTTTGCGGTGGTGGCCGACGAGGTGCGCTCCCTGGCGCAGCGCACCCAGGACTCCACCGAAGAAATCGAGCAGATGATCAACGGTATCCAACAAGGCACCCAGGGCACCGTCGACGCCCTGAACAGCAGCGCCGAGCATGCCGGGCAAACCTTGCAACGAGCCAACAGTGCCGGCAGCGCCCTGGAAAAAATCACGGCGGCGATCTCGCAGATCAGCCAGCGCAACCTGGTGATCGCCAGCGCTGCCGAGCAGCAAGCCCTGGTGGCGCGAGAAGTGGACCGCAGCCTGGTGAATATTCGCGACCTGTCCACCCAGACCGCCGCCGGAGCGACGCAGACGTCAGCGGCAAGCCAAGAGCTGTCGCGTTTGGCGGTAGACCTCAATGGGCTGGTAACACGGTTTGTCCTGTAATCAGTGAAGGCGGCGTGTAACACTCGCCGCCTGATTGATGTGGGAGTTTTCTGTGAGACCTGTCGACACCCTTTACCTGCTGGGGCTCGCCGCCATTTGGGGCGCGAGTTTTTTGTTTATGCGCATTATCGCGCCGGAAATCGGCGCGATACCGACCGCGTTTTTCCGTGTATCGATTGCCGCCGCCGGGTTGCTGGTGATCCTGGCAATGATGCGGGTGAGCTGGGATTTCCAGGGCAAGTTCAAGACCGTATTGCTGCTGGGGGTGATCAACTCCGGGATCCCGGCAACTATGTACTCAGTGGCGGCCCAGGTGCTGCCGGCAGGTTACTCGGCGATTTTCAATGCGACGACGCCACTGATGGGCGTGTTGATTGGCGGGCTGTTCTTCAGTGAGCGTCTCACCGCCTCGAAAGTCGCCGGGGTGTTTCTGGGCCTGCTGGGCGTGGGCGTGCTGACCCGCGCCGGGCCGGTGGCGTTTGACCTGGAGCTGTTGATGGGGGCGCTGGCTTGCCTGTTGGCCACCACCTGTTATGGCTTTGCCGGTTTCCTCGCACGGCGTTGGTTGGACCAACGTGGCGGGCTGGACAGCCGTCTCTCCGCGCTGGGCAGTATGCTCGGCGCCACCTTGTTTTTGCTGCCGCTTTTCGCCTACAGCGCCATCAGCCAGCCGCCCGCCAGCTGGGGTGGAGGGCAGGTGTGGTTGTCGCTGCTGGGCTTGGGGCTGGTGTGTACGGCGCTGGCCTACGTCCTGTACTTCCGCTTGTTGTCCGCCATCGGGCCGGTGAAATCGATGACGACCACCTTTTTGATCCCGCCATTTGGCGTGCTGTGGGGCGCGTTGCTGCTGGATGAGCCGTTGTNATATGCGCAACCCCAGCATCCGCAGCCAGTTGGAGCAGGGCCAGCAGTTGGACTTTGACGAGACCACCCTCTACAAGCGTGTGTTCGCCCTGGCCGATACGGCCGCCGGCAAGCCGATGCCACGGGCGATCCTGCCGGGCATCGTGCTCAAGAGTCCAAAGATCACCCGCAACCTCACCACGGCGTGGTTTGCCAAGCGGGTGGATGAGCGCTACCAGCGCTGCATGAAGCGCTGACGGTGGTTGTGGTGAGCGGGCTTGCCCCGCTCACCACAACAAGCCCGCCCACAGCCACAGTCGAGCGTTAGGCTTTACGGAACACGAAAGCCAACCCAATGATGATCAACCCCATCCCCAGCAAGCTCAGCATCGCCAGTTTGTTGCCGAAGATCAGGTAGTCCATCACCGCTGTCACCGCTGGCACCAGGTAGAACAGGCTGGTGACATTCACCAGGTTGCCCCGGGCGATCAGGCGGTACAGCAACAACGTCGCCAGCACCGAAACCACTAGCCCCATCCACAGCACCGGCAAGTAAAAGCCCCTGCCGTGCTCAACGTGGAACGGCTGGAACGGCACAAACACCGCACACAACAACAGCCCGGCCAAGTACTGCACCGGCAGCGTACCCAACGGGTTGTCGGTGATGCGTTTCTGCATGATCGAACCGAAGGTCATGCTCGCCAGCGCCAGCAGCCCAAACAGCATCCCGGCCAGGGACATGCCGGACACCCCAATGCCCTGGTACACCACCATGATCAGCCCCGCCAAGCCCAGGCCCAGGCCGAACAGCCGGCTGAACGAGCGTTGGCGCTCCATCAGCACCACGGTCAGGATCGGCTGCACGCCCATGATGGTCGCCATCATGCCGGGGGTAACCTTGAGGTCCAGGGCCAGCAGATAAAAAATCTGGTAGGCCCCCAACAACACCAGCCCGGTCGCCGCCGCGTACAGCATCGGCTTGCCGGGGCGCGGCAGTTTCAGTTTGAGGATCGGTACCAGCACAACCAGGCCCGCCAGGGCGATGGCGAAGCGGATCAACAGGAATGCAAAAGGTGAGGCGTGGGCCAGGCCCCATTTGGAGAAGATCGCCCCGCTGCTCCACAGCAATACAAACAGGCTCGTCGAGGCCGCCGCGGCCACGGATTGTTTCGAAAGAACAGACATGGATACCACCTGTCATCAGGCAAAAAAGCCGATTCAGCAAACGCTGAAACTCAGTAGGTTTTTTTCCGGCGGGCAAACGGGAACAGCAATCAGCTGATCAGCCCGAAATGCCAACACCCGGCGGTGATACGACTGCGTACACCGGCGTGCTACGGACAGGTGGGGGGTAGTGACTGATCTGCGCAGGCTGCTTGTCCCCGCACGGCACGACCGCAGCGTTGACCGCTGAATCGACTACCGCTATGCGCTGGAAAGCTGGCATGGGCTGATCTTGTGTGAAGGGATGAAGAGGCGAGGACTATAACCAGCCGCAGATACGTTTTGCAATCACTTCACCAACGGCATGTACGTGGATGCTGGCCGGCTGACCCTACTCGCCTTTACATAACCTTCCCTACCTATCCGAACGGTCAGTAGCCGACCGTTCTCCCCTTGGGCAGAATTGCCCACGCCCCTTCTTACCTGAACCAGCGCTATAACGCGGTGCCGCTGCCTTTACGGGCATGGCCCTGCGTTTAAGGCAACTGTGCACCCGCGTTTCAGGTGTCGGCTTCTTCCTCATAATCAAGAAACCCTTTATGCCTATCAAAACGCTGTCCGTTTTCGGCACCCGGCCTGAAGCTATCAAAATGGCGCCGATGGTTATCCATCTAGCGAACGACGACCGCTTTCTTTCGAAAGTCTGCGTCACGGCACAGCACCGGGAGATGCTGGACCAAGTCCTTGAATTGTTTGCGCTGGTCCCCGACTACGACCTGAACATCATGAAGGCCGGTCAAAGCCTCACGGATGTGACGACAGCGATTATTCAGGGGCTGCAAAGCGTGCTGGAAGACTTCAAGCCGGATGTGATCCTTGTGCATGGCGATACAGCGACCACTTTTGCCACCAGCCTGGCCGCGTACTACCAGCAAATACCCATTGCCCATATCGAGGCAGGACTGCGTAGCAACAACCTCTATTCGCCTTGGCCCGAGGAAGGCAATCGGCGCCTGACAGGTAGCCTCGCGTCAGTCCATTTTGCGCCCACGCAAACCGCCCGACAGAACCTGCTCAATGAAGGCATCGCCGACGCCTGTATTCATGTGACGGGAAACACCGTGATTGATGCGTTACTGAGCGTTGTCGAGAAACTGTCGAGCTCGCCATCAGCATTGCGCGCCCAACTGGACCGGCAGTTTGCGTTCCTGCCTCAGGGGCAGCGGATTGTATTGGTGACCGGCCATCGCCGAGAGAACTTTGGCGACGGGTTTGAGCGTATTTGCCAGGCACTGGCCGAGATCGCCGCGTGTTTTCCAACGGTAGCCTTTGTTTATCCCGTGCACCTGAACCCCAACGTCCAAGAACCTGTGCAGCGCCTATTGGCGGGTATCAAGAATGTGCACTTGATCGAGCCGCAGGATTACTTGCCGTTTGTTTACTTGATGACCCGTTCCTATTTGATCCTCACCGACTCGGGCGGCATCCAGGAGGAAGCGCCCTCGCTGGGCAAGCCCGTACTGGTGATGCGCGACACCACCGAGCGCCCCGAAGCCATTGATGCCGGAACAGTCAAGTTGATTGGCACAGAGGTCGCCTCGATCACCCATCACCTCAGGGAACTGCTGGGCAATGACACCGCCTACCGCACCATGAGCAATACCCATAGCCCCTATGGCGACGGCAATACCTGTAGGCGCATCCGCGAAATACTGGCGGCGATCTGGCAGAAAAACGAGGCGGCAGCATGAGTCTTTCGAGGTTATGCGTGGTAGGCCTTGGGTACATTGGCCTGCCGACAGCGGCAACGTTCGCCTCGCGTGGAAGGCAAGTGATCGGCGTTGATATCAACCCAAACGTGGTGGCCATGATCAACCGCGGCCAGGTGCATATCGTCGAGCCGCAGCTTGAGCAACGGGTTCATTGCGTCGTCAGCCGAGGTTTTCTGCGTGCGACAACCGTGCCTGAACCGGCCGACGCATTCTTGATTGCCGTGCCCACGCCATTGATGGAAAACCGTGAGCCCGACCTGAGCTGTATCGAAGCGGCCTGCCGGGCCATTGCGCCGGTGTTGAAAAAAACTGACCTGGTGGTTCTGGAGTCGACGTCTCCGGTCGGTACCACCGAATTGATGGCCCAGTGGATGGCCCACGCGCGCCCGGACCTGACCTTTCCAGCGACTCATGGGGGCAGCAGTGACATCCGTATCGCCCACTGCCCTGAGCGTGTATTGCCCGGTCATGTGCTGCGTGAGCTGATCACCAATGATCGAATCATCGGTGGAATGACCCCTGCCTGCTCCGCTGCCGCCGTGCAGTTGTACCAGCAGTTTGTCGAAGGCGAATGCATCGTCACCGACACACGCACCGCAGAGATGTGCAAGCTGGCTGAAAACAGTTTTCGCGACGTCAATATTGCCTTCGCCAATGAGCTGTCGATGATCTGCGCAGAGTTGAACATCAATCCCTGGGAACTGATCCGCCTGGCCAACCATCATCCACGCGTGAACATCCTGCAGCCGGGGCCTGGCGTTGGCGGGCACTGTATTGCGGTTGACCCCTGGTTCATCGTCAGTAAAACCCCGGACTGGGCACACTTGATTCGTACCGCTCGCGAGGTCAATGACCGCAAGTCGCAATGGGTGATCGAGCAAGTCAAGCTGGCGGTGGCCACGCTTCTGTTCAGGCAGCCAGGGCTGTGTGCGCACAACCTGCGTATTGCCTGTTATGGCTTGGCGTTCAAAGCCGACATCGATGATCTGCGTGAAAGCCCATCAGTCGCGATCGCCCGGCAGTTGGCTATCGACTTGAGGGTCACTCTGCTGCTGGTAGAGCCGAATATCGATGCCTTGCCTGCCGAGTTGCTTGGGCATTCATTGA
Organism: Pseudomonas sp. 18175; assembly: GCF_050432925.1. Lineage (NCBI taxonomy): Bacteria > Pseudomonadati > Pseudomonadota > Gammaproteobacteria > Pseudomonadales > Pseudomonadaceae > Pseudomonas > Pseudomonas sp. 18175. Next base: position 112,314 of record NZ_JBKFTO010000015.1, on the reverse strand, counting down.
CCGATATCGCCTGCGCCCGCGACAGCGCGCACATCCACGTGTTGCTGGTGGGGCACCATCAGTTCAGGTCGATGCCCACGTTGCCTAACAACGCCGTGGTGATTGATGCCGCAGGGGTATTGGCCAATGAAGATCAATGACGACCAACCGCCTGCCGAATCCCAGCCCCCACAATTGGAGGTCCTCAAGGCACAGCTGCGCCAGGCACACGCCAAGTGCCACCAACTGGAAACCCGGTTGATCCAGACACGTACCAGCACCACCTACCAGTTGGGTTACCAGTTACGCCAGGGGGTCAGCTCCCTGCGTGGGCTTCTGTATTTGCCAGCGGCCTTGTTCAAGCTGTACCGCAAGGCCCGCGCACACCGAAAGGCTCGAACGCACCAAGACATGCCGCCGATTCCGGTCCCATTGCCGGATGTGATCAACCATCCGTCCACACCCTCGCCCCGCCCCTTGGCAGGGGCCGATTACGCGCGCAGCCACCTGATGATCAACGCCCAAAACCGGGCCAAACCTTTCAGGATTGCCTGCGTGTTGGATACCTTCAGCTATGAGGCTTACCGCTACGAAAGCGAGCTGTTGCAACTGAGCCCGGAACGGGCCGTGGCCGAACTGCAAGCCTTCCAACCCGACCTGCTCTTTGTCGAGTCCGCTTGGTGCGGCAAGGAAGACCGCTGGAAACACAAGATCGCGCAGAACTGCCAGGCGCTGCGAGACGCGTTGGCATGGTGCCGCACACACCAAGTGCCCACGGTGTTCTGGAACAAGGAAGACCCCGTGCACTTCGAGACATTCCTCAGCACCGCCCAGCAGTTCGACGTCGTATTCACCACGGACATCGACTGTATTCACCGCTACAAGAGCGCCCTGGCCCATGAGCGCGTCTATCTGTTGCCCTTCGCCTGCCAGCCTGCGGTACACAACCCGATTGAATTGTTTGAACGCAAGGATGCCCTCTGCTTCGCCGGCTCCTACTATGTGCGTTACCCCGAGCGCAGCCGTGATCTGGCGCACTTCGCCAGCAAACTGTCGGCCTGGCGACCGCTGGAGATCTATGACCGCAATTGGGGTAAACCGGAGGCTGACTACCAGTTTCCGGCAGCCTATCGAGGCTGCATCATCGGCACCCTGGGCGCGGCAAACATGGACATGGCCTACAAAGGCTACCGTTACGCAATCAACCTCAACTCGATCAAGCACTCGCAATCCATGTTTGCCCGCCGCACCTTTGAACTGCTGGGGTCCAACACGCTGACCATCAGCAACTTCTCCCGTGGCCTTCGCCTGCTGCTGGGCGACCTGGTGATTTGTACCGATCACGGCGAGGAGGTGCTACGCAGGCTCGACACGCCCTCGACGCACGCCAAGTGGCGGTTAGCCGGATTGCGCAAGGTGATGTTGGAACACACGTACGCGCACCGCTTGAGCTATGTGATGGGCAAGGCGACAGGCCATGTGCAGGACGTGCCGCTGCCGTCCATTTGCCTGCTCGCCGCTGCGGCCGATGACGCCCAACTGGCCGTTCTCACACAACACCTGCAACGGCAACGCTACCCCCACGTCAAATTGTATGTGGTGAAACACGACGTGGTAGGACGAGCGTCTGCCACCGTTGATGCACGCGTGAACCTGATCGACCGCAAACAGCTGGACGAACTGACGCTGAGCGAACTGGCCGATGGCGCGGCTTGGTTCGGCGCCCTGCTCGCCGAGGATTACTACGGGCCCCATTACCTGCTCGACCTCGCCTTGGCCACGCGTTACAGCCAGGCCTGGGTGATAGGCAAGCAGGCTCACTACGCCGCGGATGAGCAAGGCATCCACTTGAGAAACCCCGACCAGGCGTACCGCGGCGTCCCTGCAATGGCGGCGCGTCGCGCCCTCATCAAAACCTGTGCGCTCAACGATCAGCCTGCCCGTGACGTTGTGGAAAATCTTGCGGCCCTCACCTTCACACACCCTCAATCGCTGGCGGTTGACGCCTTCAACTATTGTGAAAATGCCACGCACAGTGATCAACAACAGGTCTGTGCCGTGGTGGACGACCTTGCCCTGTATACGGGTATCGACTGGCAACAACTACAGCGCAGCAGTGAAACTATCCCCGCCGTGAAAACACCTGTCACCAGCCCAAGGCTCAGCGGCGCGGCCCTGGCCGAGCTGTTTGGTCCGGTACGCAGCACGCACGTGCAGGCGCGAGTCGAGGGCGATAGCTGGCACATCAGCGCATCCCTTGCGGATGGAAAACATGAGTACTGCTACGCCCGACAAGAGTGGAGCGTCGATTCGCTGGAAAACCGCGCCACAATGAGGCTTGCGCTCGAAGCCACACCCGGCCTCCACCTGCAATTGGTGGTGCTGTTTCTGGATGCGCAAAAACAGCGCATCAGTCATGTCATGCAATTGGTCAATCGCAACCAGACCTGGGACGTTCCACCCGAGACGGCTTACCTGCGCCTTGGTCTGCGGGCCTACGGCAGCGGCCATACGATAATCAAGGCGCTGATCAAAGGACGCCGCGATACGCCGCCATCAAGGCTGTTCGCACAGGCTGAACACCTGTTGCTGAGTAACCATTACCCAGACTATGACGACCTGTACCGCAACGGCTTTATTCACTCCCGCGTAACGGCCTACCGTGAACAGGGACTGATGGTGGACGTGTTCCGCTTGAGGCCCGATCAACCACTCAGTTATCACGAGTTCGAAAATGTCGATGTGACCACCGGCCCCGATACCGCCCTGAGGAGCCTGCTCCGTTCAGGCAGCTATAAATCGGTGCTGGTGCACTTCCTCGACACACAGATGTGGGAGGTGCTACGCGCGCTCGCGCCTTCTGTCCAAGTGATTGTGTGGGTACACGGTGCCGAGATCCAACCCTGGTGGCGTCGCGCCTATAACTACGGCGACGCAGACCAGTTGCAGCTGGCCAAGCTCGACAGCGACCAGCGCCTGGGTTTCTGGCGCAGCTTGCTACAGCCCATGCCTGCCAACCTGCAGTTGGTGTTCGTGTCCCGTCAATTTGCCGACGAAGTCATGGAGGACCTGGGGTTTGAGCTGCCGCAAGGGCAATACCGGATCATCCACAACCCCATCGATACCGGTTTGTTTGCCTACGAGGAAAAAACCCTGGAGCAACGCAGGAAAATCCTGTCGATACGCCCCTATGTATCACGCACCTACGCCAATGACCTGAGCGTGAAAGCCATCCAACTGCTGGCCAAGACACCTTGGTTCAACGAGCTTGAGTTCCTGATGGTCGGCGATGGGCCTTTGTTTGAAGAGACCCTCGCCCCGCTGCGCCAGTACCGAAACGTAAAGATCGAAAGGCGCTATTTGAACCGCGCCGAGATCGCCAGGTTGCACAAAGACTACGGGGTATTCCTGTGCCCCAGCCGAATGGATACGCAGGGCGTCTCCCGCGATGAGGCAATGTCTTCGGGACTGGTGCCGGTGACCAGCCAGGTCGGGGCAATTCCTGAATTTGTCGATGACAGCAGCGGTTTCCTGTGTGCGGCCGAGAGTTTTACCGAACTTAGCGAGGCGATAGAAACGCTGTTCTTCAACCCAAGGCTGTTCCAGGAAAAATCCCTCAACGCCCGGCAGCGCGTACTCGCACAGCGCGACATGCAACGGGTAATCGCGTCGGAGCTGAGACTTATCCGAGAAACGGCCCTGTGACAAAACGCACAAAAGCCCTGCAAACATCCATCGCAGAGACACTCATCTGGTGCCTACACCTGGGCCATCACTTCATGAAGGTCACCCCCCGCGCCACACTGACAGCGCAGGCTGCGCACTTCTGTGCACAGGTGCTGCTGATCATGACCTTTTTCCTGCCGCTCAAGATTGTCATCCTGCTTGGCGCAAGTAAGGCCCCTGCTTACTTGCCGTCGTTGTTGCAGGGCCTGCAAAAAACCGTCCTGATCATCGGACTCGGCGTGCTGACGGTGCTGTTTTACGCGTTTTACATAGGTGCCGGGATGGTCGTGAACCGTTGCGCCAAAGCCGCTGCCCGCGCCCTGATAAAACCCAGCGAAAGCCCCACGCCCATCAACGCGCAAATGCCGTTGGCGACCCGGGTGTTTTCCAGGTTCACACGGGGCTTATCGGATGCTTCGTTTGCCCTGCTGGTCTTTACTGTCCTGCTCTGCATCTACCCCTCCTTGCTGGTTATCAGCCTGGTTTATTTCGCACTGGCAACTGCTGTACTCATCCGGTTGCACAACCGGTACGTGCGCATTCGCTCCATCCTGATCCGCCACCCCCTGGCGGTGTCCGACGCCTTCTACTCAACGGGTTTTCTCGCCACGTTCGCCTTCATGATCGTGGACTTCCTGTGCCTGAAACCGCCGCCCCTGTATGTCGCGCTGATCGCTCTGATTCTGCTGCGACAAAGCCTGAGCCGGTTGAAATCCATGAGCCAGGACATCCTTTTCCTAAGCAACCATGCCCAGAAAATAACGCTGATGTTCCCTGCCGCCCACCGTTGCGCCTGACGCTTCCCCCTCAACTGAAGGTATGACCGTGCCCCGTATCGCCATGATCGTCTGGAATGAATGTCGCAATGACGCCCGCGTGTTGAAACAGGCCCAGACGCTCCAGTCTGCCGGCTACCACGTCACCGTCTTCGCTCGGCACACGCCGGGTGTGACTTACCGCAATGAAGTGCTGCCGGAAGGTATCCGCATCGTGCGCAGCGGCCACGCCCCCCTGTGGCGATCATCAAGCCCGGCGATTGGCCCGGCTACTGGCAAACGGTCGGTACCCCTACGGCGCATCCTTTCACGGCTTTGGGCGCATGCCGGGATGTTGATGCGCATCGCGCTGCACCGTGCTGAAGTGGTGCATGCCCACGACGTCAACACGTTGGTCACCGCTTGGTTGGCAGCCCGTCTAAGCGGCGCCAAGCTGGTGTATGACGCCCATGAAATCAGCACCAGCCGCGAGGGTTATGATCGCTTTCGCCCTTGGGTGGCGCGCATTGAAAGCACGTTGATGCCCAAGGCCCAGGCGACAATAACCACCACGGACAGGCGGGCCGCTTTTTTTGCCAGGGCCTACGCCATTACACGCCCATTGGTGCTGCAAAATCGCCCTCGCTTGACGGTCCGCCCAAACACCCAGCGAATTCGCAACGAATTGGGCCTGCAACAACCCTGGCCCATCATCCTCTATCAAGGCGGGCTTCAGCAGGGGCGCGGCCTGGAGCGCCTGCTTCGGGTGTGTGCAACGCTACCCGAGGTTTATTGTGTGTTGATCGGGGGCGGCCGGCTAACCCAGCCGTTGAAACAATTGAGCGAGGCGCTTGGCTTAGCCGGGCGGGTGCACTTTATCCCGACCGTCGCGCTGGCAGACTTGCCCAGCTATACCGCATCGGCCGATATCGGGGTTCAACCGATCGAAAACACCTGCCTTAACCATTTCACGACCGACTCCAACAAACTCTTCGAATATGTCATTGCCGGACTGCCGGTGGTGGCAACGAACTTCCCGGAAATTCGCGCCGTTGTCCGGGCCCACGCTATCGGGCTGTTGGTTCCAGCCGACAGAGAGCTGCCACTGCACGATGCGCTGAAACAGTTGATCGATGACCCCTTGTTACGTCGAACCTTGGCTGCCAATTCGAGAAAAGCCGCTGAACATTTGAACTGGGAACAGCAGGAAACAAAGCTGGTAGAGCTGTATCAACGGTTGCTCGCAGGCCCCATGAGGGCGCGGCCATGACCACCCGCATTCTGTTGTTGAGTTACTACTTTCCACCTGACCTGTCGGCGTTCCGCGTCGAGGCGTTGGTCAATGCGCTGCTCACCCACGGCAAGGAGGTCGAGATCGACGTGGTAACCACCCGACCTAACCGCTACCCGTCCTACGAACCTGAGGGTGATCCCACCGATTATCCGCCGAATCTATCCCTTACACGTATCAAGCTTCCCCCCCGTGGGTTCGGCCTGCTGGGCCAGGTATGGGGGTTTGCCCACTACGCCTTGGGCGCGCGCAAGGCGGTGAAGGGTAAACACTATGATGTGATTGTCGCGACCTCCTCCCGGCTGATGACGGCGGCTTTAGGCGCATCAATCGCGCGTAAAAAGCAGTTGCCCCTCTACCTCGATATTCGCGACATTTTCGTCGATGTGCTGCCCGAAATGTTCCCCGGCAGCCTCGGAAAACTCCTCGCACAGCTGTTTCGGCGCGTGGAAACACTCACGCTCAAACACGCTACGCGCGTCAACCTGGTATCCCCTGGATTCTTGAGTTACTTCTCGGCACGGTACCCGCACCAGACGTTTTCAACCCACACCAACGGTGTCGATGACCTCTTCCTTCATGCCGAGTTCTACCCAGGCACGCCCCACGTACCGAACCAGCCACTGAATATCGTTTATGCAGGCAACATCGGTGTCGGCCAAGGCCTGGAGAAAATCCTGCCGCCGTTGGCTGACCGGCTGTTGGGCAAAGCCTGCTTTTATGTGATTGGCGATGGCAACTCGATGAGCCTATTGCGCGTGGCGTTAACAAAAAGGCAGGTAACAAACGTCGAACTGATTCCCCCGGTGCCACGCGAAAGGCTCATTCACTACTACCAGAAGGCCGATGTGCTATTCCTGCATCTCAATAGCTTCGAGGCATTTTTCAAAGTCATCCCTTCAAAACTGTTTGAATATGCCGCCACTGGAAAACCTATCCTGGCAGGGCTGGAGGGCTATTCGAAAGCGTTCACCCTCAATCACATAGGTAACGCTTGCGTGTTTACGCCCGCCAATCCTGATGCCGCCGTGGCCGCATTGGCCAAGTTGACGCTGAGCGCCACTGACCGAGGCGCGTTTATACACACGTACTCCCGTGCCTCTATCCAGCACCGTATGGCAACCGACATTCTCGACACCGGAAAACCCCGATAGAACAACACACTAGGTATTGGCCCTGGGATTGTTGCAAAAATAAGTTAAATAACCGCACGCGCTGGCCGATAACCCCTGAAAGCCTTGCGGATTGAACAACCATGCGTAATAACCAACCCGTTACCCAGCGCGAACGTACCTTCCCCGCTCAGCAACGGTTGATCTCCACCACAGATGCCAAGGGCGTGATCACCTACTGTAACGACGCATTTGTCGAGATCAGTGGGTTCACTCGCGAAGAACTGCTGCGCGCACCGCACAACCTGGTGCGTCACCCGGATGTGCCGGCGGCCGTGTTCGGGCATATGTGGTCCACGCTCAAACAAGGCTTGCCATGGATGGGCATTGTCAAGAATCGCTGCAAGACCGGTGATCATTACTGGGTTAACGCCTATGTAACGCCCGTCTTCGAAGGCAACCAGGTGGTCGGCTACGAATCGGTGCGCATCAAGCCCTCCGCCGAGCAGATCCGCCGTGCCGAAGCGCTTTACCAACGCATCAACCAGGGCAAGTCGGCCGTTCCCCAGCGCGACAAGTGGCTGCCAGTGTTGCAGGACTGGCTGCCGTTTATCCTGGTGAGCCAGTTGAGCTTTATGATCGGCGCGTCCCTCAACTCCCACTGGGGCTTTGCCCTGGCGGCGGGGTTGTCGGTGCCGTTGGGCTTGCTGGGCCTGAGCTGGCAACAGCGCGGCCTCAAGCGCCTGCTGCGTTTGGCCGAGCAGACCACCTCCGACCCGTTGATCGCGCAGATGTACACCGACAGCCGTGGCGCCCAGGCGCGATTGGAGATGTCGATCCTGAGCCAAGAGGCGCGTCTGAAAACGTGCCTTACACGCCTGCAGGACACTGCCGAGCACCTCAACGACCAGGCGGCGCAGTCCAACACCCTGGCGCACAACAGCTCCAGCGGCCTGGAACGCCAGCGCGTAGAAACCGAACAGGTGGCCACCGCGGTCAACCAGATGGCGGCGACGACCCAGGAAGTCGCCAGCCATGTGCAGCGCACGGCCGATGCGACCCAAGAGGCCAATCGCCTGACCGGTCGCGGCCGCGATATCGCAGGCGAAACCCGCGAGGCGATTCAGCGCCTGTCGGTGGCCGTTGGCGAGACCGGTGTGACCGTCACCCAACTGGCCAAGGACAGCGATGAAATCGGCGGCGTGGTCGATGTGATCAAAGGCATCGCCGACCAGACCAACCTGCTGGCGCTAAACGCCGCGATCGAAGCGGCCCGCGCCGGTGAGATGGGCCGTGGGTTTGCCGTGGTGGCCGACGAAGTGCGTCAACTGGCCCAGCGGACCGCTGAGTCCACCGGGCAGATCCACGCCCTGATCGCCAAGCTGCAACAGACTGCAGCCGCTGCCGTGCAAACCATGGACGCCGGGCATCGCCAGGCCGAAGAAGGTGTGGCGCGGGTAATGGAAGCGGACCAGGCGCTGGTTGGCATCAGCGAAGCGGTGGCGCATATCACTGACATGACCACGCAGATCGCAGCGGCAACCGAAGAGCAAAGCTCGGTGGCCGAAGAGATCAGCCGCAATATCAGCACCATTGCGTTGTTGGCGGACCAGACGTCGGAGCAGGCGTTGAATTCGGCGCAACTGAGTGAGGAGCTGACGCATACCGCCAATACCCAGTATTCGCTGGTGGAGCGGTTTAACCGGTAGACCACTGTGGCGAGGGAGCTTGCTCCCGCTGGACCGGGCTGGCGCTCCAGTGCGAAGCGCTCCCAAGATTTTGGGGCCGCTGCGCAGCCCAGCGGGAGCAAGCTCCCTCGCCACAGGTTTTACTCAGTGCTCATAAGAAACCCGGCTACCTTCACCGCCGCAGCCTCCAAATGCTGCTCATGACTAAACCCCGACGCCTTCAACGGCTTCAAATCATGATCCCCCGCCACCAGCCACATCACTTCGATGCTCGGCGACAACACATACCCCTCCACCGCCGCCCGATTGCCCAAGGCATCGCGCTCGCCCTGCACGATCAAGGTCCGCGTCTTCAACCCGGCCAGGTGCTCGACCCGTGGCTTTTCCGGCTTGCCCACCGCATAAAACGGATAACCCAGGCACACCAGCCCATCCGCGCCTAACTCATCAGCCAACAAACTGGCCATGCGCCCGCCCATGGACTTGCCACCCATCGCCAGTTTCCCAGCGACATGACGTCGCACCTCGGCATACACCTCACGCCAGGCATCAAGCAGTTTCGGCGCCGGATTCGGTGGGCGTTTGCCACCATCCACACGGCGCTGTGCCATGTAGGGAAACTCAAAGCGCAGCACGTTGACGCCGTGCCCGGCAAGGCGCGCAGCCATGTCGTTCATGAAGGCTGAGTCCATCGGTGCGCCAGCGCCGTGGGCCAGGATCAGCGTCACAGGTTCATGCCCTGCCACGCCCGTCGCGGCTTCCCACAACCACCCGTGTTCCCGCACACACTGCGCCCATTGATCCCCGTCAATACTGGCCTTGTGCTCTTTGCCCATGCTTGCCTCGCTATTTAGTCTGCCTATAACTCCAGCCCAAGTGCCGCACTTGCTTGGGTTGAACCGTGGATGGGGAACCATGAACACTACATTAAGTACCGCCTATAACTACAAGGTGGTCCGCCAATTCGCCATTATGACGGTGGTGTGGGGCATCGTCGGCATGGGGCTCGGGGTTTTTCTCGCCGCCCAATTGGTCTGGCCTGCTCTGAACTTTGACCTGCCGTGGACCAGCTTCGGCCGCCTGCGCCCGTTGCACACCAACGCGGTGATCTTCGCTTTCGGTGGCTGCGCGCTGTTTGCCAGCTCTTTCTATTCGGTGCAACGCACCTGCCAAACCCAGCTGTTTGCGCCGAAAATCGCCGCGTTCTGCTTCTGGGGCTGGCAGTTGGTCATCCTGTTGGCCGCGATTTCCTTGCCGCTGGGCTACACCAGCTCTAAGGAATACGCCGAGCTGGAATGGCCCATCGATATCCTCATCACCATTGTCTGGGTGGCCTACGCCATCGTGTTCTTCGGCACGGTGATGAAGCGCAACACCAAGCACATCTACGTCGGTAACTGGTTTTTCGGTGCGTTCATCATCACCGTGGCCATCCTGCATATCGTCAACAACCTGGAAATCCCGGTCAGCCTGACCAAGTCCTACTCCCTTTACGGCGGTGCGACGGATGCCATGGTGCAGTGGTGGTATGGGCACAACGCGGTAGGCTTTTTCCTCACTGCGGGCTTCCTCGGGATGATGTACTACTTCGTGCCCAAACAGGCCGAGCGTCCGGTGTATTCGTACCGCTTGTCCATCGTGCACTTCTGGGCGCTGATCACCCTGTACATCTGGGCAGGTCCCCACCACCTGCACTACACCGCGCTGCCGGACTGGGCACAGTCGCTGGGCATGGTGATGTCGCTGGTACTGCTGGCCCCGAGCTGGGGCGGCATGATCAACGGCATGATGACCCTCTCGGGTGCCTGGCATAAGTTGCGCAGCGACCCGATCCTGCGCTTCCTCGTGGTCTCCCTGGCGTTCTACGGCATGTCGACCTTCGAAGGCCCGATGATGGCGATCAAGACCGTCAACGCCCTCTCCCACTACACCGACTGGACCATCGGCCACGTACACGCAGGTGCCCTGGGTTGGGTGGCGATGATCTCCATCGGCGCGCTGTACCACATGATCCCGAAAATCTTCGGTCGCGAGCAGATGTACAGCCTCGGCCTGATCAACGCGCACTTCTGGCTGGCCACCATCGGCACCGTGCTCTACATCGCCTCGATGTGGGTCAACGGCATCGCCCAAGGCCTGATGTGGCGTGCGGTCAACGAAGACGGCACCTTGACCTACTCCTTCGTCGAAACCCTGGTGGCCAGCCACCCAGGCTTCATCGTGCGGCTGGTGGGCGGTGCGGTGTTCCTCAGCGGCATGTTCCTGATGGCTTACAACACCTGGCGCACCGTGCGTTCGGCGCAGCCTGTCGAAGCTGCCACCACTGCGCAGTTGGCCTGAGGAGTCTGTGATGAAACACGAAACGATTGAAAAGAACGTCGGCCTGCTGATGCTGCTGATGGTGCTGGCCGTGAGTATTGGTGGCCTGACCCAGATCGTCCCGCTGTTCTTCCAGGACGTCACCAACAAGCCGGTGGAAGGCATGAAGCCCTACACCGCGCTGCAACTGGAAGGCCGCGACATCTACATCCGCGAAGGCTGCGTGCAGTGCCACTCGCAGATGATCCGCCCGTTCCGCGCCGAGACCGAACGCTACGGCCACTACTCGGTCGCCGGCGAAAGCGTGTGGGACCACCCGTTCCTGTGGGGTTCCAAGCGCACCGGGCCGGACCTGGCGCGCGTCGGCGCACGCTACTCGGACGACTGGCACCGCGCGCATTTGTACAACCCGCGCAACGTGGTGCCCGAGTCGAAAATGCCAGCCTACCCATGGTTGGTCACGGCCCAGGTCGACAGCAGCCACACCGAGAAAAAGCTGCAAGTGATGCGCACCCTCGGCGTGCCGTACACCGACGACGACATCAGCGGTGCAGTGGCCAGCCTCAAGGGCAAGACCGAGATGGACGCGCTGGTTGCGTACCTGCAAGTGCTCGGCACTGCCATCAAGAGCAAGAGGTGAGCCATGGGATTTGAATTCGATGCGGGCACCATCCGCGGCCTTGGCACGCTGGTGGTGGCCATCGCCTTTATCGGCCTGTCGCTGTGGGTGTTCAACAACCGGCGCAACGCGGAATTCGAGCAGGCGCGCCTGCTGCCGTTCGCCGATGAACCTCTCCCATCCGACGCTCAAGAAGAGCCTGCAACAAGGAGCAATCGGCCATGACCCTATTTTGGAGTACATGGATCTGCGTACTGACCCTGGGCAGCCTGATCGGCCTGACCTGGCTGTTGATCGGCACCCGCAAGGGCGAAACCAAGGGCAGCGTGGACCAAACCATGGGCCACGCCTTCGACGGGATCGAGGAATACGACAACCCGCTGCCCCAGTGGTGGTTCATGCTGTTCGCCGGCACCTTGGTGTTTGCGGTCGGCTACCTGATCCTCTACCCGGGCCTGGGCAACTGGAAAGGCGTGCTGCCGGGTTATGAAGACGGCTGGACCTCGGCCAAGGAATGGGACAAGGAAATGGCCAAGGCCGACACCAAGTTCGGGCCGATCTTCGCCAAATTCTCGGCCATGCCGGTAGAAGAAGTCGCTAAAGACCCGCAAGCGCTGAAAATGGGCGGCCGGTTGTTTGCGTCCAACTGCGCGGTGTGCCACGGCTCGGATGCCAAGGGCGCGTTCGGCTTCCCCAACCTGGCGGACAACATCTGGCGTTGGGGCGGTTCGGCCGAAGCGATCAAGACCACCATCATGAACGGCCGCCACGCGGCGATGCCGGCCTGGGGTGACATGCTGGGCGATGAAGGGGTGAAAAACGTTGCCGCCTATGTGCGTCATGAACTGGCCAAGCTGCCTTTGCCAGCCGATAGCACTGCCGATCTGGCCAAGGGCCAAGCCGCGTTCAGCACCACCTGCGTGGCCTGCCACGGTCCAGAGGGCCACGGCATGGAAATCATGGGCGCCCCGGACCTGACCAAGCCTGCCGGTTACATCTACGGTTCGAGCCTGGCGCAGTTGCAGCAGACCATCCGTCACGGCCGCCAGGGCCAGATGCCGGCGCAGGAAGTGCTGCAAGGGAATGACAAGGTGCACTTGTTGGCGGCGTATGTGTATAGCTTGTCCCATGGGGAAACCAAGACTGAGCAATAGTCAGCATGGTTAACCCAAAGCCCTGCCCGGTAACACTGGCGGGGCTTTTTTATGGGCACGACCTTGCTAGCCACGGCAGCAAAGTAGTAACGTTTCTACATTCATTCTCAATCGGGGGAGTCACCCCATGACGATCACCACGATTTCCAGTCGCGAATTCAATCACGACACAAGCGGTGCCAAAAAAGCCACCCGCCAAGGGCCGGTTTTCATCACTGATCGCGGCAAACCCGCCCACGTGCTGCTAAGCATTGAGGACTACCAGAAATTGACCGGCCTGAACGCCGATATCGTCGACCTGCTGGTAATGCCGCAAGCCGCTGATATCGAATTCGAAACCGAACGCGGCGTGATCACTCCTCGCCCCGTGGACCTCTCTTGATGTTTCTACTCGACACCAACGTTATTTCTGAACTGCGCAAACCCCAGGCAGACGCGAATGTCGTTTCTTGGGCCAAAAGCATCGTCGCCTCACGTATGTTTATCTCGGCGATAACGCTCAAGGAGTTGGAGACCGGGGTATTACGCATGGAGCGCCGTGATCCGGCGCAAGGGAAGATCTTGCGCACCTGGCTCAAGCGACACGTGATGCCTGCATTTGATGCCCGAATCCTGCCAGTGGATGCTGCCGTTGCATTGCGTTGCGCCCACCTGCATGTGCCTGATCAGGCTAACGAAAGTGACGCCCTGATCGCAGCGACTGCGCTGGTACACGGGCTTACGGTTGTCACGCGTAACGTCAATGACTTCAAGTCGAGTGGCGTTGCATTGATCAACCCTTGGGATGAATGACCGGTCCTGCTGACAAAAAGACCCCGACTGCTGCTGACAAAGACCCTGCGACCCTTTGTCACCCCCCTCCAAAGCACAACTTTCCCCCCCTGCCATTCGGGTCTACGCTTGCTCCACAGCGGGCCGGTTTTGGCGTGCGCAACGGCATTCGTTGCACCCCTGAAAATTTCCTGTCCACTTGATCAGCTTTCGATTTTGGATTTTGTCCTTACACCAAACAGGGAAAGGGCGCAGAATCTGGCGTGGAACGCCTTGACGCAGGTCAGCGTTGCGTTGCATTGGCCTCTCGCTTTCTACATACTTGCGGCCGATTTCTACCTATAAAAATACCTAAACCGTGGAACCTTAGAATGAGCACAGCAATCAGTCCGACTGCTTATAACTATAAGGTAGTCCGCCAGTTCGCCATCATGACGGTGGTCTGGGGGATCCTTGGCATGGGGCTCGGGGTGTTCATCGCCTCGCAACTGGTCTGGCCGGAATTGAACTTCGGCTTGCCCTGGACGACCTTCGGTCGCCTGCGCCCGCTGCACACCAACCTGGTGATCTTCGCCTTCGGTGGTTGTGCATTGTTTGCCACCTCCTACTATGTCGTGCAGCGAACCTGCCAGACGCGACTGATCTCCGACGGCCTCGCCGCCTTTACTTTCTGGGGTTGGCAAGCGGTCATCGTGAGCGCCATCGTCACCCTGCCCCTGGGCTACACCACCACCAAGGAATACGCCGAGCTGGAATGGCCCATCGCCATTTTGCTCGCCATTGTGTGGGTGACCTATGCCGTGGTGTTCTTCGGCACCATCGTCAAGCGCAAGACCAAGCACATCTACGTGGGCAACTGGTTCTATGGCGCGTTCATCCTGGTCACGGCGATGCTGCACATCGTCAACCATGCCTCGCTGCCGGTGAACCTGTTCAAGTCCTACTCGGTCTACGCCGGGGCGACGGATGCAATGATCCAGTGGTGGTACGGCCACAACGCGGTGGGTTTTTTCCTGACCACCGGCTTTCTGGGGATGATGTACTACTTCGTGCCTAAACAGGCCGAACGTCCTATTTACTCGTACCGTTTGTCCATCGTGCACTTCTGGGCGCTGATCACCCTGTACATCTGGGCCGGCCCGCACCACTTGCACTACACCGCGCTGCCGGATTGGGCGCAGTCGCTGGGCATGGCCATGTCGATCATCCTGCTGGCCCCGAGCTGGGGCGGCATGATCAACGGCATGATGACCCTGTCGGGCGCCTGGCATAAATTGCGCACCGACCCGATCCTGCGGTTCCTGGTGGTATCGCTGGCGTTCTACGGCATGTCGACCTTTGAAGGGCCGATGATGGCGATCAAGACCGTCAACTCGCTGTCCCACTACACCGACTGGACCATCGGCCACGTACACGCCGGGGCGTTGGGTTGGGTGGCGATGATCTCCATCGGCGCGCTGTACCACATGATCCCCAAACTGTTCGGCCGCCCACAGATGCACAGCGTCGGCCTGATCAACGCGCACTTCTGGCTGGCCACCATCGGCACCGTGCTCTACATCGCCTCGATGTGGGTCAACGGCATCACCCAAGGCCTGATGTGGCGTGCGATCAACGATGACGGCACCCTCACCTACTCCTTCGTCGAAGCGCTGCAAGCCAGCCACCCGGGTTACATCGTGCGCGCCCTGGGCGGTGCATTCTTTGCCTCCGGTATGTTCCTGATGGCTTACAACGTCTGGCGCACCGTGCGTGCCGCCGACCCTGTGGAAGCCGAAGCCGCCGCCAAGATCGCCGTTGTGGGAGCCCACTGATGAAGCATGAAGTAGTCGAGAAGAATATCGGCCTGCTGGCCTTCTTCATGGTCATCGCCGTGAGCATCGGTGGCCTGACCCAGATCGTCCCGCTGTTCTTCCAGGACGTGACCAACAAGCCGGTGGAAGGCATGAAGCCGCGCACCGCCCTTGAACTTGAAGGCCGCGACGTCTACATCGCCAACGGTTGCGTGGGCTGCCACTCGCAGATGATCCGCCCGTTCCGCGCCGAAACCGAACGCTACGGCCACTATTCGGTCGCCGGCGAAAGCGTGTGGGACCACCCGTTCCTGTGGGGTTCCAAACGTACCGGCCCGGACCTGGCCCGTGTCGGCGGGCGTTACTCCGATGACTGGCAGCGCGCGCACTTGTACAACCCGCGCAACGTGGTGCCTGAGTCGAAAATGCCGGCGTACCCGTTCCTCGTGGAAAACAAGCTCGACGGCAAGGACACCGCGAAAAAAATGGAAGTCTTGCGCACCCTGGGCGTGCCCTACACCGACGAAGACATCGCCGGTGCAGCCGCCGCCGTGAAGGGCAAGACCGAAATGGACGCATTGGTGGCCTACCTGCAAGGCCTTGGCACCCTCATCAAAAGCAAACGGTGACCTTCATGGATATCGGGATGATTCGAGGCCTGGGCACCGTTGTGGTGATGGTGGCCTTTATCGGCCTGGCGCTGTGGGTGTTCAGCCCGCGGCGCAAGTCGGAGTTTGACGACGCGACCATGCTGCCTTTTGCGGATGATCCCGAAGCCATCAAGCACGTCGAGCAAGCTTCTAGGAGTAACAAAGAATGACTACGTTCTGGAGTCTGTACGTCACAGTCCTCAGTCTGGGTACCATCTTCGCCCTGACCTGGCTGCTGCTGTCGACCCGCAAGGGCCAGCGCGCCGAGCAAACCGACGAGACCGTTGGCCACTCGTTCGACGGCATCGAGGAGTACGACAACCCGCTGCCCAAATGGTGGTTCATGCTGTTTGTCGGCACCATCATCTTCGCCCTTGGCTACCTGGCGCTGTACCCCGGCCTGGGCAACTGGAAGGGCCTGCTGCCGGGCTACAACTACCTCGACACCGACAAGCAAACCCCCTTCGCCAACGGCCAGACCGGCTGGACCGGCGTGCACGAATGGGAAAAGGAAATGGCCAAGTCGGACGCCAAGTTCGGGCCGATCTTCGCCAAATTCGCCGCGATGCCCATTGAAGAAGTGGCCAAAGACCCGCAAGCCTTGAAAATGGGCGGCCGCCTGTTCGCCTCCAACTGCTCGGTGTGCCACGGTTCCGACGCCAAGGGCGCCTATGGCTTCCCTAACCTGACCGACGCCGACTGGCGCTGGGGTGGCGCGCCCGAGACCATCAAGGAAACCATCATGAAGGGCCGCCATGCGGCGATGCCGGGCTGGCTGGACAGCTTGAAAGAGCAAGGCGTCAGCGACGTGGCCGCCTACGTGGTCACCAACCTCGATGGCCGCAAACTGCCGGAAGGCGTCAAGGCCGACGTGGCCAACGGCGAGAAAATCTTCGGCACCTACTGCGTCGCCTGCCACGGCCCGCAAGGCAAAGGCACTCCGGCCCTGGGCGCACCTGACCTGACTCATCCGGGTGCCTTCATCTACGGTTCAAGCTTCGCCCAACTGCAACAAACCATCCGCTTCGGCCGCCAGGGCCAGATGCCGGCGCAGGAGCAGTTGCAGGGCAATGACAAGGTGCACTTGTTGGCGGCGTATGTGTACAGCTTGTCCCATGGGGATAAGAAGGCGGAGGAATAGAGCCGTTCACCTATTCTGAAACCAACGAAAAACCAATGTGGGAGCGGGCTTGCTCGCGAATGCGGTCTGTCAGTAACGGATAAATCGACTGACCCACCGCATTCGCGAGCAAGCCCGCTCCCACATTGGAACTGCTTCGTTTTGGCCACCGAGCCTGTAAAAACCGACCATACTTGCCAATTCAATTGATCCAGATCATAGAGGTCGCCCCCGTTCAACATCATCGGGGGCGTATCATGATGCCACTGCAAGACCTTTAATTTGACCCCGGCTGGCACGTACTGGCCGAGGCAAATCTCCACCGCCGTGGGATGCAATGATGAGCAAGCAAATACCGGTACATGACGTAACTCCCCCAGCCAAAACCGTCGACCTCTACGCCTCGCGCGAGAAAATCTACACCCGCGCCTTCACCGGCCTGTTCCGCAATTTGCGCATGCTCGGTGGCGCCGCATTGTTCTTGCTCTACTTCGGCACGGTGTGGCTGAACTGGGGCGGTCACCAGGCGGTGTGGTGGAACCTGCCGGAGCGTAAATTCTTCATTTTTGGGGCGACCTTCTGGCCCCAGGACTTCATCCTGCTCTCGGGCATTCTCATTGTTGCAGCGTTTGGCCTGTTCTTCATTACCGTGTACGCCGGCCGTGTGTGGTGCGGCTACACCTGCCCGCAAAGCGTATGGACGTGGATCTTCATGTGGTGCGAAAAGGTCACCGAAGGCGACCGCAACCAGCGCATCAAGCTCGACAAGGCGCCGATGAGCGCCAACAAGTTCCTGCGCAAATTCAGCAAGCACACCCTGTGGCTGCTGATCGGCCTGGCCACTGGCCTGACCTTCGTCGGCTACTTCTCGCCGATCCGCGAACTGGTGATCGACTTCTTCACCGGCCAAGCCGATGGCTGGTCGTATTTCTGGGTGGGTTTCTTCACCCTCGCCACCTACGGCAACGCCGGCTGGCTGCGCGAACAGGTGTGCATCTACATGTGCCCCTACGCACGCTTCCAAAGCGTGATGTTCGACAAAGACACCCTGATCGTCTCCTACGACCCGCGCCGTGGCGAACTGCGTGGCCCGCGTAAAAAAGGCAGCGACTACAAGGCCGAGGGCCTGGGGGACTGCATCGA
Organism: Pseudomonas sp. 18175; assembly: GCF_050432925.1. Lineage (NCBI taxonomy): Bacteria > Pseudomonadati > Pseudomonadota > Gammaproteobacteria > Pseudomonadales > Pseudomonadaceae > Pseudomonas > Pseudomonas sp. 18175. The sequence continues at coordinate 94,194 of NZ_JBKFTO010000015.1, read as the reverse complement.
CTGTACGATGTGCGTGCAGGTGTGCCCCACCGGCATCGACATCCGCGACGGCCTGCAAATCGAGTGCATCGGCTGCGCCGCGTGTATCGACGCCTGCGACAACATCATGGACAAGATGGAATACCCACGCGGCTTGATCAGCTACACCACCGAGCACAACCTCTCCGGGCAGAAAACCCACAAGCTGCGCCCACGCCTGATCGGCTACGCGCTGGTGTTGCTGGCGATGATCAGCCTGTTGGTAGCCGCGTTCTTCATGCGCTCGCTGGTAGGCTTCGACGTGAGCAAAGACCGCGTGCTGTATCGCGAAAACGCCGAAGGCCGCATCGAAAACGTCTACAGCCTGAAGATCATGAACAAAGACCAGCGCGACCACACCTACGTGCTCGACGCTGCCGGCCTGCCCGACCTCAAGCTGCAAGGCCGCCGCGAAATCAAAGTCGCCGCTGGCGATATCGTCAGCATGCCCGTGGAGTTGTCGAGCGCGCCGGAGCAATTGCCATCGAGTACCAACGAGGTGAAATTCATCCTCACCGATGCCGACGACGCCAGCGTCAAAATTGAAGCCAAGAGCCGATTCATCGGCCCACAAGTCCGCTAACGAAGAGAGCTGAACAATGTCTGTCGCTACTGCCGCAAGCCCTTGGTACAAGCACCTCTGGCCCTGGATCATCATTGCCATCCTGGCCTGCTCGGTGACCTTGACTTTGTCCATGGTGACCATCGCGGTGAACAACCCGGACAACCTGGTCAACGACAACTACTACGAGGCCGGCAAAGGCATCAACCGCTCCCTGGACCGCGAACGCCTGGCCCAAACCCTGCAACTGCGCGCCAAATTGCACCTGGATGAGTTGACCGGTGAAGTCGAGCTGAACCTCACGGGCTACAGCAACCCGACCACGCTGGAACTCAACCTGATTTCCCCGACCCAGCCAGACAAAGACCGCAAGATCAACCTGGCCCGCAGCGACAGCGAGCCTGGCCGCTATATCGGCCAGGTCACCGATAAAGTCGAAGGCCGCCGTTTTGTCGAGTTGCTCGGAGTAGAAGGTGACAAGACCTGGCGCCTGTTCGAAGAAGAAGAGGTCAGCCATGACAAAGACTTGCTGCTGGGGGATGAGCCTCTACAGGGTGCTGAAGACCTGAAAAAGTAAACAGCCGGCGCTTCGCGCATCGCGGGCAAGCCCGCTCCCACAGGAGGAACGCATTCCAAATGTGGGAGTGGGCTTGCCCACGATGAGGCCCTCCCAGCCAATAAAGATTCCAACCCATGACCACCCCCTGCTACCACTGCGCCCTCCCCGTCCCCTCCGGCAGCCGTTTCACCACGGTCATCCTCGGTGAGCGCCGCGAATTCTGCTGCCCCGGCTGCCAGGCCGTGGCCGAAGCCATCGTGGCCGGTGGGCTGGAAAGCTACTACCAACACCGCAGCGAAGCCTCGGCCAACCCCGAAGCACTGCCGGTGCAACTGGTGGACGAACTGGAGCTGTACGACCGCGCCGACGTGCAAAAGCCATTCGTGCGCCACGAAGGCGACCTCGCTGAAACCACCCTGTTGATGGAAGGCATCAGCTGCGCCGCCTGTGGCTGGCTGATCGAAAAACACCTGCGCAGCCTGCCCGCCGTGGCCGAGGCGCGACTGAACCTGTCCAACCATCGCCTGCACGTGCGCTGGGCCGATGGGCAATTGCCCTTGAGCCAATTGCTCAGTGAGTTGCGCCATATCGGCTACGCCGCCCACCCTTACCAAGCGGACCGCGCTGCCGAACAACTGGCCGGCGAAAACCGCCGGGCCTTGCGCCAACTGGGGGTGGCCGGGTTGCTGTGGTTCCAGGCGATGATGGCAACCATGGCCACCTGGCCGGAATTCAATATCGACCTGAGCCCGGAGCTGCACGTGATCCTGCGCTGGGTGGCGATGTTTCTAACCACGCCCATCGTGTTCTACAGCTGCGCACCGTTTTTCAAAGGCGCCATGCGGGATTTGCGCACGCGCCACCTGACCATGGATGTGTCGGTGTCCCTGGCCATCAGCGGCGCCTACCTGGCAGGGATCTGGACGGCGATCACCGGCAACGGCGAGCTCTACTTCGATGCGGTGGGCATGTTCGCGCTGTTTCTACTGGCCGGGCGCTATCTGGAGCGGCGTGCCCGCGAGCGTACAGCAGCCGCCACCGCGCAACTGGTCAACCTGCTGCCCGCTTCGTGCCTGCGCCTGAACGCTGACGGCCAGAGCGAACGCATCCTGCTCAGCGAACTGGCCTTGGGCGACCGCGTGCTGGTGCATCCCGGCGCCGTGCTGCCCGCCGATGGGGTGATTCTTGAGGGACACTCCAGCGTCGATGAATCCCTGCTCACCGGCGAATACCTGCCGCAGCCACGTCAGGCCGGCGATGCGGTCACCGCTGGCACCCTCAACGTCGAAGGCGCGCTGACGGTGCAGGTGCGCGCCCTGGGCCTCGACACCCGCCTGTCCGCCATCGTGCGCCTGCTGGAGCGGGCCCAGGCCGAGAAGCCGCGCCTGGCACAGATCGCCGACCGCGCCGCGCAGTGGTTCTTGCTGTGTTCGTTGATCGCCGCTACGGTGATCGGTGTGGTGTGGTGGGAGCTGGATTCATCGCGAGCCTTCTGGATTGTGCTGGCGATGCTGGTGGCGACCTGCCCGTGTGCGCTGTCCCTGGCAACGCCCACCGCGCTCACCGCCGCCACCGGCACCTTGCACACACTCGGGTTGTTGCTGACCCGTGGCCATGTGCTGGAAGGCTTGAACCAGATCGACACGGTGATTTTCGATAAAACCGGCACCCTGACCGAAGGCCGCCTGGCCTTGCGCGCAATCCGTCCTCTGAGTGCGCTGGGCAGCGATGCCTGCCTGAGCTTGGCCGCCGCCCTCGAAAACCGCTCCGAACACCCGATTGCCCGCGCGTTCGGCCGCGCACCGCTGGCCGCCGACGAAGTACTCAGCTCTCCCGGCCTGGGCCTGGAGGGGCGTGTTGGCGAACGTCAGTTGCGCATCGGCCAACCGGGCTTTGTCTGCGCGTTGAGCGGTTGCCCGATCCCGACCTCACCGGATGAAGCCGGGCAGTGGTTGCTACTGGGGGATACCCATGGCGCCCTCGCCTGGTTCGTACTCGACGACCGCCTGCGCAGCGATGCGCCCGCTCTGTTGGCCGCGTGCAAGGCCCGTGGCTGGCGCACGCTGCTGCTGTCGGGGGACAGCTCGCCCATGGTGGCCAGTGTCGCCGCCGAACTGGGCATCGACGAGGCCCGTGGCGGCCTTCGGCCCGACGACAAACTGCAGGTGCTGCAACAGTTGCACAAGGAAGGCCGCAAGGTGCTGATGCTGGGAGATGGGGTGAACGATGTGCCCGTCCTGGCCGCCGCTGACATCAGCGTGGCGATGGGCTCGGCCACCGACCTGGCCAAGACCAGCGCCGATGCCGTGCTGCTGTCCAACCGCCTGGATGCCTTGGTACACGCCTTTAGCCTGGCGCGCCGCACCCGCCGCGTAATCGTTGAAAACTTGCTGTGGGCCGGGCTGTACAATGGCCTTATGCTGCCGTTTGCCGCCCTGGGTTGGATCACACCCATCTGGGCAGCGGTCGGTATGTCCCTCAGTTCGTTGACCGTGGTGCTCAATGCCCTGCGCCTGACTCGCCAGCCGAGCACGCCGGCCGCCAGCGCGCCCACCGTAACCCGCCCGCTGCCGGCTTGAGCCGCGCGGGCCTGGAGTGCAGATGCCAGCTTTATACGTGATGATTCCAGCGGCGCTGTTGCTAGTGGGCGTGGCCATCTACATCTTCTTCTGGGCGGTAGAGAGCGGCCAGTACGACGACCTCGACGGCCCGGCCCACAGCGTGCTGTTCGACGACCAGGACCCTAACCACCTGGCCGGCGTCGAACAAGCCAACCACCCCGAACAACCGCCCAAAGACCCGCCCCATGCTTGAGTTGGCGCCGCTGCTGGTTTCTGCGCTGATCCTGGGCCTGCTCGGTGGCGGGCATTGCCTGGGCATGTGCGGCGGGCTGATGGGCGCACTCACGCTGGCCATCCCCAAGGAGCAACGCAGCCGCCGGTTTCGCCTGCTGCTGGCGTACAACCTGGGGCGCATCCTCAGTTATACCGCCGCAGGCGTCTTGATCGGCCTGGCGGGCTGGGCCGTGGCCAACAGCCCGGCGGCGATGTTTATGCGCGTGCTGGCCGGCATGCTGTTGATCAGCATGGGCCTGTACCTGGCTGGCTGGTGGAGCGGCCTCACCCGTATCGAAGCCCTCGGGCGCGGCCTGTGGCGGCATATCCAGCCGATTGCCAGCCGTTTGCTGCCGGTGTCCAGCTTGCCCCGCGCGTTGCTGCTGGGTGCGCTGTGGGGCTGGCTGCCGTGTGGGTTGGTCTACAGCACATTGCTGTGGGCCGCCAGCCAGGGCAATGCGCTGGACAGTGGCTTGCTGATGCTGGCGTTTGGATTGGGCACTTGGCCGGTGCTGCTGGCGACCGGGCTGGCGGCGGAGCGGGTCACCGCACTGCTGCGCAAACGCAGCGTGCGCATGGCCGGTGGGCTGCTGGTAATCCTGTTCGGAATCTGGACATTGCCCGGCCCCCACCAGCACTGGCTAATGGGCCACTAAAAGGCTATGTGGCATAGCGCCGCTCCCCGTTGATGCAAATCAAGGTGACTGCCCCGGCCAGCCCCTAGACTCGGCCCACTAGCCTATCCGGGGGACCGCCCGCATGCTCGACGCCATTCGTTGGGACACCGATCTGATTCATCGCTACGACCTGGCGGGACCGCGCTACACGTCCTACCCCACCGCCGTACAATTCGACAGCCAGGTCGGCACGTTCGACCTGCTCCACGCCCTGCGTGACAGCCGCAAGGCCGTACGCCCACTGTCCCTGTATGTGCACGTGCCGTTCTGCGCGAACATCTGCTACTACTGCGCCTGCAACAAGGTCATCACCAAGGACCGTGGACGCGCCCACGCCTACCTGCAACGCCTGGAGCAAGAGATCCAGCTGGTGGCCTGCCACCTCGATCCGAAACAGCCGGTGGAACAACTGCACTTCGGCGGCGGAACCCCCACGTTTCTCAGCCACGACGAACTGCGCCAGGTCATGGGCAGCCTGCGCAAGCACTTCAATTTGCTGGACGACGACTCCGGCGACTACGGCATCGAAATCGACCCCCGCGAAGCCGACTGGGCCACCATGGGCCTGCTGCGCGAGCTGGGTTTCAACCGCGTGAGCATCGGCCTGCAAGACCTCGACCCCGAGGTGCAACGCGCCGTCAACCGCCTGCAAAGCCTGGAAGAAACCCGCGCGGTGATCGACGCGGCGCGTACCCTGCAATTCCGTTCAATCAATATCGACCTGATCTACGGCCTGCCCAAGCAAACCCCGATCAACTTTGCGCGCACCGTGGAAGAAGTGATCCGCCTGCAACCCGACCGCCTGTCGGTGTTCAACTACGCCCACCTGCCGGAACGCTTCATGCCTCAGCGGCGCATCAACACCGACGACCTGCCCTCCCCGGCAGAAAAGCTGCTGATGCTGCAAACCACCATCGAGCAACTGACACAGGCTGGCTATCGCTACATCGGCATGGACCACTTCGCCCTACCGGATGACGAGTTGGCCATCGCCCAGGAAGAAGGCACCCTGCAACGCAATTTCCAGGGCTACACCACCCACGGTCATTGCGACCTGATCGGGCTGGGGGTGTCGGCCATCAGCCAGATTGGCGACTTGTATTGCCAGAACAGCAGCGACCTCAACGCTTACCAGAACACCCTGGCCAGCGCACAACTGGCCACCAGCCGCGGCCTGGTGTGCACCACGGACGACCGGTTGCGGCGGGAAGTGATCCAGCAGTTGATCTGCAATTTCAGCCTGGCATTCGAGAAAGTCGAACAGGCCTTCAACATTGATTTTCGCGGCTACTTTGATGAGATCTGGCCGCAACTTGAGGCCATGGCCGCCGATGGCCTGATCGCGTTGGACGCCCAAGGCATCCAGGTGCTGCCGGCAGGGAGGTTGTTGGTGCGTTCGGTGTGCATGGTGTTCGACGCCTACCTGGAGCACCAGAACCGGCAGCGGTTTTCCCGGGTCATCTGAATCAGCTGGACAGCGCCAGGACCTTGCCGATGTCTTCCGGGCTCATGCCTTTCATCGCCTTGGCCAGGGAGGTTTGAGCGGTAATCAGCCCCGCCTGCAGCGAGCTGATGGCGGTTTGCAAATTGGCGACCTTGGCCTGGCGCTCTTCAGGGCTGAGGCTCTGGTCCATGGCGACGGCTTGCAGCTCGGCGAGTTTTTCGTCGATTTGCTGCTTCAATGCGCGGATGGTTTTGAGCATTTGCTTGACGTTGTCGTCCAGGCCGCTTTCATCGATATCCGAGTCGGTGCTCTTGACCTCGGCGGCCTTGAACGCATCGGACGAGATCGTCACCTTGATGCCTTCGGAGGCGTTTGGCACAGCCGCGTCCTGCTCCTCAACCGCTGCAGCCGACTTTACCGCCGATGCCGTTGGCGCGGTCGGTACATGGATCAACGGGCTGTTCACCGCTAAAACAAGCATGTCCAAAGCTCCTGCTCGTAGAGAGACACACTTGTATCGGCCCCGATACATAAACCTTTATACCGCTGCCGGTTTTTTGTACAGGCTGGCCTCACCGGCCCCCAGTGCGTTACCCTTACGTCTTATGTGTGTTTTCCCACAAGGATTTAAGAAATGTCCGAGCCAGTCAAACTGCGCGCTCACAGCCAGGCTCATTGCAAGGATTGCAGCCTGGCCCCCCTCTGCTTGCCACTTTCGTTGAATTTGGAAGACATGGATGCGCTGGACGACATCGTTAAACGTGGACGCCCGCTGAAAAAAGGTGAATTCCTGTTCCGCCAGGGCGACAAGTTCGATTCCGTCTATGCAGTGCGTTCGGGCGCATTGAAGACCTTCAGCCTGAGCGACAGCGGCGAAGAGCAGATCACCGGTTTCCACCTGCCGAGCGAGCTGGTGGGGTTGTCGGGCATGGACACGGAGATTCACCCGGTGTCGGCCCAGGCCCTGGAGACTACATCGGTGTGTGAAATCCCCTTCGAACGCCTGGACGAACTGGCCCTGCAGTTGCCGCAATTGCGCCGCCAGTTGATGCGCGTGATGAGCCGCGAGATCCGCGATGACCAGCAAATGATGCTGCTGTTGTCGAAGAAAACCGCCGACGAGCGCATCGCCACGTTCCTGGTCAACCTGTCCGCACGTTTCCGTGCCCGGGGCTTCTCGGCCAACCAGTTCCGCCTGAGCATGTCGCGCAACGAAATCGGCAACTACCTGGGCCTGGCGGTGGAAACCGTATCCCGCGTATTTACCCGCTTCCAGCAGAACGAACTGATCGCCGCCGAGGGTAAGGAAGTGCATATCCTCGACCCCATCCAGCTGTGCGCGCTGGCCGGTGGCTCGCTCGAAGGTTAAGCGAAAGTCTGATCCAGACACCTGCGGCCGCGCCAACCGGCCAGGCCGCAGGTATACTTCGAGTCCGTTTCCAGCCCCAGGACTCTTCGACGATGACCTTCGATTCGTTCGACATCAAATCCCTGATCCGCCCTGTCATCGACTTCCCCAAGCCTGGGGTGATTTTTCGTGACATCACGCCCCTGTTCCAATCTCCCCGCGCCCTGCGCCTGGTCGCCGACAGCTTTGCCCACCGCTATGTCGAAGCCGATTTCAGCCATATCGGCGCCATGGATGCCCGCGGCTTTTTAATCGGCTCGATCATCGCCTACCAACTGAACAAACCGCTGATCCTGTTTCGCAAGCAAGGCAAACTGCCGGCCGATGTGTTGGCCGAGGGCTACCAGACCGAATACGGCGAAGCGTTCTTGGAAGTGCACGCCGACAGCCTGTGCGAAGGCGACTCGGTGCTGATGTTTGATGACCTGATCGCCACCGGCGGTACGTTGATTGCGGCAGCGAACCTGGTAAGGCGCATGGGGGCGAAGATTTTTGAAGCGGCGGCGATTATTGATTTGCCGGAGCTAGGTGGATCGCAGCGCTTGGAAGATATGGGGATTCCAACGTTTTGTTTGACGCAGTTTGCGTTGACTGAGCAATAAGCGGCCTGGCAGCCCTTGTAGTGAGCGGGCTTGCCCCGCTCACTACAATTCGTATAGCGGGTCTTTAAAGCGCGATGGGTTTGCGACCGGCAAACGAATGCGCCAGCGTCCCGCCATCCACTAACTCCAACTCCCCACCCAACGGCACGCCGTGGGCGATACGCGAAGTGATCAAGCCTTTGTTGCTCAACAGTTGGGCAATGTAATGCGCCGTGGCCTCACCTTCTACCGTGGGGTTGGTGGCCAGGATCACTTCGGTAAAGGTGCCCTGCTCTTCGATACGCGCCACCAACTGCGGAATACCGATAGCCTCCGGCCCCAGGCCGTCCAGCGGCGACAGGTGGCCCTTGAGCACAAAGTAGCGCCCGCGATAACCGGTCTGCTCCACCGCGTACACATCCATCGGCCCTTCTACCACGCACAGCAACGTGTCGTCGCGACGTGGGTCGGCGCATTGTGGGCAGAGTTCTTCTTCGGTGAGGGTGCGACACTGGCGGCAGTGACCAACGCCGGTCATGGCCTGGCTCAGGGCCTGGGCCAACCGGGTGCCGCCGCTGCGGTCGCGTTCCAGCAGTTGCAACGCCATGCGTTGGGCGGTTTTCTGGCCCACGCCCGGCAAGGTGCGCAGGGCGTCGATCAGTTGGCGAATCAGGGGGCTGAAGCTCATGGGCGAAGGGTCCGACAAAACAACGAGACGCGGTTTATACCCGCGCCCCGGATTAGCGTCAAATGCTCAATCCTGTGCCACACGCACCACCAACTTGCCGAAGTTGCGCCCTTCGAGCAAACCGATAAAGGCTTCGGGCGCTTGCTCAAGGCCGTCCACCACGTCTTCACGGAATTTCACCTTGCCTTCACGCACCCACGGCGCCATGGCGCTGATGAACTCAGGGTGGCGGTCGCCGTAGTCGTCAAACACGATAAAGCCCTGGATGCGCACGCGCTTGGTCAACAAGGTGCGTTGCAGTGCCGGCAAGCGGTCGGGACCGCTGGGCGGCTGGTGGGCGTTATAGCCGGCGATCAGCCCGCACAGCGGAATACGTGCCTTGGGGTTGAGCAACGGCATTACCGCGTCGAACACCTTGCCGCCGACATTCTCGAAGTAGATGTCCACGCCCTTGAAGCAGGCCTGGGCCAACTCATCGGCGAAGTCATCGCTTTTGTGGTCGATGCAGGCGTCAAAGCCCAACTCGTCCACCACGTAGCGGCACTTGTCCGCACCACCGGCGATACCCACCACCCGCAAGCCTTTGAGCTTGGCTACTTGGCCGACCACCGAGCCCACCGCGCCGGACGCCGCCGCCACCACCAGGGTTTCCCCGGCCTTGGGTTGGCCGATATCCATCAGGCCCATGTAGGCGGTCATGCCGGGCATGCCCAACACCCCCAAGGCCATGGACGGGCTGGGCAGCCCCGTGGGCACGGGTATCAGGTTGCTGCCATCGGAAATACTGTGGCTCTGCCAGCCGGTGGCGCCGACCACCAGGTCGCCGACTTCGAATTTCGGGTTACGTGACTGCTCGATACGGCTGACAGCCCCACCGGTCATCACCTCGTCGATTTCTACGGGTGCTGCGTAGGACGGCGCGTCACTCATGCGCCCGCGCATGTACGGGTCGAGGGACAGGTACAACGTCTTGAGTAGCACCTGGCCGTCTGCCAACTCCGGCAGGTTCACCCGTTCCAGGCGGAAGTTTTCCGGAGTGGGTGCACCTTGGGGGCGCGAGACCAGGACAATGCGCTGGTTCAGAATCGGTTGTTGAGGCATCAGGGGCTCCTTTTACAAATCCATCGGTATAGGGTGCAGACCGTGTTTGCAGTGCCAGGGTTCGATCAGATCAACACAAACAAAAATGCCAGGCACTGGGCCTGGCATTGCAGCATAGCTAATGCTTGCCGATCAGAACGGCAGCTTCATGCCCGGCGGCAGTTGCATGCCAGCGGTCACGCCGCCCATTTTTTCCTGGCTGTTGGCTTCGATCTTGCGCACCGCGTCGTTAACGGCCGCAGCGAACAGCGCTTCGAGCATTTCCAGGTCATCTTCGCCCACACCTGGCAATACGCTTGGGTCGATGCTCACGCGCTTGATGTCGTGACGACCGGTCATCACCACACTGACCATATCGCCACCGGCTTTACCGGTGACTTCGGCGTTGGCCAGTTCTTCCTGCATCTTGGCCATCTTTTCCTGCATCTGCTGCGCCTGCTTCATCAGGCCGGCCATGCCACCTTTCATCATGGGAATCACCTCAAAGTACGTGGATCAAGTAAGTAGCCCGGTGTCAGGACGCCTGGGGCACCGGGGCTTCGACAGGTTCAATAGTATCGTGGCGGACGACCGCACCGAACTGTTGCATCATTTGTTGGATGAGCGGATCGCCATGGATCGAGTCTTCCGCTTCGCGCTGGCGGTTGATACGCCGACGGGTCGCGGCCTGGGCCGGGGTTTCCTGCTCGGGCTTGATCAGCTCGATGGCGATGGTCAGCGTGCGCTCATGGTACTGGTTCAGTGCGTCATTCAGGCGACGTTGCTGGGTGGCATTGAACAGGGCGCTGTGGGCCGGGTCCAGGTGCAACAGCCAGTGGTCGCCGTCGATAGAAATAAGGGTGCAGTTGGCGGCGATGCTGCCGGTCATGCCGGAGATCGGCAGTTTCGGGAACAGCTCCAGCCATTGCAGGGCCAGGCCGGTGGCCGGCGCCGCAGCGGGTTCCGCCTCGGGCTCGGGGGCCGGCTCGGCGGTGTGTTCGCTGGCCAAGTCGTCCAGGTAGCTGTAGGCCGAATCCATGTCCGGCTCGATGTAGTCTTCGTCCAGCGGCGGCTCATCGTCGTCAATAGCGGGAACGGCGGCTTCCACCTGGGCGACGGTCGGCTCGGGCACGGGCGCAGAAACCCACTCTGGCGCGGCGGGCACGACGCTGTCTGGGGTCGGCGCGGGCATTGGTGTCAGCTCGGGCTGCTCGCCGATAGTTTCCAGTACAGGCTCTACGGCGGATTGCAGTTCGACTTCGGGCTCGGCCTCGGCTTCTACCGGGTCATTCCACGGCAGATCGACAACAGGCTCAGGCTCGGCAACCGGCTCTGGCATAGGCTCGGGAGCCGGTGCAGGCACAGGCGCAGCAACTACTGGCGCAACCACCGCCGCGCCAGCCACGGGTTTGGCGGAATCAACTGTGGCCTGGCTGATCCCCACTGGCTTTAGCGGCTGTCTCGGCGCGTCTGCCGAGTCGGCGGGCCGGAAGGCCAGCATGCGCAGCAGGACCATTTCAAATCCGCCACGCGGGTCCGGTGCCAGGGGTAAGTCCCGGCGGCCGATCAGGCCCATCTGGTAGTAGAACTGCACATCTTCGGCCGGCAGCGCCTGGGCCAGGGCCAACACGCGGTCGCGGTCGCCATGGCCGTTGTCGACACCTTCAGGCAGGGCCTGGGCGATGGCGACCCGGTGCAGCACGTTGAGGATTTCCGAGAGCACGCCGTTCCAGTCCGGGCCTTGCTCCGACAGATGGCGCACGGCTTCGAGCAACGCCTTGGCGTCGCCTTCGATCAGCGCGTGCAGCACGTCAAACACCTGGCCGTGGTCCAGGGTGCCTAGCATGGCGCGCACATCAGCGGCCATGACCTTGCCTTCACCAAAGGCGATGGCCTGGTCGGTGAGGCTCATGGCGTCTCGCATCGAACCATCCGCGGCGCGGCCCAGCAGCCACAGCGCATCGTCTTCGAACGGCACGTTCTCGACGCCCAGCACGTGGGTCAAATGCTCGACCACGCGCTCGGGGGTCATGTTTTTCAGGGAGAACTGCAGGCACCGCGACAGGATAGTTGCAGGCAGTTTCTGCGGGTCGGTGGTAGCCAGAATGAATTTGACGTAGGGCGGCGGCTCTTCCAGGGTTTTCAACAAGGCGTTGAAGGAATGGCTGGACAGCATGTGCACTTCGTCGATCAGGTAGACCTTGAAGCGCCCGCGGCTTGGCGCGTACTGCACGTTGTCGAGCAGTTCGCGGGTGTCTTCGACCTTGGTGCGGCTCGCGGCGTCGATCTCGATCAGGTCGAAAAAGCGCCCTTCGTCGATTTCCCGGCATACCGAGCAGGTGCCGCAGGGCGTAGAAGTGATACCGGTTTCACAGTTCAGGCATTTAGCGATGATGCGCGCAATGGTGGTCTTGCCCACCCCACGGGTCCCGGTGAACAAGTAGGCGTGGTGCAGCCGCTGGCTGTCCAAGGCATTGATCAGAGCCTTGAGCACATGGGTCTGGCCGACCATTTCGCGGAACGAGCGCGGACGCCATTTACGTGCAAGAACCTGATAACTCATCGAAAACCGTCGCAACTGGGAAACAGAAGCCGGTAATGCTAGCGGAGCAAGGGGGAAATTGCATCCGGCACGCTCGCCTAATCTGACTAAGCTCATCGCACTGGCCCCGAAAAGGCCTGAACCCGGAGAGCATATGCGCGTAGTCCTGGGCGCTTTATGGATGATTGCCACGGCTTGCCTTGCGGCGCCTGCACCGCTGCGCTTCTCGGTTTCCGACAGTTGGGCGATGCCCATGGTGCAACTGGAAAACGGCCAGCCCACCCAGGGCATCCTGTATGACTTGATGTCGAGCCTGGCCACCCAGGTGGGGCACCCGGCCCAATTCCACGTATTGGCCCGCGCACGCATTGCAGGGGCCATGGAGCACGGCGACATTGACGTGCGCTGTTATGTGGCCCAGTCGTGGGTCGACAACATGTCCGGCGACTACACCTGGAGCGTGCCGTTGTGGGTACAGCGCAACCTGTTGGTGGCCACCCACGTACCGACTCAAGCCGTGCAGATCGACAAACTGCCCGCCCAATTGATCGGGACGGTACTCAACTACCGATACACCACGCTCGATCCCCTGTTCGCCAGCGGCCAACTCATTCGCGACGATGCGCGCAGCGAAGAGCAGGTGCTACACAAACTGGTGGCCGGGCGCTTCAAGTACGCGGTCACCAACGAATGGATTCTGGACCGTTTCAACCAGGGCCTGCCGCCGGGCCGGCGCCTGCATAAAGTCGCGGTAATAGAGGAACAAAGCCTGGGTTGCACCGTACGCAACGACCCGAATGTGCCGGTGCAGCGTATTTTGCGCACATTGTTGCGGATGAAGATGTCGGGCGAGATCGACGACATTATCAAGCTGTACACCGGGGAATCGGCGTCCGCTGCGCCCTAGCTGCTTAACCTAGCTGCTTAAACTGAGACACCGGTCTAATTCGCAACATCTTGTTTCATGTATCCTGCCGCGAAATTAATTCGATATGTAAGGGACTACCATGAATTACTTCCGCCTACTATTGGTGGCGGCCGCTCTGAGCCTGCCTGCCGCACCCGCTTTTGCTGCCAAACCACCCGCCCCCGTCGAAACCAGCGCGCCTGCCGAAACCCCCGAGCACTTCCTTGCCTCGCTCAAGCAGAAGACTGGCACAGTCACCCTGCCCAGCGGCATTGCTACCCTCAAGCTCAACGACGAGTTCTACTACCTCGACCCGTCCGACACCGAACGCCTGCTGACCGACGGCTGGGGTAACCCGCCGGGCTTCAAGACCCTGGGCATGATCGTGCCCAAGGCCGTCAGCCCGCTGTCGGAACGCGGTTGGGGCGTGATCGTCAGCTACAAGGCCGACGGGCATATTTCTGACGAAGACGCGGCAAAAATCGACTACGCCGACCTGCTCAAGCAAATGCAGGAAGAAGACGAAGCCGACAACCAGGAACGCCAGAAACAAGGCTACGCCGGCCTGCACCTGCTGGGCTGGGCCGAGCCGCCGCACTACGACGACACCACCCACAAGATGTACTGGGCCCGTGAACTGAAAGCCGACGACGCCGAGCAAAACACCCTCAACTACAGCATTCGCGTGCTGGGCCGTGAGGGCGTGCTGGAACTCAACGCCGTCGCGGCCATGGCCGACCTACCGACCATCAAGCAGGAGCTGCCCAAGGTGTTGGCGTTTACCAACTTCACCGACGGCAACCTGTACACCGACTTCAACCCTAAAACAGACAAGTTGGCCACCTATGGGTTGGCTGCTCTGGTAGCCGGTGGCATTGCCGCCAAGGCCGGGCTGTTTGCCAAGATCGGCATTTTCCTGCTGGCGGCGAAGAAGTTTCTCGTGATTGGCGTGGTGGCACTGTTCGCCGTGATCCGCAAGCTGTTCAACCGTAACAAGGCTTAAGCCCGCGCACACAAAAACGCCGCAATCTGCCTGGGCAGGTTGCGGCGTTTTTACGTGCGGAATAGACCCAATCTGTGGTGAGCGGGCTTGCCCCGCGCTGGGCTGCGAAGCAGCCCCAACAAGACCGCCGCGATGTATCTGGAAGACCGAGGGGTCTGGTTTTAGGGCGACTTCGTCCCCCGGCGCGGGGCAAGCCCGCTCACTACAAGGCAGCTCAGCTTCTTGGGGCAATTAGACGACGGTATTGATCCTGGCTGATCCAGCCGGTGAACGAGCGGTCGTCAGCGTTGATGAATTCAACCTGGGCCCAGCCGTCCTTGAACGCCAGTACGCCGACCACATCGTCTTTGACGATATACGGGCGCTTGGCGGCCTTGGCGGTAGGGTTTTTCAGCAGGTAAGCCTTGTCGGCAGACACCTTGACCAGGCCGATCCATTGTTTGTTGGCGGTCTGGGTCAGGTCCAGGCCGGTGGCGATCTCGGGCATCAACACATTGATGCAACCGGGATGCTGACGGCCCTGCTCCACGGTCAAGGTCACGCCATCGGACGAAGGCGCCACGCTGCCGGGATAGACATCATCGAGCCACGTGGTCAGCGCGCCGGGCTTGCCCTGCAGGTAGAACGCGCAACTGCGGGTGACGCCCTCGCCCATGGACTCGGAGTAGAAACCTTCGACTTGATGCTCTGGCGTCACTGCCAGCATCAGCCCTTCGTACTTGCCCGAATGCAGTGCATTGGAACCCGCAAACGCCGGTACTGCGGCACACAACGACAACACACTTACCGCCAGAAAACGGATCATCTTATTTTTTCCCTTCAAGTTTTTCGTAGGCTTTTTGCATAAGGACGTCATAGTTGCCGTAGTCCTCACCGTTATAGTTACGCGCCATACCGGTAAAATCTTTAGCCTTCATGGCCTTCATCAACGCAGGGCTCTTGCTGCAAAAGCCGAGAAACGCCTTTAGTTGGTTGCCCGCGTTCACTTTTAATGCCGCCGAAAACTCAAAGACGGTCTTGTAACCACAGGACGCAAAGTTAAAGCCCATGATCTGGAACATCCCCCACGACGCCGACATCAGGGCCGCTTCCTGGTCCAGGGCAAACGCGGTGGCCATGGTTTCCCAGGCCTTGGTTTGGTCCTTGTTATTGGCCTGCCACTGCGGCCCGGCCTTTTTCTTATAGGGGTACGACAACAGTGGGTGCGCCTGGTCGTAGATGTGCTTGGTGTACTTGCGGAACAAGTGGCCTTCAAACGCGATCACCGGCAATTTGGCCGACCCGAAGCCCGAACGCCCGCCGGACTCCACAGTGGCGAAGGCCTTGATGATATTTACCGAAATCCCACTGCCCAACTGCGTGGCAGCGTTCTGGAAGTCCGTTTCGCTGAGGGTCATACCCCCGTCGCACGTGGCCTGCAACATCAGTTGCCGGTTACGCCGCTCGGCCTCGATCATCGCGCGCATGCGGTCCAGGTACACATTGACGGTGGCCTGCACCGCATCGCCCTGGTTGGTGGCAAATACATTCAAGAAGCTTGGGATACGCATGCTCGGGAATGACTTTACCGGCACTTTCACAGCCTCTTCGATCAGGCTATTGAAGGTGCGGCCGGTGGGGTCGATCACGCCATCGGGGTGGGCGTACTTGAGATGGCGGAACTGGTACTGGCTGATGCACTGCACCAACTGGCCGTCGCACTTGCCGTTCTCGACCAGCGGAAAGCCCAGCTTGGGAATGATCAAATTGAATAAATACTGGACGCACTGAACATCGGCGGGCAAGTTACGGGCTTTACCGGGAGCGCCTACCGACGCACTGATAAGACGGGGCAACCCTTGCAGGCTTTTCATCACAGACATCCTTGTTAGTTAAAGAAGTGATAGCACTTCAATATCAACTCTGCGCCACCGTCATATTCTGAAACAAGTGGCGGGCGCAAACTAACAAGGCGGTTTTGGCTTGTAAAGCGGCGAGGTTAAAAGTTGTGAAAGAACCCGCACAGGCCTAGGCATTTGCATTTAAACGGAGTATTGGGCAGCGTCTTAGGCTACTGTCACTCGCGCAAAATTCTCCCGACGCACACTTTCAAGGATTGAAATGAAAGCCACACTGCTCGTTTTGTCTGCCCTACTCCTTCTCTGCGGCTGCGCCACGCAGCGCGCCAACGTCGCCACCCCGTCGAGGCCCTCGATTGCCGAAACAAAATCGGTGCAGTTTGCGGGCAAGACGTTTGTCCTGAAATTCCAGAAAGCGGGCCTGTGGGAGTATTTCCCAGCAGAAGAAAGCGTCGATGCCTGGACTGAAATGGTGGACTTCACCGTCGTCCCTCGCGAGATGAACCATCTCAAGCCCCTCGACATCGGCAAACGCGCGATTGCGCTTCACCAGCAGGAAAACCCGAACCTGCCGGCGATGCTGATGACAGACAACAGGACCGGGGTCGATTACGCGATGATGTTTTATCCCAACTCACTGCGCAAAGACGGGCAATTCTCGGAGATCAGCTATTTCAAGTACTACAAAGACGGCGCCAGCGGCCAGACCATCATCTTCCACTACGCCAGGAACATCCCAAAACCGAATGACCCGTCGGACAGCGCCGAAAAGATTGGCCAGGAGATACCGCCACTGATCGAAGCATTTCCGCTTTACCGGCCGTAATGCCGTTAAGCGCACAGCACAAAGCGATTCGCAGGCAGTGAGTGCCAGCAAAGCGTGTATAAAATTTGGATTTTTAAGGGTGTTGCAAGGAGAGCGTTATGGAGGCAACCCCACCAGCCACACTCCGGCACACAATGTTCCCGCTGTGGCTGCTGCCTTCCGGCTCTGACCAGATGGCATGCAAGCATGCTCGGGTATCGTTGAAAGCGATAAGGGGCAAGGGTAACGGGTTTTTGAGGTTGTCTATAATAATCTTCCGTGCCAACACCCGGTGCGGACAGTCAGAAATCGGAGGGGAGGGAAGCCAGCACTTTCACAAACAGCTGTCACACAACGGTTTCCAGTGTCAAAAGGCTGCAGTATTTTAAGAGTTAGACACGATGCATTTCTTTAACGACTCTACTAAATTTGGTACAAGCTTCGTCCTTCAACTCTCGACTTGAAATCACATACTTATCAGAACGCGATATAACGTCAATATTATAAACTAACGTCAAAACGCTAACAAAATCGGAATCAAGCGCAGACGAATCATATGCCAGTATAAGAAGTTTACTCGGAGATATCGCCAGCCGAATAAAATACAATGGCTCATCCTCTATAGCACCATTGTTTATCACCACCACATTATCACCCAGAACGAAATGCTCTCCCGACATATCAACCTGAACTACAACCCAGCTCATACAACTTATTGACTTTGCAACCTCCGAATCAAATATTCTATCCACCATAAGCTTCAGGACTGTATTACCTCTAACCGCCTGAATATTAAACTCCGCTCTCTCTATAACACCAGCCAAACCTGGATGAGCTTTGAGCAACTCTTCAAAGTAATTATCAATTTCTGCAATGCTCTTATACCTCTCGATTTTCTTAGGATTTCTCTCAATCATGCAAACCATGAATACCGACCAGACATCCCTCTCTTCTTCGGTCAAAGCGCCCACCCCATGATCCAGCAACTTCCTATGTATCAGGGCAGCTTGATCATCGATCTTGGCCATAACTTTACTTTCAACTTCATCTGATGGTTCTTTAGCTCCTATATATTCCGGAAATACTGTGTATAAATTTTCTACGTAGGCAACTGATTTGGGAGCTCCTTTCCGAAAAGAAATATCCCCTCCTCCGTTCCTTTGGTATATCCACAGGAAACCATCTTCATCTTGCCACTCTTTCAGAAGAAATTTTGGGATAAAATGATGCTTTGTAGAAGCGTTTTGTTTTGACATAAATACTATCCACACCGGATAAACAAGCTATTCTCGAGCACCATTTTTTTGCGCAGTACAGGGACAATGGGAAGCGATTTCAGATTAATAAGTGTGCAGCCCCAGCCCTCCCCATCTCTGAAGCGTACTTTGCCACTCTGCCTCAGCACATGGCAAGATGAGCTATAACTCTATAACGTGAATTTCGGAGGATAGCTATGCAACATAACTGGGGATTGCAGATCACGATAGGCGATCCCCTTATCCTTCTGATCCATAACCAGCATGCTCTGACTGCTGGACTGAAAGAAGTAACAACTCTCTGAGCATGGGGAGAGGGGGGGGTAAAAGTTACCATTAACGCTACAGCGGCACTGGAAACGTTAGATATAAAGACGCAAGCCATCACAGATGGCGATCATGAGGCTCCGACAGTTGCAACCTTCATTAAATCGCCCCCTATCCAGGCCGAAAATTTTGTAGACGATGACCAAAACAAGCAAGGCGGTTTAAGTTATTAATTAGGTGACTTTGTCTAATTTTTTCAAATCGTAAGCCCGAGGCCCCTTACCCACAATTTTTAATTGAAATTCCACATAATCACCAACATTCACAGACTTATCATCATCTGCTATATCATCATAAAAAAAGAAAACATCTTTCCCTTTCAGTCGCCGAATAAAGCCAAAACCTTTGAACGAATCGTAAGTCGTGACTTTCCCGCGCTGTACTCCTTCAACCTCATCGCTCACGACCTTACTCCCAGACTTGTGACTTTAAAGGCAGATCGGAGAATTTAGCTTTCAGCTGTCTTCTTAACGCCCGCGCCAGAACCCGATCAGTTCGGGTAAGAATGCCAATAGCGTGAATTATTTTGTGGTACGCATTTATCACTCCCATTCGCGTATGCGTGGAAGTATGCTTTCGTAACAACTTCTGCGCCTCAAATAAAATCTGAGATCTTTTTGTACTGTCGTAGAGCGGCAAAATTTTACTGAGTCGCCCACGTAGATCTGCAGCCTCTACGTGCTTTAAGCGAGTAACTATCGCGACTTTACCCGAGACCCGATTCCACAATTCATGGTAAGAATCATCAAAAGGGCTTTTTTTGTATTCCTGCTCACAAATATAAACAAGCTGCCTAATGTATCTTCGCTCATCTTTCTTAAGTTTAGGCTGACCATGGCTGACCCATAGGCCCGTTACCTTATACTCAGCCGCTAAATCATCCGACCTTTCCACTTTCGTCTTACTATTGTTAAGCCGAAGATTGTGCTTTCGAAAGACAGCAGCAACATCCTTAATTAAGTCCGTGGCAACATCTTGAGCAAGTATTGTAGATGAAGAAATTGTCACATCATCAAGAAGACGAGTGTACACCAACCCACGACTTTTAAACTTGCTAACCAAGCTGTATTCGGAGTTATGAAATACTAAATTCGCGACATAGCTCGAAGTGCAAGCACCCTGAGGCACATGCCCATTTAAAGTAACTAGCTTTGTAAGCAGAACGCTAACATCATCCGGAAACTTAAAAAAATATTTGAATATACTTGAAACACTTGACTCCCTGATATTATCGTAGAAATTTTTGATATCCAAACTAATCAAAAATTTTGAACCCGCATGCAGCTTGCAGTTCTCCACGTAATCACGAGTATTATCGGGGTCTTTGATACCACCTTGAAGGTATTCAGGATAAATTACTTTCTCGAAGATCCTGGAATTAATGCGCTTTTGAAGCCGCTTTAACTCATATTTAGGATCATATACAGTCCTCTCTTTACCATTTTTCGTTACGATATCGAATTTGGTGTAAGAGTTGGATGCATCCTCCGCAAGATCTTTCAGCAATCCGGGAACAACGCCCAATGCCTTAGCAAGCGTTTCGATAGAAGCAATAGGAGACAACGGGTAGTACGGCTTATCCTTTGCCATCAAAAGTCCTATAAAGCAATAAGTAGAGAGTCAGTTAAACGTCAAAGAACTTCAAAATCGAAGAAACTATAATACGCCCAACCCAGCAGAGGAAAGCTGTAACAGTCATTCCCCAAACCACATCCGAACCAATTTTTTTCCCACCGACCCCATCTCTGGACTTCGAAGGAATGCTCTCATTTTTACCAGTCACGGTGATGTTTACGTTGATGAATATCATCAATTTTCTCCTTGCATCAGGTGAACGGAATGCCCACCTGTAGCCAGACCAAGGAAGAACTTAAGCAACAAAGAATATTAATATTGGTTCAGATGGACTCTCAACTATTACGCCAGACAACGGTCGCTGCGATATAGTGCTCATGAACCACAGAGCGCGTTCGCCGCGTAAGGAGCACCGAGGGGCCGGTCATGATCCAATTAAGGATCGCCTAGTTAAGGCATCGTTTTCTTTGCACGTGACTTTAAAGAGCGGAACAAGGCGAGATACGCCTGCGGTCCTGATATTAAACAGCCTTCATCTGAGCGTCAATGTCCTTCAAGCAAATTATTTACCCTGGCCGAGAAAAGGCTGAAGCAGCAATTAATCGCTACCGATGAGTAAACTGAAATTGCGGCAAATCTCATACCACACGAGCAATATGACTGACTTGGAAAAAAATCTGCAATAGGCGTTGCTGAATTTGACGCAGGAAAGAGGCTATGACCCTCGACCAAGGTGCGCCAGTTCGACGTCACTAATCGCTGTCACACTTCGAGTTTTTGATTGAGAAAGCCTTGAGAATTCAAGGACTTGGCATTATGGAGGCAACCCCACCAGCCACACCCCGGCACACAATGTTCCCGCTGTGGCTGCTGCCTTCCGGCTCTGACCAGGTTCACGGGTAATCGTTGCGGGGGGACCGATGGGGTCACCATAACGACGCCTGCCTCTCGGCAAGCGGGGCCATTGTACCGATCTGATCGGAAGTTACAACCGTTCGAGCTGGATTAAAAATCAAAGGGGTTCAAGCACTTGCCGTAGAACCCGACATCACCGCTATCCAGTGTGGGAGGGGGCTTGCTCCCGATTGGGGTGTGTCAGTCACACAATGGATGACTGACACACCCCAATCGGGAGCAAGCCCCCTCCCACATTAAAGCAATCACTGGGCCTGCAAGACCTCATCCGCCCGTCCGCCCTCTTCCTGGATCACCAGGTGAATAAAGTGCAACTTGGCAATCACCGCCGGCGGCAGCACGAAGGGATAGAAATCCGGCTGGCCCATGCTGCGGGATAACTCATTCAGCATCCCCGCCAACTCGATCCACGCATTGACGAACGACAGGAACGCCACGCCGCCCGGATGCTCAGGGTCATAGAGGGTGGTCAGCGGAAACGGCTGGTAATCCAGGTCCATCTCGCGGGCGCTCATGCCAAAACCCAGGGCGGTGTCGACCGCGTCCATCATGTGCAGGTAGTGGGCCCAGGTTTCGGCCCAGTCCTCCCAGGGGTGCATGGTGGCGTAGGCGCTGACGCAGGTTTGTTGCCAGTCGGGGCGCGGGCCATTTTGGTAGTGCTGGTCCAGCGCTTCGGCATAGCTGGCGCGTTCGTCGCCGAACAGGTTGCGAAACCCTTCCTGCCAGTGGGTATTGGCGATCAGCCGATCCCAGTAATAGTGGCCGACCTCGTGGCGAAAATGCCCGAGCAATGTGCGGTAAGGCTCGTGCATTTGCACCCGGATTTTCTCGCGGTGGGCGTCGTCGGCTTCCTTGATATCGAGGGTGATCAGGCCGTTGGCGTGGCCAGTCATGGGCGCATTGCCTTCCAGGTCGATGCCAACGAAGTCGAAGGCCAGGCCGGTCTCTTCATCGACGGTCTTGGGCACTACTTGCAGGCCAAGGCTGATCAGTTGTGCCACCAGGCGGCGCTTGGCGGTTTCGACTTTGCGCCAGCGCTCGGGGTTTTCCGGGATCGACAGGTCGGGGATGGTGCGGTTCAGGCTGCAGGCCACACACAGCGGGGCGGTGCTGTGGGCCGGGATCAGCCAGTTGCAGGCCGCCGGGGTGTCCAGGTTGGCACAGCGGCGGAAGGCGCCGGCGTCGAGGTTGTCGTCTTGCAGCCAGGTGCCTTCGACGGGGCCGGGTTGCAGGGAGGCCAACCGGCTTTGCTGGGGCTGGTAACCCAGCAGCGCCTGGCAGGCCAGGCATTGGCTGTTGCGAAAGAACAGGGATTGGCCGCAGCGGCATTGCCACACCTTGCTGTTGCGAGAGGGCGCCGTGAACGGTGCGGCGATGCGCGAACTGAGTTGCTCGAAGTAGCGGAACATGGCGATCTCTCCTGGGTGACTGAGACTAGATCATTTCCCGCTCGAGATCGTTCCGCTTTCCTACAAAGGGGGCTGCTGCGCAGCCCAACGGGAGCAAGCTCCCTCGCCACGGGGCGTGATCAGACAGTGATGTTGTGTTTGGCCAGGAAGGCGACGAAGGCTTCTTCATCCAGCACCTTGAGCCCCAGCTCGCTGGCCTTCGCCAGCTTGGAACCCGCGCCCGGCCCGGCCACCACGCAGTGGGTCTTGGCCGAAACCGAGCCCGCCACCTTGGCGCCCAGGCTTTCGAGCTTGTCCTTGGCCACGTCGCGGCTCATCAACTCCAAAGAACCGGTGAGTACCCAGGTGTGCCCCGCTTCGGGCAAGCCTTCGACCACCTTCTTCTCGCTGTCCCAATGCATGCCGAAGTCCTTGAGCTGCTGCTCAATGGCCAGGGCACGGTTGGCGTTGTCGGCATTGTCGAAAAACTCGCGCACGGCCTTGGCCTGTTTCTCGGGCAGGGCCTGGCGCATATCCAGCCAGTCGGCCTTGATCACGCCTTCGAGGCTGCCGAACTTGTCCGCCAGCTTCTGCGCAGCGCCAGGGCCGACGCTGGGCACGTGCAGTTTGTCGAGCAGGCCGCCCAGCGTAGTGCTGGCAGCGAACTCCGGGCTCAAGTCGCCCTGATCCTGCAATTGCAAGCCGCATTCTTCTGGCGACAGCAGCGCGCCGATCACGTCCTGGTTATGGCTGTCTTCAAAGAAGCTGTGAATCTCATGGGCCACTTCCAGGCCAACATCCGGCAAGTACGTCAGCACCTCCGGCAAGGCCTTTTGCACACGCTCCAGGGACGCCAGGGAGCGCGCCAGCACCTTGGCAGTCTCCTCGCCTACGTCCGGGATGCCCAGGGCGTAGATAAAGCGCGCCAGTGTCGGTGTCTTGCTGTTTTCGATAGCGGTGATCAGCTTCTTGCTGGAGATATCGGCGAAGCCTTCCAGGTCGATGATCTGTTCGTACTTGAGCTTGTACAGGTCAGCCGGCGAGCCGATGAGTTTTTCATCCACCAACTGTTCAATGGTCTTGTCGCCCAGGCCGTCGATGTCCATGGCACGCCGCGAGACGAAATGGATGATTGCCTGCTTGAGCTGCGCACCACAAGCCAGGCGCCCGACGCAGCGGTACACCGCGCCTTCGCTGACGGTTTCCTTGCCTTTGCTGCGTTTGACCAGTTGGGTGCGTTCCACATGAGAGCCGCACACCGGGCAGCTTTCGGGGATCGGCACCGGACGTGCGTCTTGCGGACGGCGCTCCAGCACCACCGAAACTACCTGTGGGATCACATCACCGGCACGGCGGATGATCACGGTGTCGCCGATCATCACGCCCAGGCGCGCCACTTCATCCATGTTATGCAAGGTGGCGTTGGACACGGTGACACCCGCGACCTTGACCGGTTTCAAGCGTGCCACCGGCGTAACAGCACCGGTACGACCCACCTGGAATTCCACATCCAGCAGCTCAGTCAGCTCTTCCAACGCCGGGAATTTATGCGCAATCGCCCAACGCGGCTCACGGGCGCGGAAGCCCAGTTCACGCTGATAAGCAATGCTGTTGACCTTGAACACCACGCCGTCGATTTCATAGGGCAGGCTGCTGCGCCGTTCGCCGATGTCGCGGTAGTAGTCCAGGCAATCCTGGATGCCTTTGGCCAGTTTCAGCTCATGGCTGATGGGCATGCCCCACTTCTGCAACTGTTGCAGGTTGCCGATATGGGTATCGCTGATATCGGTGGTCACGCCATAGCAGCAGAATTCCAACGGGCGGCTGGCGGTGATCTTCGAGTCCAGCTGGCGCAGGCTACCGGCGGCGGCGTTGCGTGGGTTGGCGAAGGTCTTACCGCCGACTTCCAGTTGCGAGGCGTTCAAACGCTCGAAACCGGCCTTGGACATGAACACTTCGCCGCGCACTTCCAGGGTCGCAGGCCAGCCAGTGCCGTGCAGTTTCAGCGGAATATTGCGCACGGTGCGCACGTTGACGCTGATGTCTTCGCCGGTGGTGCCATCGCCACGGGTGGCGCCGCGAACCAATTCACCGTCTTGATACAGCAGGCTGACCGCCAGGCCGTCCAGCTTGGGTTCGCAGCTGTACTCCACCACCGCGCCACCGCCAAACAGATCACCGGCCGGCAGGTCGAGACCCTCGGTGACCCGGCGATCAAACTCCAGCATGGTGGTTTCATCAAACGCGTTGCCAAGGCTGAGCATCGGCACTTCATGCTTGACCTGGGTAAACGCCGACAATGCCGCACTGCCCACACGCTGGGTCGGTGAGTCCCGCGTTACCAGCTCCGGATGCTCGGCCTCCAGTGCCTTGAGCTCGTGGAACAAGCGGTCGTACTCGGCGTCCGGAATGCTCGGCTCGTCGAGGACGTGGTAACGGTAGTTGTGCTGATCCAGTTCAGCGCGCAGTGCGAGGATGCGGGTGTGGGCGGCGGTCATGGGTGTTCTCTCATAAAGCAAAAGAGCAGCCGAAGCTGCTCAAATGGTGGTGCTTGTTCTGCTTAGCGTTTCTGGGTCAGGGCACGACGCTCAAACTCGACGATACGCTGACGGTAATGCTCGATGGTCTGGGCAGTGAGGACGCTGCGTTGATCGTCCTTCAGCTCGCCGTTCAGTTCCTGGGACAGCTTGCGGGCTGCGGCCACCATCACGTCGAACGCTTGTTTCGGGTGACGCGGGCCTGGCAGGCCGAGGAAGAAGCTCACCGCCGGGGTGCTGAACAGGTCGATATCGTCCAGGTCGAAGGTGCCCGGCTTGACTGCATTGGCCATGGAGAACAGCACTTCGCCGTTGCCGGCCATGCTTTCGTGACGGTGGAAAATATCCATCTCGCCAAACCGCAGGCCGCTTTCCAGAATATTTTGCAACAAAGCCGGGCCTTTAAAGCCAGCGGCGTCGCGGCAGATCACGCTGATCACCAGCACTTCTTCGGCAGCCGGTTGATCGGCCACCGATTGGCGTGGCGCGTTCTTGCCAACGTTTTCATCCGGGAAGTCGTCGTCGCGGCTGCTGAAGCTCGGGCCTTCATCGACGTCGAGGTTCAGGTCGCCCTGATGGGGTTCGGCAACGCCAGCACTGGCGCGCTTGCCACGCTTGGACGACGGCTCGCGGGCTTCACGCACCGGCGCGCTCATCGACGGCAGGTCGTGCTCGTCCAGTTGCGGTTCTTTATGGGTATCCAGCACGCGGGGCGGCCCCAGCAGCTCGGCGCTGCCGTCGTCGTCAGGCAAATTGGACAGGTTGCGGTCCAGACGGAATTTAAGCTTGCCCTTGCCACCGCGCATGCGGCGCCAGCCATCAAAAAGAATACCGGCAATGACAATAATGCCGATGACGATCAGCCACTCGCGCAGACCGATTTCCATGTAATCCCGTGCCTCTAATAAAAAATGCTGAAAAATAAGGGGTTTAGCACCGTGCAAACCGCTTTAAAACGTGGCGCCAACTCTATGTTCTGACTGACGTTTTGCCCACGCACACGAAAAATTGACATTAAACTAGCACGACCAAAGATAACTTTACACCGTCTGTCAAAATGCCTTGGACAATTATGTCCTTTAGCCATCTTTGCCGGACTGGCAAAAGACCTTACATCGTGCCGAAAATTCTCTTTCCAGGCGCGGGTCAGGATTCCACCATTGCCATCGCCTCTTCCACATCCACCGCCACCAAACGCGAACAGCCAGGCTCGTGCATCGTCACACCCATCAGTTGATCGGCCATTTCCATGGCGATCTTATTGTGGGTGATATAGATGAACTGCACGGTCTGGGACATCTCTTTCACCAAGCGTGCATAGCGTCCAACGTTAGCGTCATCCAGCGGTGCGTCAACTTCATCGAGCATGCAGAACGGCGCCGGGTTCAACTTGAAGATGGCAAATACCAGGGCCAATGCGGTCAGGGCTTTCTCGCCGCCGGACAACAAATGGATGGTGCTGTTCTTTTTGCCCGGAGGCCGCGCCATGATCGTTACTCCTGTATCGAGTAGATCTTCGCCCGTCAGTTCCAAGTAAGCGCTGCCCCCGCCGAAAACTTTCGGGAATAACGCCTGTAAACCGCTATTAATCTGATCAAAGGTATCTTTGAAGCGGTTACGGGTTTCCTTGTCGATCTTGCGGATGACGTTTTCCAGGGTGTCCAGGGCTTCGACCAGGTCGGCGTCCTGGGCATCCAGATAACGTTTACGCTCGGACTGCTGCTGGTATTCGTCGATGGCGGCGAGGTTGATCGCGCCCAGGCGTTGGATACGTGCAGCAATGCGCTCAAGTTCTTCTTCGGCGTCTTTCTCGTTGGCCTGGGCGGTCAAGGTCGTGAGCACGCCGTGCAGGTCGTAGCCGTCTTCCAGTAACTGGTCTTGCAGGGTCTTGCGGCGCACGGTCAGGGCTTGCCATTCCATGCGCTGTTGTTCGAGCTGGCCACGGATCAACTGGGATTGCTGCTCGGCCTGGGTGCGGCGTTTTTCGGCGTCGCGCAGTTCGCGGTCGGCGTCTTCCAGGGCGATTTGCGCGGTCTTGAGTTCTTCATCGACGGTCATGCGTTTGTCGAGCAACTCTTCGAGCTTGAGGCGCAGCTCTTCCAGCGGCGCTTCGCCCTCCTCCAGGTTGAGGCTCAGTTGCTCGCGTTTTTCGGTCAGGCGTTCGGACTGCATCTCCAGCCGCTCAAGGGCCTGGGCGGTGGACGCGTGCTGGGCTTTGAGCGAGCCCAGGCGCACTGCCAACTGATGAGCATGATCCTTGTGCTGGCGCGCTTCCTGGCGCACGCGGTCGAGGCGTTCGCGCAGGCTATCGCGCTGGGCCAACAGCAGTTCGCGCTGCTCGGTGTCCAGGGCCATGCTGTCGAGGGCGTCCTGCAAGTGCAGGCGCGCTTCGCCGATCTGTTCGTGTTCCAGGGCACGCTGTTCGCCCATCTCGGCGACTTCTTCGTCAAGACGGGTGCGACGCAGGGTCAACTGCTCGGCTTTGGCTTTGCTTGCCGACAGTTGAGCCTTGAGCTCGCCTTGCAGACGCGCTTCGTCCTGCAACAGGCGGCGCAGGTGTTCGCGGCCGGTCTCCTGCTGGCGCTGGGTGGCGCGCAGGGTTTGCAGTTGGGTTTCGAGGCTTTCCAGCGTGGCTTCGCGCTCTTCGCGCTCGGCGATCAGGTTGACGATTTCCTGGCCACGGGCCAATACGCCGCTTTCGGCTTCACTGGCGCGACGCACCCGCAGGAAGTGCCGACCCACCCAATAACCATCACGGCTGATCAGGCTTTCGCCGGCGCCCAATTGGCCACGTTGAGCCAATGCCTGCTCCAGGGAATCCACCGGCTTGACCTGGCCCAGCCACGGCGACAGGTCAATCGCCGCCTCGACCTTGTCCAGCAGGCTGCCCGGCACCCGCACGCCATCGGCAGCGGGGCTGAGTAAACGCAAATCGCCTTGGGCAAACCCAGCCAGATCGAAGCCACCGAAGTCATCCACCAGCACGGCCTGCAGGTCGGCGCCCAGTACGGTTTCTACCGCCAGCTCCCAACCCGCTTGCACTTTCAAGCCCTCGGCCAAACGCGGGCGCTCGGCCAGGTGCTGGTCGCGCAGCCATTCGGCGGTGCCGGTGCCAGGGTCCAGCGCAGCTTGTTGCAAGGCTTCAAGGGACGCCAAGCGCCCGTTCAAACGCTGCAAATCGCCCTGGGCCTGCTGCTGCGCCTGGGTCGCCTGTTGCAGTTGCTGGCGCAGTTGCTCCAGGCGCTCCACTTGTTGTTCTTCGCTGGCTTCCAGCTCTTCCAGCGTCATTTCGCTTTCGGCCAGTTGCTCGCTCAGTTCCATGATCGCCGCGTCTTCCGGGTCGGCGGCGAGCAATACGCGCTCTTCCTGCAAGCGGCGCTGGCGCTCGGCCAAGCGCTCCATGCTGGTTTCCAGTTGCTGGATGCGCGACTGCTGCACCTCAGACTGGCGACGCGGCTCGGCAGATTGCAGGTTGAACGTGTCCCACTGCTCCTGCCAGCCGTGCATGGTGGTTTCGGATTCTTCCAGGGCGGCGGCGGCTTCTTCGGCGGCGGCGCTGGTGACTTCCTGCTCGGGGGTGAGCATGTCCAGTTCTTCGCCCAAGGTCAGCAGCAACGTGCGGTCGTGGCCCAGGTGGGATTCGGTTTCAAGGCGCGCGCGTTCGGCTTCTTTCAGATCGTCCTGCAACTGGCGCAGGCGCTGCTGGCCGTGCTGGATGCTCTGCTCCACGCGAGCGATATCACCGCCCACCGAGTAAAAGCGGCCCTGCACCAGATTGAAGCGTTCGGACAAATCATGGTGCCCATCACGCAGGCGCTCAATGCTGGCGTCGGCGTTGCGCTGCTCAGCCACCAGGGCTTCAAAGCTGATTTCCTGGGTGCCGATGATCGCTTCGCGCTGGCCCACCTGCTCGTTCAATGCCTGCCAGCGCAGGGCCGACAGTTGCGCCTTGAGCTGACGTTCCTCGCCCTTGTACTCCTGATACTTTTCGGCGGCCTGGGCCTGGCGGTGCAGGCGCTCCAACTGGCGCTCCAGCTCCTCGCGCAGGTCGGTCAGGCGGGCGAGGTTCTCGTGGGTACGGCGAATGCGGTTTTCGGTCTCGCGGCGGCGCTCCTTGTACTTGGAGATACCGG
Source organism: Pseudomonas sp. 18175 (assembly GCF_050432925.1). Classification (NCBI taxonomy): domain Bacteria; kingdom Pseudomonadati; phylum Pseudomonadota; class Gammaproteobacteria; order Pseudomonadales; family Pseudomonadaceae; genus Pseudomonas; species Pseudomonas sp. 18175. The sequence continues at coordinate 65,117 of NZ_JBKFTO010000015.1, read as the reverse complement.
CTGCTTCTTCGATAAAGTTACGCAGGTCCTCGGGCTTGGCTTCGATCAGCTTGGAGATCATGCCCTGCTCGATGATCGAGTAGCTGCGTGGTCCCAAGCCGGTGCCGAGGAAGATATCGGTGATGTCCCGACGGCGACACTTGGTGCCGTTGAGGAAATAACTGTTCTGGCTGTCGCGGGTCACTTTGCGGCGAATGGAGATTTCGGCGTAGGCCGCATATTCGCCAATCAAGGTGCCGTCTGAATTGTCGAACACCAGTTCGATGCTGGCCTGGCTCACCGGTTTGCGGCTGGTAGAGCCATTGAAGATGACGTCGGTCATCGACTCGCCACGCAGGTTTTTGGCCGAGCTCTCGCCCATCACCCAGCGTACGGCGTCGATGATGTTCGACTTGCCGCAACCGTTGGGCCCAACCACCGCCGCCATGTTACTGGGGAAGTTCACCGTGGTCGGGTCGACGAAGGATTTGAACCCCGCCAGCTTGATGCACTTGAGCCGCACGCTTAGGCGTCCGCCAACGCAGCGATGACCAGCTCGCAACTGCGCTGGCCGTAGCTGGACAGCACTTGGCGGATCTGCGGCAGGTCACGGGCAAGTACGGCGGCGAGCAGTTGCTCGAACAGCGCCAGGTATTCGCTCATGGACGCCTTGCGTTGATCCAGGGCCAGGTAATAGGCGCGGTTCATCGCCGGTTGCAGGTTTTCGACGGTTTCCTGCAAATACGGGTTGTTGGCGAAAGGGTACGCGGCGCGCATCACGTTGAAGCACTCTTCGACGAAGGCGCGGATGTCCTGGCGCTCGAAATTGACCACCAAACGCTGCTGGATCTGCACGAACGGCGCCATATCAGCCTGGGTCTGCCAACCTTCGGCAACCGCATTGCCCAGCAGGATGTACAGCTCGCCCATCAAGGTGCACAGGCTCTGCACCTTGTGCGCGGTGAGTTCGGTGACGTGGGCGCCACGGCGCGGCAGGATCGCGATCAGGTGGCGCCGTTCAAGGATCAACAAGGCTTCGCGCACGGAACCACGGCTGACATTGAGTGCCAGCGTGACCTTTTGCTCCTGGATCCGCTCCCCAGGCTTGAGATCGCCGCGAATGATGCGTTCGGCGAGGTGGTGAGCGATTTGCTCGGCGAGACTGTCCGGCGCCTTGAACGTCATGTTTTCCCTTCAAAATCTTCTATCGGTACAAGCGCGGCAGTGTAGCGCATTGGCCCGCTGATGGCGCTACGCCCACCGTGGCGAATTTGGCACGGAATAAGCAACGCTAAACACTCAAAAGCCCCTGAAAACGCCGGTTCTAGAAGACTGGACCATAATTGAAAGTGTTGCGACTGCATTTTCTTGACCTTTTGGTCAGAAAATCGTTGACCGAAAAGTCAGACATGACTAGATTCGGCGCAAAGCGGTTAACAACAATAATGAGTCTGCGAGGCCTTCCGTGATCCAGTTTTTACTTAACCAGGAACTCCGTAGCGAGCACGCCCTGGACCCCAACCTGACCGTGCTCAACTATCTGCGCGAGCACGTGGGCAAATCCGGTACCAAGGAAGGCTGCGCCAGCGGCGATTGCGGTGCGTGCACCGTGGTGGTGGGCGAGTTGCACAGCGATGAGCAAGGCGCCGAGCAGATCCGTTATCGCAGCCTCAATTCGTGCCTGACCTTTGTGTCGTCCCTGCACGGCAAGCAACTGATCAGCGTCGAAGACCTCAAGCACCAGGGCCAACTGCACAGCGTGCAACAGGCCATGGTGGAGTGCCACGGCTCGCAATGCGGCTTTTGCACCCCCGGTTTTGTGATGTCGTTGTTTGCCCTGCAAAAAAACAGTGACGCCCCCGACAGCCAAAAAGCCCACGAAGCCCTGGCCGGCAACCTGTGCCGCTGCACCGGTTATCGCCCGATCCTCGCCGCCGCCGAACAGGCTTGCTGCAACAAGCCTGCGGATCAATTTGACAGCCGCGAGGCCCAGACCATCGCGCGCCTTAAAGCCATTGCGCCGACCCAGACGGGCGAGTTGAACAGCGGCGACAAACGCTGCCTGGTGCCCCTCACCGTCGCCGACCTGGCCGACCTCTACGACGCCTACCCCCAAGCCCGCCTGCTGGCCGGCGGCACCGACCTGGCGCTGGAAGTCACCCAGTTCCACCGCACCCTGCCGGTGATGATCTACGTGGGCAACATCGCCGAAATGAAGCGCATCGAAAGCTTCGACGACCGCCTGGAAATCGGCGCCGCCACCGCCCTCTCCGATTGCTACACGGCGCTGCACCACGAATACCCGGACTTCGGCGAGTTGCTGCACCGCTTCGCCTCGCTGCAAATCCGCAACCAGGGCACCCTGGGCGGCAATATCGGCAACGCCTCGCCGATTGGCGATTCGCCGCCGCTGCTGATCGCTCTCGGTGCGCAGATTGTGCTGTGCAAAGGCGAAACCCGCCGCACCCTGGCGCTGGAAGACTACTTCATCGACTACCGCGTCACCGCGCGCCAGGACAGCGAGTTCATCGAGAAAATCATCGTGCCCAAGGGCCACACACTGTTCCGTGCCTACAAGGTGTCCAAACGCCTGGACGATGATATTTCCGCCGTGTGCGCCGCGTTCAACCTGAAGATCGACAACGGTGTGATCAGCGAGGCCCGCGTCGCGTTCGGCGGCATGGCCGCCACACCAAAACGCGCCAAACACTGCGAAGTCGTTTTGGTTGGCGCTACCTGGAATGCCGCCACCGTGGAAAAAGCCTGCGCCGCCCTGGCCCAGGACTTCACCCCGCTGTCGGACTTCCGCGCCAGCAAGGAATATCGCCTGCTCAGCGCGCAAAACCTGCTGCGCAAATACTTTATCGAGCTGCAAACGCCGCACATCGAGACTCGGGTGACCGCTTATGTCTAACCATCACGCCGTCGTTAAAACCCAGGCCGAACTGGCCGAGCTGTTCGCCCAGGACCTCACCTCGGGCGTAGGTCGCAGCGTCAAGCATGACAGCGCCGCCAAGCACGTATCCGGCGAAGCGCAGTACATCGATGATCGCCTGGAATTCCCCAATCAACTGCACCTGTATGCGCGCATGTCCGACCGCGCCCACGCCCGGATTATCAGCATCGACACCGCGCCCTGCTACGCCTTTGAGGGCGTACGTATCGCTATCACCCATGAAGATGTGCCAGGCCTGAAAGACATCGGCCCGCTGATGCCCGGCGACCCGTTGCTGGCCATCGACACCGTGCAGTTTGTCGGCCAGGTGGTGCTGGCGGTCGCTGCCCGTGATCTGGAAACCGCCCGCAAAGCGGCCATGGCGGCGGTGATCGAATACGAAGACCTGGAGCCGGTGCTGGATGTGGTCGAGGCGTTTCGCAAAAAACACTTTGTGCTCGACAGCCACACCCACCAGCGCGGTGATTCAGCCAGCGCACTGGCGAGCGCGAAAAACCGTATCCAGGGCACCCTGCATATCGGCGGCCAGGAACACTTCTACCTGGAAACCCAGATCTCTTCGGTGATGCCCACCGAAGACGGCGGCATGATCGTCTATTGCTCCACGCAAAACCCCACCGAAGTGCAGAAACTGGTGGCCGAAGTGCTGGATGTGTCGATGAACAAAATCGTCGTCGACATGCGCCGTATGGGCGGCGGTTTCGGCGGCAAGGAAACCCAGGCCGCCAGCCCCGCGTGCCTGTGCGCGGTGGTGGCGCGCCTTACCGGCCAGCCGACCAAAATGCGCCTGCCGCGTGTGGAAGACATGCTGATGACCGGCAAGCGCCACCCCTTCTATATCGAATACGACGTGGGCTTTGACGACACCGGCCGCCTGCACGGGATCAACCTGGACCTGGCGGGTAACTGCGGTTGCTCGCCGGACCTGTCCAACTCGATTGTCGACCGTGCGATGTTCCACTCCGACAACTCGTATTACCTGGGCGACGCCACGGTCAACGGCCATCGCTGCAAGACCAACACCGCCTCCAACACCGCCTATCGCGGCTTCGGTGGCCCACAGGGTATGGTCGCCATCGAGGAAGTGATGGACGCCATCGCCCGCCACCTGGCCCTCGACCCATTGGCCGTGCGCAAGGCCAACTACTACGGCAAGACCGAGCGCAACGTCACCCACTACTACCAAACCGTCGAGCACAACATGCTCGAAGAAATGACGGCCGAGCTTGAGGCCAGCAGCCAATATGCCGAGCGTCGCGAAGCGATCCGGCTGTACAACGCCCACAGCCCGATCCTGAAAAAAGGCCTGGCGCTGACCCCGGTGAAGTTCGGCATTTCGTTTACCGCGAGTTTTCTCAACCAGGCCGGTGCGCTGATCCACATCTATACCGACGGCAGCATCCACCTGAACCACGGCGGCACCGAGATGGGCCAGGGCTTGAACACCAAGGTCGCGCAAGTGGTGGCCGAAGTGTTCCAGGTGGAAATCGACCGTGTGCAGATCACCGCCACCAACACCGACAAGGTGCCCAACACCTCGCCGACCGCCGCCTCCAGCGGTGCCGACCTGAACGGCAAGGCCGCACAGAACGCCGCCGAAACCATCAAGCAGCGCCTGGTGGAATTTGCCGCGCGCAAGTTCGATGTGAGCGAAGCGGATGTGGAATTTCACAACGGCCATGTGCGTGTGCGCGATCAGATTCTGACGTTCGAGGCGCTAATCCAGCAGGCGTACTTCGCCCAGGTCTCGCTCTCCAGCACAGGCTTTTACAAGACCCCGAAAATCTTCTACGACCGTAGCCAGGCGCGGGGTCGGCCGTTCTACTACTTCGCGTTCGGCGCGGCGTGTTGCGAAGTGATCGTCGATACGTTGACCGGCGAATACAAGATGCTGCGCACCGACATCCTCCATGACGTGGGCGCCTCGCTGAACCCGGCCATCGACATCGGCCAGGTCGAAGGCGGCTTCATCCAGGGCATGGGCTGGCTGACCATGGAAGAGTTGGTGTGGAACAACAAGGGCAAGCTGATGACCAACGGCCCGGCCAGCTACAAGATCCCCGCCGTTGCCGATATGCCGTTGGACCTGCGGGTGAAGCTGGTGGAAAACCGCAAGAACCCGGAAGACACGGTGTTCCATTCCAAGGCTGTGGGCGAGCCGCCGTTCATGCTGGGCATTGCCTCGTGGTGCGCGATCAAGGATGCGGTGGCGAGCCTGGGTGACTATCGCCATCAGCCGAAGATCGATGCGCCAGCGACACCGGAGCGGGTGTTGTGGGGGTGTGAGCAGATGCGGCAGTTGAATGCGGCGAAGGTGGTTGAGGCTGATACCGAGATGGCTTCGCTTTAGGACCGAGGTGCTGCCTTCGCGAGCAAGCCCGCTCCCACAGGGGAATACATTCCAAGTGTGGGAGCGGCGGTGCGACGATTCGACTTGCTCGCGAAGACGGCCTGACTGACAACAGAAATGTTGAGGTGAACATGAACTACTGGCTCAGCGCCCTCGCCCACCTGCAAAGCAGCGGCGAACCCTGCGTGCTCGTCACCATCATCGAAGAACTCGGCTCCACCCCGCGCAACGCCGGCTCGAAGATGGTCATCAGCGCCGCCCAGACCTTCGACACCATCGGCGGCGGGCACCTGGAATACAAGGCGATGCAAGTCGCCCGGGACATGCTCGCCCGTGGCCAGCAAAACACCCATCTGGAGCGTTTCAGCCTCGGTGCCAGCCTGGGCCAGTGCTGCGGTGGCGTGACCGTGCTGCTGTTCGAACCCATGGGCCAGGTGCAGGCGCAGATTGCGGTGTTTGGCGCCGGTCACGTGGGCCGCGCGCTGGTGCCGTTGCTGGCAAGCCTGCCGTGCCGGGTGCGCTGGATCGATTCCCGTGAACAGGAGTTTCCAGAACATATCTCCGAGGGCGTGCGTAAAATCGTCAGCGAAGAACCGGTGGACGAAATTGCCGACCTGCCGGTGGGCAGTTACTGCATCGTCATGACCCACAATCACGCGCTCGACCTGGAACTCACCGCCGCCCTGCTCAAGCGCAATGACTTCGCCTACTTCGGCCTGATCGGCTCCAAGACCAAACGCGTCAAGTTCGAACACCGCTTGCGTGACCGCGGCTTCGACGCCGCGCAGCTGCAACGCATGCGCTGCCCCATGGGCCTCAGCGAGGTAAAGGGCAAATTGCCGGTGGAAATCGCCATCTCCATCGCCGGCGAAATCATCGCCACCTATAACGCCAATTTCGGCCAGCACAGTGCCAGTGCCGAACCGATTGCCAAACTGCTGCCGGCTTCACGCCGCAGCCAAGCCCTTTGAATTGAGAAGACCATGCCTTTGACTCGCAAAGCCTACCGTGCCGCCATTCTGCACAGCATCGCCGACCCCGCCGAAGTGGGCATCGACGCCTCCTATGAGTATTTCGAAGACGGCCTGCTGGTGATCGAAAACGGCACGATCAGCGCCGTTGGCCATGCCGGTGATTTGCTGCCGACCCTGCCTGCCGATATCGACATCACCCATTACCAGGACGCGCTGATCACCCCCGGCCTGATCGACACCCATATCCACCTGCCGCAAACCGGCATGGTCGGCGCCTATGGCGAGCAGTTGCTGGATTGGCTGAACACCTACACCTTCCCGTGTGAAAGCCAATTCGCCGACAAGGCCCACGCGGAGGAAGTCGCCGACATCTTCATCAAGGAACTGCTGCGCAACGGCACCACCACCGCGCTGGTGTTCGGCAGTGTGCACCCGCAGTCGGTGAATTCATTCTTCGAGGCCGCCGAGAAGCTCGACCTGCGCATGATCGCCGGCAAAGTGATGATGGACCGCAACGCGCCGGACTATCTCACCGACACCGCCGAAACCGGCTACCAGGAAAGCAAGGCGCTGATCGAACGCTGGCACGGCAAAGGCCGCCTGCACTACGCGGTCACGCCACGCTTTGCACCCACCAGCACGCCGGAACAATTGGCGCTGGCTGGGCAACTGCTGGGGGAATACCCGGACCTGTACATGCAGACGCACATCAGTGAGAACAAGCAGGAAGTAGAGTGGGTAAAAGAGCTGTTCCCTGAACGAACTGGCTACCTGGACGTGTACGACCATTACAAGCTACTGGGCGAGCGCTCGGTGTTTGCCCATGGCGTGCACCTGTGTGACGACGAGTGCGCACGGTTGGCAGAAACCGGTTCGGCGGTAGCGTTCTGCCCAACGTCGAACTTCTTCCTCGGCAGTGGCTTGTTCAACCTGCCGATGGCGGAAAAACACAAATTGAATGTAGGCCTGGGTACGGACGTGGGCGGCGGTACCAGCTTCTCGCTGCTGCAAACCTTGAACGAAGCCTACAAGGTGATGCAGTTGCAGGGTGCGCGGTTGAGTCCGTTCAAATCGCTGTACCTGGCGACATTGGGCGGTGCGCGGGCACTGCGGTTGGAAGACAAGATCGGCACGTTGCAGCCCGGGACGGATGCAGACTTTTTGGTGCTGGATTACAACGCTACGCCGCTGCTGAGCTATCGCTTGAAGCAGGCCAATAACATTGCCGAGACGTTGTTTGTGCTGATGACGCTGGGGGATGACCGGACGGTGTTGCAGACCTATGCGGCGGGGGCGCTAGTACATCAGCGCTGACTTTTCAGACACACCCCAAAACAAATGTGGGAGCGGGCTTGCTCGCGAAAGCGGAGTATCAGTCGATAGATGTGTTGACTGATACACTGCTTTCGCGAGCAAGCCCGCTCCCACATTTTTTGTCCCGGGTGAGTCAGGACGATCAGAGTTTGACCGACGAACGCCCCGGCTTCTTGGTCTGCAACAAATGCGAAAACACCGCATGCAAATCATCCGACGCGCTTTCCTCATCGAGGTTGAGCTTGCTGTCGATGTGATCCATGTGGTGCATCATCAAATCCACCGCCAGTACCGCGTCCCGTGCTTCGATCGCGTCGATCAACTGGGTGTGTTCATCGTAGGAGCAGTGCGAGCGGTTGCCGCTTTCGTACTGGGCGATGATCAATGAGGTCTGGGACACCAGGCTGCGCTGGAAGCTGATCAGCGGCGCGTTCTTGGCCGCCTCTGCCAGCTTGAGGTGAAATTCGCCGGAGAGGCGGATGCCCGCACCACGGTCGCCACGGGAGAAGCTGTCGCGCTCGTCGTTGACCATCTGGCGCAATTCGGCCAGTTGCTCGGCGGTGGCGTGCTGCACCGCCAACTCGGTAATCGCCCGTTCCACCAAGCGCCGCGCCATGAAGACCTGACGGGCCTCCTCCACACTCGGGCTGGCAACCACTGCGCCACGGTTGGGCCGCAGCAGCACCACGCCTTCATGGGCCAGGCGCGACAGGGCGCGACGAATGATGGTGCGGCTCACGCCGAAGATTTCGCCCAGTGCCTCTTCACTCAATTTGGTACCGGGTGCCAGGCGTTGTTCGAGGATCGCCTCGAAGATATGCGCATAGACGATATCGTCCTGGGTGCCGCTGCGACCGGCCTTGCCAGCTCGCGGGGTTTTCTTGAGAGGTTGCAACTGTTCGTTCATGGGCACTCGGGTAGGGAGAACGGCGGCGAATTAACGGTCATACGGCAGCTTGATGGTAATACGGCAACAACGTGTCGCTGGCAAGTATCACCTAAAAACAGCGCACATTGTACACAACCGATTGCGCCAACACACTGTACGGCTGTTTGCGGCTTCGGCTGTATCGCAATGAGTGGTTACGTTTGAGTTTAGGCTTGAATCCGCAACTTCTCTGGTTAAAAGGAACACCTTTCTATGTCCGATGCCACCCAAGCGCGCCTGCGCCCGCTGGCCGACACCTCTCCATCCGCCATCGTCGCCGGCTTTATCGCCATGATGACCGGCTACACCAGCTCCCTAGTGTTGATGTTCCAGGCAGGGCAAGCCGCCGGTTTGACCACGGCGCAGATTTCTTCCTGGATCTGGGCGATCTCCATCGGCATGGCGGTGTGCAGCATCGGCCTGTCCCTGCGCTATCGCACGCCGATCACCATCGCGTGGTCCACCCCCGGCGCGGCGCTGTTGATCACCAGCCTGGGCGGCGTGAGTTACGGCGAAGCCATCGGTGCCTATATCACCTGCGCGGTGCTGGTAACGATCTGCGGGCTGACCGGCAGCTTTGAAAAACTGGTTAAACGCATACCGGCGTCATTGGCGGCGGCCTTGCTGGCAGGGATTCTGTTCAAGATCGGCAGCGAGATTTTCGTCGCCGCCCAACACCGCACAGGGTTGGTGCTGGGGATGTTTTTTACCTACCTGGTTATCAAGCGCCTGTCGCCGCGTTATGCAGTGCTGGCCGCGCTGGTGATCGGCACGGCGCTGTCTGGGTTGATGGGGTTGTTGGATTTCAGTGGCTTTCACCTGGAAGTGGCAACACCGGTGTGGACCACCCCGCACTTCTCGCTGGCGGCGACCATTAGCATCGGCATCCCACTGTTCGTGGTGGCGATGACTTCGCAGAACATGCCCGGCGTGGCGGTACTGCGGGCCGATGGCTACAACGTGCCCGCTTCACCACTGATCACCGCCACCGGCCTGGCCTCCCTGGTGCTGGCGCCCTTCGGCTCCCACGGCATCAACCTGGCGGCGATCAGCGCGGCGATCTGCACCGGGCCCCATGCCCATGAAGACCGCAACAAGCGCTACACGGCAGCGGTATGGTGCGGGGTGTTCTACGGCATTGCCGGGGTATTTGGCGCCACACTGGCGGCACTGTTCGCCGCTTTGCCCAAGGAGCTGGTGCTGTCGATTGCGGCATTGGCGCTGTTTGGCTCGATCATCAATGGCTTGAGCATCGCCATGAATGAGCCGAAGGAACGGGAAGCGGCGCTGATCACTTTTATGGTCACGGCGTCTGGCTTGACGCTGTTTTCCATCGGGTCGGCGTTCTGGGGGATTGTGGCGGGGGTGTTGACGCTGCTGATTCTGAACTGGCGCAAGGCATAAAAAAACGGCGACCCTCAGGTCGCCGTTTTTTTTAGTATCACTTAGCCGCGTTGATCGGCTTTTCCGGATACCACACGTCCAGCAGTGGGCTGACTTCAGCGCTTTTCAGTTCGCTGCGGCCTTTGAGCCAACTTTCAACAGCGGCACGCTGTTCTTCGTTGACCGAGCCACGCTTCTGCAGGCAAACCAGACCGAAGTCATCGCCGCCGACATAGCCCAGGCCGTTGGCTTCCATGGCTTCTTTGATGAATGCTTCGAGGAAAGCGTCGGTAGCTTCTTCACTCAGGTCTTCTTTGAAGTCCAGGTTCAGTTCGAAACCCAGCTCTTGAAATTCATCAACGCACAGTTTTTTGCGCAGACGCTGGGAACGGTTAGTCGCCATTGGAACAATCCTCTTAAGTAATAACGGGCGGCACTTTAGCAGTTTAAGCACATGATTGCCCGACTCTCTGGGACAGGCGGTGCTTTGTCTATAAAAAAACGCCCAAAACCAGCTATCGTTCAGCTACAAGTGGCCCCACCTTGGGGCATAATGCCGGCACTTTCATGACCAATGAGGGATTTTTCTTACATACCCCTCGTCTTTTTCACCCTCCTCAGCAGTAGGGTCTTATCACTTATGATCAAATCTTTACGTCCATTGCTCCTCGCCGGTTTTCTTCTTCCACTGGCTTTCACCGCCACCGCCGCTCCCGTTAACAACACCTTGCCCCCGAATGTTCAGCAGGCCCTGTCAAAAGCCAAACTGCAAAACACCGCACTGTCCCTGGTCATGATCCCCCTGAACGGCCCAGGCACACCCACTGTATTCAACGCTGATGTCTCGGTGAACCCGGCATCCACCATGAAACTGGTCACCACCTATGCGGCCCTGGAAATGCTCGGCCCCAACCACCAGTGGAAAACCGAGTTCTACACCGACGGCACCCTCAGCGGTGGCGTGTTGCACGGCAACCTGTACCTCAAGGGTGGCGGCGACCCCAAGCTGAACATGGAAAAACTCTGGCTGCTGATGCGCGACCTGCGCGCCAATGGCGTGCAGCAAGTCACCGGCGACCTGGTGCTGGACCGTGGCTTTTTTAACCAGCCACAGCTGCCCGAATTCAATGACGACGGCAATGACGAAAACAAACCGTTCCTGGTCAAGCCCGATGCCCTGCTGGTCAACCTCAAGGCCCTGCGCTTTGTGACCCGCAACGATTCCGGTCGCGTGTTGGTGTCGGTTGAGCCGCCGATTGCCAGCATCCGCATCGACAATCAGGTCAAGGTGTCCAACGCCAAGCAATGCACCGGTGATGTGCGCTACAACCCGGTGACCGCCGCCGATGGCAGTGTGACCGTGACCGTCAGCGGCCAATTGGCCGAAGGCTGTAGCTCACAGACTTACCTGTCGCTGCTGGACCACGCCACCTACACCGCAGGCGCCGTGCGCGCAATCTGGCAGGAACTGGGCGGCAGCATCCAGGGCCGCGATATCCAGGCTCCCGTGCCCAAGGATGCCAAGGTGCTGGCCCGGGCGTTCTCGCCGGACCTGGCGGAAATCATCCGCGACATCAACAAATACAGTAACAACACCATGGCCCAGCAGCTGTTCCTGAGCCTTGGCGCGCAGTTTCGCAACGATGCCGATGGCGACGACGCCAAGGCTGCGCAACGCGTAGTACGCCAGTGGCTGGCGAAAAAAGGCATCACCGCGCCACACCTGGTGATGGAGAACGGCTCCGGGCTGTCCCGTGCCGAACGGGTCAGCGCCCGTGAAATGGCGGCCATGCTGCAAGCCGCGTGGAAAAGCCCCTATGCGGCCGAGTACATCAGTTCGATGCCGATTGCCGGCACCGACGGCACCATGCGCAAACGCTTGAAGACCACCGCCATGCGCGGCGAAGCCCACGTCAAGACCGGCACCTTGAACACCGTGCGGGCCATCGCCGGGTTCAGCCGTGACAACAACGGCAATACGTGGGCGGTGGTGGCGATCCTCAATGATCCGAAGCCGTGGGGCGCTTCGTCGGTGTTGGACCAGGTGCTGCTGGACCTGTATCGCCAGCCGAAAATCGCCCCTAGCGCACCGGTGCTGTAGCTTTTTTGTGGGAGCGGGCTTGCTCGCGAAAGCGGTGTGTCAGATTACACATTCATCACTGATCCACCGTATTCGCGAGCAAGCCCGCTCCCACACAAGCCCGCTCCCACATTTTGTCCTGCGACGAGGCTCAAGCCCGCACCCGCTCCGCCTCCACTCGATCACGACCCGTCTGCTTGGCCACATACACTGCCGAGTCAGCGCGCAGCAGCAGCCCGTCAATCCCCTCGTCGATGCGCCAACTGGCCACGCCAAAACTGGCAGTGACGATGCCCACCGGCTCCATCGGTGCGTCACGCAACGACTGCCACAACTCCATTGCCAGGCTATAGGCCTGCTCGCCATCGGTGTTGGGGCACAGCACCATGAACTCCTCGCCGCCCAAACGACAGAACACATCGGTGCGGCGCAGGCGTTGGCTGATGCGTTTGCACAACTCCTGTAACACGCCGTCACCCACAGCGTGCCCGTGCTGGTCGTTGATACGTTTGAAATGATCAATGTCCAGCATGATCAGCGACAACGCCCCCGTTGTGCGGTTGAGCCGCACCATCTCGGCCCTGAGGCGATCCTGGAAATAGCGACGGTTGTGGATCCCGGTGAGCGAGTCGGTAATGGACAAGGCTCGCAACTCTTCTTCCACCCGTTTGAGGTCGGAAATATCCGACACGTAGCCGTGCCACAACGTGCCCCCGCCGGGTAACTCTTCAGGCGTGGCCTCGCCACGGATCCAGCGCAGGCCTCGCTGGGGCAGTTGCACGCGGTACTCTTCGCGCCAATGGCTCAACTGCAAGGCCGACAAGCGAATCGAGGCGCGTACCCGCTCCACATCCAGCGGATGGATGCGTTCAAACACCTTTTTCGCATCCTGTTGCAGCACCCCGGGTTCGATTTCATAGATGTCGCGCATGCCGTCGCTGGCGTAGATAAAACGCCAGTTGTCCTGGGGCTCCAGGGTGAACTGGAAGATCCCGCCGGGCACATGGGCACTGAGTTTTTTAAGCAAGCGATCCCGCGCAGCCAACGCTTCGTAGGCACGTTTTTGTTCGGTGACATCCAGGTAGATCGCCAAGTGGCCGATCCACAGCCCATGGTCATCCAGCAACACCGTCGCAAGCATATTCACGGTCAACTGGCTGCCGTCCTGTCGGACCAAGCTCCATTCACGGGCTTCGTGCAGGGTGTCCGGGCTTTCCACCAGCATCGCCTGGCTTGCGGGAATGCGCTTGCCCAGGGTCACACTCAGGCTGGCCGCACGCGCTTCCAGCTCCGGCGCCAGGTGCAGGCTTTCCAGGGTCACCTTGCCGATGACCTGCTCGGCCTTGAACCCGAGCATCTGTTCGGCACCGGCGTTGAACGTATTGATGACACCGCGCAAGTCGGTGGCAATGATCGCGACCTGGGTGGCGGCGTTCAGTACGCTGCGCAACTGCCCATGGGCGCCACGCAGTTCCTGCTCGCGCAGGCGTAATTGCACGGTGCGCTGCTCCACCAGTTTCAACGCACGCTGGCGTTGGCTCACCAGCACATAGAGCAAGGCGCTGAGCAGCAGGCTGAGCAAGCCGCCCATGGTCAGGATGGTGGACAGGGAGGAATGGTTGGCCTGGTCGAACACCAGGCTGGGGCGCAGGCTCAGGGCGTACACATGATCACCCAGGCTCAGGCGGCGTGCGGCGGTGAGATCGCTGTCGCCCACGGCGTTGCTGGACTCGTAGAGCACGCGTTTTTGCAGGTCGGAGGTGTCGACGATCTGCATCACCAGGTTGTCGCGATCCGGCTTGGGCAAGCCATCAGCCACCAGTTGGCGCATGCTGATCACCGCCATGACATAACCGTAAGGCTCATTCTGAGACTGCCCGGCCAATGGCAGGTTGCTCACCGGCGCCACCAATAACACCCCGGTGGCGTAGGCCGGCTCCACGCCCACCAATTGCATGGGCTGGGACACCGCCAGGTTGCCGGTCTTTTGCGCACGCTCAAGGGTCACACGTCGCAATGGCTGGGCCAGCAGGTCAAAGCCCAAGGGTGCGCCCAGCAGGCTTTGGGTCTGGCTGTAGAGCACCGGCACATACTCATCGCGCTCGGTCGCGGGCGCCAGTTCGCCGGTGGCGTTCAATTCACGGATCACAAAGGGCTTGCCAAGCAGACGCGACATGTCCTGTTCGAACTGGCTGCGCTGCTCACGATATACCCGGGGCGCCCAAGAATAGGCACGGGTGCGCAATAACAAGGGTTGGGCAAAACCGTCAAATTCCTCGCGGGACACATCATCGGAATTGACGAAGAAACGGCGCAGGCTATTGAGGCGCTGCTCCTGGTCCTCGAAGCGCTCCTGCAGGCGGGTATAGCGCTCGTTGACCAACAGTTGAAAACGCTGGCGTACCTGTTGCTCATAGAGATCGGAGGCTGCCCAGGCGATGATGCCCGTGAGCGCACACCCCGCCAATAACACCACCAATGCCACCAGCCAAGCCGACGCCTGCTCACTGATAAAGCCTAGTATTTTCGGGCGAACGGCTTGCAACGGCATAGGCAACACTCACAACGCCAGCGTGCGGGGGGTGTCACTTTGGCTAGGCCCTAAGTTATAGCGATAGGCCCAGTGTTTGACCAGCGCAAATGCTGGAATCGGAACGGGCATCCGTGGCGAGGGAGCTTGCTCCCGCTGGGGTGCGCAGCGCCCCCAATAGCTGGGGACCGCTACGCAGTCCAGCGGGAGCAAGCTCCCTCGCCACAACAAGCTCGCGTGTACAGAAAGACGACGATCAGCGCGCGGTGATTTTCCACGCCCGATGGATCTTGGCATTGCGCGCAAAATCCGGGTCGATGGTCTTGTCGCTGATTTCCTCGACCGCATAGCGTTCGCTGAGGTTGTCCTCCAGAGCGAACTTGCGGAAGTTATTCGAGAAGTACAGCACGCCACCCGGTGCCAGGCGGGCCATGGCCAGGTCCAGCAACTGCACGTGGTCACGCTGCACGTCGAAGATGCCTTCCATGCGCTTGGAGTTGGAGAAGGTCGGCGGGTCGATGAAGATCAGGTCGAACTCTTCGCGGCTCGCCTCCAACCACGCCATCACGTCCCCTTGTTCCAGGCGGTTCTTGTCGGAGAAACCGTTGAGGGAGAAGTTGCGGCGGGCCCAATCCAGGTAAGTCTTGGACAGGTCGACACTGGTGGTGCTGCGTGCACCGCCCTTGGCCGCGTGCACACTCGCCGTGGCGGTGTAGCAATACAGGTTCAGGAAGCGCTTGCCAGCCGCTTCTTTCTGGATGCGCATGCGCATCGGGCGGTGGTCGAGGAACAGGCCGGTGTCCAGGTAGTCGGTGAGGTTGACCAGCAGCTTCACGCCGCCTTCGCTGACCTCGGTGAACTTGCCCTGGGCGCTCTGGCGCTCGTACTGCTTGGTGCCGCTCTGACGCTCGCGACGTTTGACGACAACGCGGCTCTTATCGATGTTCAGCGCCTGGGGAATCGCGGCCAGGGCATCGAACATGCGTGCGGAGGCTTTTTCCGGGTCGATGGACTTCGGTGCGGCGTATTCCTGCACGTGGACCCAATCGTGGTACAGGTCGATGGCCATGGAGTATTCCGGCATGTCGGCGTCGTACACGCGGTAGCAATCCACGCCTTCACGCTTGGCCCACTTGCCCAGCAACTTGAGGTTCTTTTGCAGGCGGTTGGCAAACATCTGCCCGCCTTCGCTCAAACGCGCCTGCTCGACCACAGGGGCCGGGGCTGGCTTGATCGGGTTGCCGTTCTTGTTGTACTGGCGCTCTTGTGGCTCAACCGGCGCTTGATCGTAAGCGGCTTGTTCACGTTCGGCCTGGCGCTGCTCCGGGGTGCGGCGCTCGCCAGTGACGAACTGGTCGGGGTTGACCTTGATCAGCAACAATTTGCACGGCAACGCGCCGTTCCAGAACGAGTACTGCTTGTGGCTGCGGATGCCCATGCGCTTGCCCAGGTCCGGCGCGCCGGTGAACACCGCCGCTTCCCAGCCCATGCACGCCTGGCGCAGACGCTCGCCAAGGTTCTGGTAGAGGTACAGAAGGCTGGCTTCATCACCCAGACGCTCGCCGTACGGCGGGTTGCAGATGACCAAACCTTTCTGGTTCTGGTCCGGACGCGGCTCGAAGGTGCCGACTTCGCCCTGATACACCTTGATCCAGTGGCTCAGGCCTGCGCGTTCGATGTTATTGCGCGCAGGTTGGATCAGGCGTGGGTCGGCTTCATAGCCACGCACCCACAACGGCGGTTTGTTCATGCCGATGGCGGCGCGCTCGGTCGCTTCGGTGTGCAGCTTTTTCCACAACGCCGGAACGTGGCCCAGCCAGGTGGTGAAGCCCCACAGTTCACGGTTCAGGTTCGGCGCCATGTCGGCGGCGATCATCGCGCCTTCCACCAGGAAGGTGCCCACGCCACACATCGGGTCAGTCAACGCGCCGCCTTCGGCAGCGATACGCGGCCAGCCGGCACGGATCAGGATCGCGGCCGCCAGGTTTTCCTTCAACGGTGCCGCGCCCTGCTGCAGGCGGTAGCCGCGCTGGTGCAGGCTGTGGCCGGACAAGTCGAGGGAGAGAATGGCTTCGCCACGGTCCAGGCGCAGGTGAATGCGCAGGTCCGGGTTGATCTTGTCGATGGAGGGGCGTTCGCCGGTCGGGGTGCGCAGCTTGTCGACAATCGCATCCTTGACCTTCAGCGCGCCGAAGTGGGTGTTGTCGATGCCCGAGCCGTGCCCGCTGAATTCCACGGCCAAGGTGCCGTCCGGGACCATGTGGTCGGCCCACTCGATATCCAGCACGCCGTGGTAGAGGTCTTCGGCGTCCTTCATCGGGAAGCGCTTGAGCACCAACAGCACGCGGTTGGCCAGGCGCGACCAGAGGCACAGGCGGTAGGCGGTTTCCATGTCGGCCATGCCGCGCACGGCCGAGGTGTGCTCGCGGGCGTCCTCAAGGCCAAGCCCGACGGCTTCCTCGATCAGCAGGCCTTCGAGGCCCTTGGGGCAAGTGAGGAAGAGTTCAAAACGGTCCGACATGGGGCATTCCAGGCTTTTCAGCAATAAATGAACGGGCGACGCATCGCCAGCTCGGTTTTCAATCAAGCACTTTTCTTGAAGAGTGCTCGCGTGGCACGAATGTGCCGTCCCACCCCGCCTGCCGGGCCTTGAGGCCTTGATTGACGGGGCAGATGAATAAACTGGTGCAACAAAAAGAAATATTCCGACCCTTCGTCGAATAGTAACCGACTACAACGGACGGACATTCTCACTTAAGGATTAAACACATCCTCTGCGCAGGGTGCATCATAGCTGGCTTTGCCCCATAAATGGGGCGAAAAGCCATCCCAGCTTATGGCTATAGCATCGTTATCGTTACGTGCTTATGACAAAACGATCATTGAATCCATGTGACCTATTGGTTAGAACTCAACACAGGTTGGCGCCGTAACGACGCCGACACATCGGCTCGCCACGCCGGCAGCGAGCCCACCAACGGCAGAAAAACTCTGCCCGGCCTCAGACGAGGCCGAAGGATATCAAGACAGTCAACAAGTGAGGGAAACACCCTATGAGAAGACTTAAGCGTGATCCGTTGGAAAGAGCATTTTTACGCGGATATCAATATGGCGTTCATGGCAAATCCCGTGAGCTTTGCCCATTTACTCTACCGTCGGTACGCCAAGCCTGGATCAACGGCTGGCGAGAAGGACGCGGCGACAACTGGGACGGTATGACTGGCACTGCGGGAATCCACAGACTCAACGAACTTCACGCCGTCGGCTAATCAGGGCACTTATCTCCGACATACCACTGCTGAAGATTTAACGACTTAACCACGCACGTCCCATCCGGGCGGCGGGCTTCGGCCCAGGGGGCTCCTTTTCAGGAGCCCTTTTTAATGGGCGACGTTCAGGCCTTTCGCAGTGCCGCAATCGCATCCACCGACTGGCGAATCAGTGCCGGGCCTTTGTAGATGAAGCCGGAGTACAACTGCACCAGGCTGGCGCCCGCCGCGATCTTCTCGGCGGCGTGCTTGCCTTCGGTGATGCCACCCGCAGCAATGATGGGCAAGCGCCCAGCCAGCTCAGCGGCCAAAACCTTGACGATATGGGTACTCTGCTCCCGCACTGGTGCACCCGACAGGCCACCGGCTTCGCTGCCATGGGCCAGGCCTTCAACCCCAACACGGCTGAGGGTGGTGTTGGTCGCGATGACTGCGTCCATGCCCGAATCCACCAGGGCCTGGGCCACCAGTACGGTTTCTTCATCGCTCATGTCCGGGGCAATCTTGATCGCCAACGGTACGCGCTTGCCATGGCGCACGGCCAAGTCTTCCTGGCGCTGGCGCAAGGCTTCGAGCAGTTGCTTGAGGGAATCACCGAACTGCAAGCTGCGCAGGCCCGGGGTGTTGGGCGAACTGACGTTGACGGTGACATAACTGGCGTGGGCGTAGACCTTGTCCAGGCAGATCAGGTAGTCATCCACCGCACGCTCAACCGGGGTATCGAAGTTCTTGCCGATATTGATGCCCAGAATGCCCTTGTACTTTGCCGCCTGAACCCGCGACAGCAAGTGATCAACCCCCAGGTTGTTGAAACCCATGCGATTGATGATCGCCTCGGCTTCCGGCAGGCGGAAGATACGCGGCTTGGGGTTGCCCGGTTGCGGACGTGGGGTCACGGTGCCGATTTCGACAAACCCGAAGCCCAGCTGTGCGAAACCATCGATGGCCGCGCCATTCTTGTCCAGGCCAGCCGCCAAACCGACCGGGTTAGGGAATTCCAGGCCCATCACCGACACCGGCATTTTCGCCGGCGCCTTGCATACCAGGCCATTGAGCCCCAGACGGCCACCGGCACCGATCAGGTCCAGGGACAGATCGTGAGAGGTTTCCGGGGAGAGTTTGAACAACAGCTGGCGGGCCAGGGTATACATGGGCGGGCTAGACTCGGATGGCGGCGGAAGGTGGCGGCGATTATAGCCGGGGTAACAGGCCGCGTGCGAGGCGTGCCGTCCAATCATCACAAGCGAAGTGCCACTAATTCCTCGTAACGCGCCCATATCTTCTGTGCATACTGCATGCGAAGCGCCTCGCGTTCAGGGCCTGGCCCTGGGCCCACATTGTAGGAACCCACCGCCGTCCAGTTGTAGCCGAAACGCTGGATGAACCCCGCAAGAATCGAGGCGCCTACCTCCACCGACAGGCACGGCTCGGCCAATAGTCGCTCCTCGGTAATCCCCAACTTGAGCAAGCGTGGCAGATGGATGCTGTTGATCTGCATCAGGCCGATATCCCGGGTGCCATTACGATTGGCAAGGTTCATTGCATCCGCACGATACCCCGACTCCACGGCGGCAATCGCCTGCAACAACTCTGGCTCAATGTCATAGCGACTGGCGACCTCGGCCCAACAATAGCCGAACGCCGGGTTGCCCCCCATCAGTGCGCTAAGCAACAGGCACGCGCTCCAGCGCCTAACCATGGCGGACCTGGCCACAGGCTGCACACACGTGCTCCGAACGGTCGATACCCCCCGACCGCTCGACCTTCACTGCACAGGTAAAGCGGTACCCTCGGCCGTAGATCGTCTTGATGAACCCCTTATCGCCCCCCAGATGCTTACGCAGCGAATAGATGCAACGGGTCAGCGACTCCTCGGCGACCTCTCCCTGAGGCCAGCCCATTTCCAAGAGTCGGTCCTTGGTCATCAATACACCGCCGGAGACCAGCAACAGCCGCAACACCTGCCACTCCTTGGGCGGCAATTGCACATCCGTGCCGTCTCCGGTCAGGCGACCATCGCCATGCAGGGTCCAATGGGCGAAGACCAGAGAAGTCGACGCCTCCCCCTCATTCGCGACGACCATAAATACCTCTGCAACCGACTGCTGACATTGAAATCCTTCTTTCCAGTACTGGTTCACACACCGATATCAGGACTATAAAAACCTGCCCCGCCAAACACCCTAGGAAAAAGCCCATGTATTCGGTCCCGACCTAGGTCGCTCCGTAAGATATTTCTCTAACCTTGCCCGTGCCTTCTCACGGCGTCACATCCCGGCCCGCTCGCATAAACGCACGTTGCACACGCTCATATTGCGGCGCAGTCAATGGCGGTGGTCCAACAGCTCCGGCCGTGGTCTTCAACTCGTTGCCCACGGCTCGCGCCTGGATCACAAACAGGCGAACCTCTGCCGAAGCCCCACGCGCGGCACCAGGTCCCAGGCGGGTCTCCCGCTGGAATGCCCCCAACCATAACCGCTTGCCCTGCGGTACACGCACCACACTGCTGAGCCCCACCCGCCCCACGGCTGTCGGCTTTGCCTTCGACCGCGCTTCTGTCACCTGGCGGCCGTCCTCAATAGCAAGCAACATTTCGATCTGGTGCTCCTCAGCAAAACGCGGCAGTACGCTGACCTGGGTGCCGAAGCGCACGGGTTTCCAGTCGACC
This sequence comes from Pseudomonas sp. 18175, assembly GCF_050432925.1. Lineage (NCBI taxonomy): Bacteria > Pseudomonadati > Pseudomonadota > Gammaproteobacteria > Pseudomonadales > Pseudomonadaceae > Pseudomonas > Pseudomonas sp. 18175. The sequence goes on along the minus strand of NZ_JBKFTO010000015.1, from coordinate 44,686 downwards.
GGATCGTCTTTTGGACCCGGCAGGTAAAAGGTGTGGTTGTCCTGGAACACCGCCGGCACATTCTCCTGGGTGAGAATGACCGGCAGCGCGACAACCCGCGCCCGCCTCCGACGTTCCAGGGTGGCGATCTGCGCCATCAAGCTATTGTCTTCCAGGGGTTCCATTATTCGACTGGTCGAGGCCTTAGTGTCGTTGTCCCACTCCAGGCCAAGCGCCTTCAACTCACGGCGATCCATGTCCACCAGCCATAACGACACCTCGATCGGTCGCTTGGGCATGTCCAGCTCGGCCACCAACCGCTCGATGATCTTTACTTGCTCCGACTGGCCCTTGATCAGCAGGCTGTTGGTATCCGGGTATGCAATAAGCGCAAGGTTCCTGTCGGCCAACGGGCCTTGCTGTTCACTGGCCAGCAGGGTTTCGATCGTCGAGGCCATCCCCGGCACCGTGAACGAGTTGCCGCCCATGGCGTATTGACGGTCCGCGACGTGAGAATTGAACACCTGCACCACGCCAAAGGCCTGGGTGCCCACGCGTAACTCTGCCCTCTGCCGATCCATCAGTTGGGCCAGGCGCAGCATTTGGTCGACATAATTGGGCGGGCCGGACACGTAGAACGTCCGCTCACCGGCTTCGCGCAGGGGGTAGCGCGACTCATCAAGCCCCGAACGGCGCATGAGGCCACGAAACCTGTCGACGGAAATATGCTGCAACGTCACCGCCGAGCTTTTGGCCTCGCTGGCGTCATACAGATAAAGCGCTTGCCCATCGCTGTGTCCGATCAGGTCCTGTTGCGAAATAACCGCCTCCAGCGCCCGCTGCGGCGCTTCCAGGTCCAGCACGCCACTGAGGCGCTTAAGCGCCACCTTGCGGCTGACCACGATAGGTAACCCCAAAGGCACCGACAGCGCGGTGAATACGGTGTGCAGACTTTCGTCCTGGGCCCGGTAAGCCTCACCCCTGACGGGTGTACTTGCCAAAATCAGGGCGATCAGCAGCAGCCAGAAGCGGGGCATCGTAATGGGGAAGACAGCGTGCACCGTGAGGTTTCCTGGGCGGCCCGGCATTGAGAAGCGGCCATACTGAAAGGGCATCTCGTTTGAATCTTGATGGAAAGTTGACGGCTGGCCATGCCCTTCTATCCATGGCATGTGCCTTGCTACGAACTTCCTACAAGAGCACGCGCCAACGACGGAGCGGGCTTACGGACAAAGGCGTCGTTACCCGCAATGGCTCGCATCGCCATCTGAGGGAACGGCGCTTTTTTTTGAAAGAAAAGGTAGGTGTTGATGAACGATTCGGCAGGCAGCAGCCCGGTGAACAACCCACTGGCCTGGGTCAACGGCAGTGATGCCCCGGAGAAAAGCAGCCTCGACCTGGGCTTTATGGCTTTGAGCGATTGCGCCTCACTGGTGGTGGCCGCTACCCAAGGCTTCGCCCAACCCTATGGCTTGACCCTGAACCTCAAGCGCCAATCCTCGTGGGCCAACCTGCGAGACAAGCTGGTCAGCGGCGAACTGGACGCCGCCCACAGTCTTTATGGGCTTATCTATGCCGTGCACCTGGGCATCGGCGGCGTGGCGCCCACTGATATGGCGGTGCTGATGGGGCTTAACCAGAACGGCCAGAGCATCAACCTGTCCCACGGCCTACAACAGCAAGGGGTGATCACTCCTGAGGCACTGGACCGTCACGTGCACCAAAGCCGCACAAAACTCACCTTCGCCCAGACGTTTCCTACCGGCACCCACGCCATGTGGCTGTATTACTGGCTGGCGAGCCAGGGCATACACCCGCTGCAAGATGTAGACAGCGTGGTGGTACCGCCACCGCAAATGGTCGCGCACCTGCAAGCCGGGCGCATCGATGGCTTTTGCGTCGGCGAGCCTTGGTGCGCCAGCGCCGTAAAGCAAAACCAGGGCTTTACCCTGGCCACCTCCCAGGCAATCTGGCCGGACCACCCGGAAAAAGTACTCGGCTGCACCCAAGCCTTTGTCGACCAATACCCCAACACCGCCCGTGTGCTGGTGATGGCGATTCTGGAGGCCAGCCGTTTTATAGAAGAAAGCACCGAAAACCGCCGCTCTACCGCACAACTGCTCAGTGGCCGCGATTACCTCGACGCTCCGCTGGACTGCATTGAGCCGCGCCTGCTGGGTGCCTATGACGATGGCTTGGGCAACCACTGGCAAGACCCCCACGCCCTGCGTTTTTTTGCCGAGGGCGACGTGAACTTGCCCTACCTGTCCGATGGCATGTGGTTTATGACCCAGTTCCGCCGCTGGGGTCTGCTGCGTGAAGACCCTGACTACCTGGGCATCGCCCGCCAGGTGCAGCAACTGGCGCTGTATCGCCAGGCGGCCGAGGCGATGGGTGTCGCCACCCATACCCGGGACATGCGCAGCAGCCAATTGAACGACGGCAAGATCTGGGACGGTTCGGACCCTATCGGCTACGCCCGCAGCTTCCGCCTGCATGCCATGGCCGACCATCCCAGCCGCCAAGCCTTGCGCTGACAGGAGCACCCTATGCTGCGAATCCTGTTGATCAACGATACCCCGCGCAAAGTCGGTCGCCTGCGAACCGCATTGATCGAGGCCGGCTTCGAGGTGATCGACGAGTCCGGCCTGATCATCGACCTGCCCGCACGCGTCGAAACGGTGCGCCCGGATGTGATCCTGATCGATACCGAGTCACCGGGCCGCGATGTGATGGAGCAAGTGGTGCTGGTGAGCCGCGATCAGCCACGCCCCATCGTGATGTTTACCGATGAGCACGACCCGACCGTGATGCGCCAGGCCATCAAGTCCGGCGTCAGCGCCTACATTGTCGAAGGCATCCAGGCCCAGCGCCTGCAACCGATCCTCGACGTGGCCATGGCCCGTTTCGAAAGCGACCAGGCCTTGCGCGCCCAGTTGCAGGCTCGCGACCAGCAACTGGCCGAACGCAAACGCATCGAACTGGCCAAGGGCATGTTGATGAAAATGAAACACTGCAATGAAGAAGAGGCCTACACGCTAATGCGCCGCCAGGCGATGAGCCGCCAGCAGAAACTGATCCAGGTGGCGGAGCAAATCATCGCCATGAGCGAGCTGCTTGGCTGATGTGGCTCAGCTCTTGCTAAACAATATTCACAGGTAACCAACGGCGGTTGCCCCTTCCACGACAAAGACGTCGCACACCCGGTTTGCCCTCGCGGACCCGGTGGCGGCGTTTTTTCGTTTTGGCCCCGATGGCACGGGGTCGGTGGGGCGGCCTTAGCCAGCGGCCCCATCACCAGGCCTTCTTACAAGACTCCCAACCGTTGAGGTGCGTGATGAAATCAAGCTTCTGGAAATCCGGGCACACCCCGACCCTGTTTGCCGCGTTCCTGTATTTCGACCTGAGCTTCATGGTCTGGTACCTGCTGGGCCCGCTGGCCATACAAATTGCCGCCGACCTGCACCTGACCACCCAGCAGCGCGGCTTGATGGTGGCAACGCCGATCCTGGCCGGCGCGATATTGCGCTTTCTAATGGGCATGCTGGCAGACAAGCTGTCGCCCAAGACCGCCGGCCTTATCGGCCAGGTAATTGTGATCTGCGCCTTGTTCGGCGCCTGGAAACTGGGGATCCACAGTTACGAACAAGCCCTGCTGCTGGGCGTGTTCCTGGGCATGGCCGGTGCTTCCTTTGCCGTCGCCCTGCCCTTGGCATCCCAGTGGTACCCGGCCGAACACCAGGGCAAGGCCATGGGCATCGCCGGCGCCGGCAACTCCGGCACCGTGTTTGCCGCACTGCTGGCACCGGTGCTGGCCGCCGCGTTCGGCTGGAGCAATGTGTTTGGCTTTGCGCTGATTCCGTTGATCCTCACCCTGATCGTATTTGCCTGGCTGGCGCGCAATGCCCCTGAACGACCGAAAGCCAAATCCATGGCCGACTACTTCAAGGCCCTGGGCGACCGTGACAGCTGGTGGTTCATGTTCTTCTACAGCGTGACCTTCGGCGGCTTTATCGGCCTGGCCAGCGCCCTGCCCGGCTACTTCAACGACCAGTACGGCCTGAGCCCGGTGACCGCTGGTTACTACACCGCCGCCTGTGTGTTCGGTGGCAGCTTGATGCGCCCACTGGGCGGCGCCTTGGCCGACCGCTTCGGTGGAATCCGTACCTTGCTGGGCATGTACAGCGTGGCCGCCATCTGCATCGCAGCGGTGGGTTTCAACCTGCCAAGTTCCTACGCGGCACTGGCGCTTTTCGTGTGCACCATGCTCGGTCTCGGCGCAGGCAATGGCGCGGTATTCCAACTGGTGCCGCAACGATTCCGTCGTGAGATCGGCGTGATGACCGGGCTGATTGGCATGGCCGGCGGTATCGGCGGTTTCGCCCTGGCGGCGGGCATGGGCGCGATCAAGCAAAGCACCGGCAGCTATCAGATGGCGCTGTGGCTGTTCGCGAGCCTGGGTGTACTGGCCTGGTTTGGTTTGCACGGCGTGAAACGTCGCTGGAGAACCACCTGGGGCTCGGCGGCTGTGACGGCTGCGCGGGTCTGATGAGCCTGCAACTGAGCGTCGCCCACGCCAGCGCCATCGGTCCGCGGGCGGAAAACCAGGATGCGCTGAGGGTGGTCACACCCGCAGCCGAACTGGCCGCCAGCAAAGGCTACCTGTGCGCCATGGCCGATGGCGTGAGCCAGTGCGCCGACGGTGGCCTGGCGGCGCGCTCGACCTTGCAGGCCCTGGCGCTGGACTACTACGCCACGCCGCAAACCTGGGGCGTGGCCCAGGCCTTGGACCGCCTGCTGCTGGCACAAAACCGCTGGCTACAGGCCAATGGCGGTGGCCAGCCACTGCTTACCACCCTCAGTGCCCTGGTGTTTCGCGGCCAGCGCTTTACCCTGGCGCATGTCGGTGATTGCCGGGCATATCGCTGGCTGGACGGCGAGTTGCAACGCATCAGCGAAGATCACGTGTGGGACCAACCGGGCATGCAACATGTGCTCAAGCGCGCCCTTGGGCTGGATCAACACCTGGTGGTGGATTTCCTCGACGGCCAGTTGCGCCTGGGCGAGTGTTTCCTGCTGCTCAGCGATGGCGTGTGGGCAACCTTGGGCGATCACAGCATCCGCGCGATCCTGCGGGAGCAAACGGACCTGGATCTGGCGGTCACCACCCTGGTAAACGCGGCCCACCTCGCAGGCAGCCAGGACAACGCCAGCGCTTTGCTGGTACGTGTCGATAGCCTCGGCGCGGCCACCCTTGGCGATGCCTTGGTGCAGTTGCAGCAATGGCCGGTGCCACCGACCTTGAAGGCTGGGCAACAGTTTGAAGGTTGGCAGGTGGAAACCGTGCTGGCCCACAGTCGACAGTCATTGCTGTACCGGGTTCGCGATGCCCAGCAACAACCCTGGCTGCTGAAAACCCTGCCGCTGAGCCGCGATGATGACAACGATGCCGGCCAGGCCTTGCTGTCAGAGGAATGGTTTCTGCGGCGGGTTGCCGGGCGGGCATTTCCTGAAGTGCATGCGGCCAGCGGGCGTCAGCATTTGTACTACGTGATGCGTGAATACCCTGGGCAAACCCTGGCCGTAGCCTTCAAACAGCAAGGCCCGCTGCCGCTCGCGCAATGGCAATCGATTGCCGAGCGGCTACTGCGTGCGGTGGGCTTGTTGCACCGACGGCAGATCCTGCACCGCGACATCAAGCCGGAAAACCTTCTACTGGGGGACGATGGTGAGCTACGCGTGCTGGATTTTGGCTTGGCCTACTGCCCCGGCCTTTCAGAAGATCGCGCCCATGTGCTGCCGGGCACCCCGAGCTTTATCGCCCCTGAAGCCTTCAATGGCGAGCGCCCTACCGCCCAGCAGGATTTGTACAGCGTGGGCATCACCCTTTATTACCTACTGACGGGCCATTACCCCTACGGCGAAATCGAGGCTTTCCAACGACCCAGGTTCACCCAGCCGATCAGCGCCAGCCGCTATCGCCCTGATCTGCCGGACTGGCTGCCCCAGAGCCTGGAGCGAGCGGTGGCGGCGCTACCGGAGCAACGTTATGAAACCGCCGAAGAATGGTTGCGGGTGCTGGAACAGGCAGACCGGCAGGAACTGAGCATCCGCCCCAAGCCCTTGCTGGAACGCGAACCCTTGAAGGTCTGGCGCACGTTGGGGTTGATCTCGATGCTGATCAATCTGGTGTTGTTGTACTTACTCTTTCACAACTGACGTCATCCCTGGACGAGGACACACACATGAACGCAAAAGTCTGGCTGGTGGGCGCCGGTCCCGGTGATCCCGAGCTGTTAACCCTCAAGGCTGTACGGGCCCTGAATGAGGCCGATGTAGTGCTGATTGATGATCTGGTCAACCCGATGGTGCTGGAACACTGTGCCGGTGCACGGGTGATTACGGTCGGAAAGCGCGGCGGTTGTCGCTCAACGCCGCAGGATTTTATCCACCGCCTGATGCTGCGCTATGCGCGTCAGGGCAAATGCGTGGTGCGGCTCAAGGGCGGCGACCCGTGCATTTTCGGGCGCGGTGGTGAAGAGGCGATGTGGCTGCGTGAGCGGGGCGTCGAGGTGGAGTTGGTCAACGGCATCACCGCAGGCCTGGCGGGGGCGACGAATTGCTCAATCCCCCTCACATTGCGCGGTGTCAGCCGGGGTGTAACCCTGGTGACCGCACACACCCAGGACGACAGCAGCCTGAATTGGCGGGCATTGGCAGAAGGCGGGACGACGCTGGTGGTGTATATGGGCGTCGCGAAGCTGGAGGACATTCGTCAGCAATTGCTGGACGGCGGCATGCCGGCGGATATGCCGGTGGCAATGATCGAGAACGCATCGCTGCCCCAGCAACGGGAATGTCGCAGCGAGCTGTCGCGGATGTACGAGGATGCGCAGGCATTTGCATTGAAAAGCCCGGCAATTCTGGTGATCGGCCGCGTAGCCGGCGCTGAACAAACGGCTTGCCTCGCAGCGGCAGCCAGCGCCTAAGGCGAATCGCAGGCGAAAAAAAGCCCGGCCTAAGCCGGGCTTTTTTCGACTACTCAGTGATTACTGAGCAGCTTGAGCTTCAACCGACGCTTCTACGCGACGGTTAACAGCACGACCAGCTTCAGTTGCGTTGTCAGCAACTGGGCGGGTTTCACCGTAACCAACGGATTGGATGCGGTTACCAGCAATACCTTTGTCTTCCAGAACTTTCTTCACAGCGTCAGCACGACGCTGGGACAGCTTCTGGTTGTAAGCGTCTGGGCCTACGGAGTCAGTGTGACCTTCAACCACGGTGGTGGTTTGTGGGTACTGCTTCATGAAGTCGGCCAGGTTTGTCACGTCGCCGTAGCTGTTTTGCTTAACAATGGCCTTGTCGAAGTCGAACTTAACGTCCAGCTCAACACGAACAACCTGAGCAACTGGAGCTTCTGGCTCTGGAGTTGGCTCTGGAGCTGGTGCTGGGGCAGGAGCTGGAGCTACTTTGCCAGCGTTGCCGCCGAAGTTCACACCCAGGCCAACCAGTGCGGAGTAATCCCACTTGCCGTTGTCCAGGTTGTAGTCGGATTCAACACCAGCACGGGCGAACAGGTTGTCGGTGAAGTAGTACTTCACACCAGCACCAGCGATAGCCAGGGTCGACTGGTCGCGACCGCTGTGGCCGTCAGCCTGTACGTTGGTACGGGACTGGTGACCGAAACCACCTTCTACGTATGGACGCAGGGAATCAACGCCGGCCTGACCGAAGTGGTACTGAGCAGTCACGCTGCCAGTGTCACCTTTGATCTTCTGGTTGCCAGTACCGTCGTTCGAACGGGTGTGGTTGGTGGTGTCGTAGTTCAGGTTAACCGACACGTCGTCGGTAATGAAGTAACCGATGCTGGCGCCAGGGTTGTAGCCGTCTTCGATGTGCTTGACGCTATCGTTGAACTGCTTTTTGTAGAACAGCTGGCCTTCAACTGCGCCTTGGCCTTGTGCCAGTGCGCCGAACGAAGTAGCGGCAATAAGAGTACCAATGGCCAAGCCCAAGGTGTTTTTCAGTTTCATCCGTTAAATCCCCATCTGGTGATTGTAAAGCAGTCCCACAAACCGGGGGACAACTCGGCGACAAGTCTAACAGAACTTGCCTACACGTAAGAGATATTTGCCACGCACTAAGTTTCAGTCTCGCCCGCAAATTTCTCACGTAATTTATCTAGAGCACGTTTGTAACGCATTTTTGTAGCACTCAAACCCATGTGCATGATGTCAGCGATTTCCTGGAACTCCAGCTCTGCGACAAAACGTAGCACCAGAATTTCCCGGTCAATCGGGTTCACATACACCAACCAGCGATCGAGTCCGCCCTTCTCCTCGGGTGCCGGCGCCTTTTCTTCAGACGCTTCCTCAAGGGGGTCCAGACTCAAGGCGTCCATCAAGCGACGCTTTCGCCGTTCCTTACGATACTGCGTGATGCACTCGTTGTACGTGATGCTATATAGCCATGTCTTGAACTTCGATTTCCCCTCGAAGTTCTTCAAGCCATACAGCACCTTGAGCATCACTTCCTGACAGACATCATCCGCATCTCTATCGTTCCCTAAATACCTTGAACAAACGTTGAACAGAGTGCGTTGATATCTGCGCATCAATTCTTCGTACGCGCGAGTTACGTGAAACAGCTCCGTGTGCGAGCGCGCGACCAACTCCTCATCAGAGAGCTCACGGGGGTCATAGCGCGTGGACAGCGTTTGGGCTTTATTCAAAACAAGTCGTGCCGACAGTCAGGTCAATGTCCGCTACAGCCCGGTCAGCCGGGTTTGCGGCGGCGTACATTAGCAGGGTTTGCCGGATTAGCGGCTACTGACCTGCTGCTCCAGGAGAATCCGATTGGACAACGACACGAGGTCGCCGTCATCGGTCAGCACCGTCGTCTTGACTGTGCCGATCTCCTCGATCTGCCCTTCGACCTCGCCTACACGCACCTGTTGCCCAACCTGATACAACTCACGCACATAGATTCCCGCAAGAATCTGACCGGCAATTTCCCGGCTTCCCAACCCCATGGCCAGTGCAACGGCCAGACCAACGGTAATCAAAACAATCACAATCACATGGTTGAGCAGGTCAGTCTTGACCTCCAACTGGCTGATCGCGACCGAAATACTGATGATGATCACCAACCCCTGGGCGATTCGCCCAAGGCCGGCGGCATAGTCCAGCCCCACGCCTTCAGCGGCACCGCGCACCAGCCCATTGGCCAGTTGCGCCAGCAAAACGCCTACCAGCAGTACCAACGCGCCGCCGAAAACCTTCGGCAAATACAGCGCCAGCATGTCGAGCGTAGCTGAAACTCGCTCAAGGCCAAGGGATTGAGCCGCAGAAACCAGAAAAATCAACAAAACGAACCAGTAGACGATCTTGCCGATCAGCGTTGAGATCGGCACTTGCAGCCCGGCGCGCCCCAACAGCTTGGTCAGGCCAGTGCCTGCCATCAGGCGGTCAAGGCCCAGTTTCGCGAGCAGTTTGGACAGCAGGGTGTCGAGCAGCTTGGCCACGACAAAGCCCAGCAACACCAGTACCAGGGCACCAAACAGGTTGGGAATGAAGTTCGCCACCTTGGTCCACAATGCGGTCATCGCGGTGACCAGGCTCTGGGTCCAGAGATCAAGTTCCATATTCAATCAGCCTTATCAGCAGTGCGAGCAAGAGGTTTACGACGGGAAACCGGTGAGACATGGGCCGAACCGTTGTTCAGGGCCATCATCAACGCCGGCAACCAGCGCCCGAGCAGACCGAACAAATCGCCCGCCCCGACCTGGCGGTTGGCGGTTTTCAGTACGCGGCCCAGGCAGGCATCGTCATCCCGGTTGGATGGCGAAGCATTGAGCATGTCACGCAAAGACTGTTCGAACGGATCGTGCATAAAGACCTCTCGCAAGTGTTTTAAAAGACGAGGGTTAAATTCTTTGGGTCACATAGGACCCTTCCTACGTTCAGCTCATATTCAGCTCAAACCCAGCGCAATCGCCGAAACAGCCACCATTGTCCCAACGCGACAGCCACCATCATCAGGCAGGCAATCACGAATCCATAGGGGCTGGCGGAGAACGGAATCCCGCCGACGTTTATCCCCAACAGGCCTGTGAGAAAACTCATCGGCAGGAAGATCCCAGTGATGATCCCAAAGCGATACATGGTGCGGTTCATGCGCACGCTCAAGCGCCGGTCTTCAGCCTCAAGCACAAGCCCCACGCGCTCTCGGGTCAATTCGAGCTCTTCCAGGTAGCGGGTCAGGCTGTTGTTCAATTCGTTCCAGTAGTCGGCGTCGTCATCGCAGAACCAAGGCAGTTTGATCCGTGTCAGTTGGGCAAAAATATCCCGCTGCGGCGCAAGGAATCGCTTGAGCCCGGCCGCTCGCCGACGAATCTGTAGGACGCTGCCATGCTCCGGGGTATACCGTTCGTCGGCGTCGAGCTTTTCTTCTTCGGTATCGACGATTTCAGACAGGTCGGTGACCAGATCCTGCACTTTATTGGTCAGGTACTGCGCCATATAAAGGATAAGTTCCGACGCGGTTTTCGGCCCTTTGCCATCCGCCAACTGCACCAGCAATTCATCGGTGGCACGCAGCGGGCGCAGGCGCAGGGAGATCACGCGGTTGGCGGCGGCAAAGATGCGCACCGAAACCATGTCTTCCGGCTCGGCCCCAGGATTGAGGTTGATCCCGCGCAGGAACAGCAGCAGTTCCGAATCCGGCAGCGGCAACAGACGCGGGCGGGTGTTCTCCTCCAGCAGCAGGTCACAGGCGAATTCACTCAAGCCACTGGACTTGCGCAACCAGGTCTGGGTTTGCGGATGGCTGCGATCCCAGTGCAGCCACAGGCTTTCCTGGGGCTGTAGTTGCAAGTCGTCGAGCTCAGTCCGGGCAATCGAACGCGCACCGCCTTTACCGTCCAGCACCAGGGCATGTACCAGCCCCCATTGCGCGTTTTCTTCCTCGAACATCCTCACCCCTGTCGGTTATTGCGGTTTTATTCAGGCATTTTCAGCGGGCTGGGCGAGACGATCACGCCGTTATTGTCGGCGTAGATGTATTCGCCCGGGCGGAAGGTCACGCCCGCAAAGGTGACCACTACGTTCAGGTCGCCGATGCCGCGTTTGTCGGTCTTCATCGGGTGGCTGGCCAGGGCCTGCACCCCCAGGTCGGTCTGGGCGATGACGTCGACATCACGGATGCAACCGTAGATCACCAGCCCTTCCCAACCGTTTTTCGCGGCTTTCTCGGCGATCATGTCGCCCAACAGGGCCCGGCGCAGGGAACCACCACCGTCGACCACCAGCACCTTGCCGGCGCCCGGCTGCTCGGCTTGTTCCTTGACCAGCGAGTTATCCTCGAAGCACTTGATGGTGACAATCTCGCCACCAAAAGAGTCTCGGCCGCCGAAGTTACTGAACATCGGCTCGACCACCTGTACCCGTTCCGGGTAGGCGTCGCACAGGTCGGGGGTCACGTAATGGTTCATCGAAAAATTCCTTTCTGCCAAAGAAGTGTCTTTCAAGGAAGTACCGGTCGAAACAGGCGGGCAACATCCCACTCGCTTCGCCGCAACGCAATAGCCACTGCGCGACTGAATATGACCAGAAGCGTCCAGCGCGTCATATCTTAGCCCCAACCTGCCAGGAGCGAAACGCCCTTGGCAGAGCGTTTAATCAAACGGTTGCCAACGCCGGCGCTTCGAATAACGGTGTAAACGGGTCTTTCAACCAGCGCTCCACCAGCGGCCACACCTCGGCCTGAGCGGGTTTGCTGACCAGCATCTCCACGTGCCCGAAATCCCCGCTGAAACCTTGCTGGCGCCCTAGGCACACGTACTGGCGATGCTCGGAACCGACCTGTTCAAACAGCTTGCGGCAGGCCCAGTCCGGGTCTTGATGATCGCCTGCTGCGCTCACTGCCAGGAACGGCACATCGACCTCAGCCAAGCCCTTCCACCAATCGTTTTTACCTTCGCCGAAGCGCCCGAACAGGCCATTCCAACGCATGGCCTCGACCAGCACACCCGCCGGCTCGTCCTCTGGGCCGCGCTTGAAGCGCGAACCGGAAACCTCGCCGAAGCGCCTCAACAGCAAGCGCCCCGTCCACTCCACTGGCGGCAGTTTCAACGGCCAATGGGTGCGACTGACCTGACACCCAAACAACGCCACCGACGCCACCACCGGCGCCCCCAGGTGCTGCCCACCAAGGGCCGCCGCCAGGCTGGTGCCACCCAGGGAATGGCCGATCCAGTGGGGGATTTGCGCACTTTGCTCACGCACAAACGCGCCAATGGCCGGCAAATCGTAGCGTGCGTAGTCGGCCACGCGGTTACGGGCGTAGCCCTGGTTGCGCTTGGACAGGCCATGGCCGCGCATCTCCGGGATCCACACATCAAACCCCTGGCGCGCCAGGTAGGCACCCAGGCCGATGCCTTTTGGCGAATACCAGAAGCGTCGATTGGAGAAACTGCCATGCAACAAAATAACCGGAATGCCCCGGTTTTCCGGGACATCGGCCAGACCCAAGCGGGTAACTGCGAGCTCGACGGTACCGTCGGGACTGTTACCGGGCTTGAGCCGGTACACATCTTCACTCAGGTCGCCTCGACGTTCAGCGCTGATCAGGGCGACGGGAAACAGGTTGCTGCTGCTTTGCATAATGCTCTTGCACAAAAAAGGGCGGCGTCCGTAGGGAATCCCGCCCTGCACAGATAAGAATGCCGGTCACCCTCGACGGGAGACCGGCACTTTTGACGTAACGACCTTAGGCGGACGCTTGGCCTTCCGCCAGGAAGAACCAGGTTTCCAGCACGGAATCGGGGTTCAACGAGACGCTTTCGATGCCCTGTTCCATCAGCCACCGGGCCAGGTCAGGGTGATCGGAAGGGCCTTGGCCGCAGATGCCGATGTACTTGCCGGCCTTGTTACAGGCCTGGATGGCATTGGACAGCAGCTTCTTGACCGCAGGATTACGCTCGTCGAACAGGTGCGCGATGATCCCCGAGTCACGGTCCAGGCCCAGGGTGAGCTGGGTCAGGTCGTTGGAGCCGATGGAGAAACCGTCGAAGAACTCCAGGAATTCCTCGGCCAGGATGGCGTTGGACGGCAATTCGCACATCATGATCACGCGCAGGCCGTTTTCGCCGCGCGACAGGCCGTTTTCCGCCAGCAGGTCGATGACCTGGCTCGCTTCACCCAGGGTGCGCACGAACGGCACCATGATCTCGACGTTGTCCAGGCCCATCTCGTTGCGCACGCGCTTGAGGGCGCGGCATTCGAGTTCGAAGCAGTCACGGAACGCTTCGCTGATGTAGCGCGAGGCGCCACGGAAGCCCAACATCGGGTTTTCTTCTTCCGGCTCGTAGAGCTTGCCGCCGATCAGGTTGGCGTATTCGTTAGACTTGAAGTCCGACAGACGCACGATGACCTTTTTCGGGTAGAACGCCGCCGCCAGGGTGCTGATGCCTTCCACCAGCTTCTCGACGTAGAAGCCCACCGGGTCGTTGTAACCGGCGATGCGCTTGTCGACGCTTTCTTTAATGTCCAGCGGCAGGCCGTCGTAGTTCAACAGGGCCTTGGGGTGCACGCCGATCATGCGGTTGATGATGAACTCCAGGCGGGCCAGGCCCACACCGGCGTTCGGCAGTTGCGCGAAGTCAAAGGCACGGTCCGGGTTGCCGACGTTCATCATGATCTTGAACGGCAGGTCGGGCATGGCGTCGATGGAGTTTTGCTTGATATCGAAACCCAGCTCGCCTTCGAAGATAAAGCCAGTGTCGCCTTCGGCGCAGGAAACAGTCACGCCCTGGCCGTCTTTCAACAGCTGGGTGGCGTTGCCGCAGCCCACGACCGCAGGGATACCCAGTTCACGGGCGATGATCGCCGCGTGGCAGGTACGCCCGCCACGGTTGGTGACGATGGCGCTGGCGCGCTTCATCACCGGTTCCCAGTCCGGGTCGGTCATGTCGGAGACCAGCACGTCACCTGGCTGGACCTTGTCCATTTCCGACACGTCTTTAATGATGCGGACCTTGCCGGCGCCGATGCGCTGGCCAATGGCGCGACCCTCTACCAGCACGGTGCCGGTTTCTTTCAGCAGGTAGCGCTCCATGACGTTGGCCGAAGTGCGGCTCTTCACGGTTTCCGGACGGGCCTGCACGATGTACAGCTTGCCGTCGTCACCGTCCTTGGCCCACTCGATGTCCATCGGGCACTTGTAGTGCTTTTCGATGATCATCGCTTGCTTGGCCAGCTCGCTGACTTCGGCGTCGGTGAGGCAGAAACGTGCGCGATCGGCCTTGTCGACATCCACGGTCTTGACCGAACGACCGGCCTTGGCCTCGTCGCCGTAGATCATCTTGATGGCCTTGCTGCCCAGGTTACGGCGCAGGATGGCCGGGCGACCTGCTTCGAGGGTGCCCTTGTGGACGTAGAATTCGTCGGGGTTGACCGCGCCTTGTACGACGGTTTCGCCCAGGCCGTAGGCGCCGGTGATGAACACCACGTCACGGAAGCCGGATTCGGTGTCCAGGGTGAACATCACACCGGCGGTGCCGGTTTCCGAACGCACCATGCGCTGCACACCGGCAGACAGGGCTACCAGCTTGTGGTCGAAACCTTGGTGCACACGGTAGGAAATAGCGCGATCGTTGAACAGCGAGGCGAACACTTCCTTGGCCGCGCGGATCACGTTTTCCACGCCGCGGATGTTCAGGAAGGTCTCTTGCTGACCCGCGAAGGAGGCGTCCGGCAGGTCTTCGGCGGTGGCCGAGGAACGCACGGCCACGGCCACATCCGGGTTACCGGCAGACAGGGCGGCGAAGGCAGTACGGATTTCTTCGTTGAGCTTCTCGGGGAACTCGGCTTCCATGATCCACTGGCGGATCTGGCTGCCGGTCTTGGCCAGGGCGTTGACGTCATCGACGTCCAGTGCGTCCAGCGCGGCGTGGATCTGAGCGTTGAGGCCGCTCAGTTCGAGGAAATCGCGGTAAGCCTGGGCCGTGGTGGCGAAACCACCGGGCACCGAGACACCTGCGCCTGCAAGATTACTGATCATCTCGCCGAGGGATGCGTTCTTGCCCCCTACGTGCTCTACATCATGGACGCCGAGCTTATCGAGGGAAACTACGTACTCTACCAAGGTGATCTCTCCACTAACTGTGTTGGAAAAGCTCAGGACGCCGGTCGCTCAGTAGGAGCATTCGCCGGCGCTTGTGGCCTGGACCTGGAAAATAAGTGAGAATGCGGCCCACTGCGGGACGGCAAAATCGCGCCTATCATATCCAAGATTCGCCATCAGCTTAAGGCCCAGGGCTCAAATGAAACGATCTGCTTTCTTTATCTCCGACGGCACCGGCATTACAGCCGAAACATTGGGTCAAAGCCTGCTCGCGCAGTTCGAAAACATTACCTTCGCCAAATTCACACGGCCGTACATCGACAGCGTGGAAAAAGCGCGGGCCATGGTACAACAAATCAATCTGGCGGCTGAAAAAGACGGCTTTCGGCCGATCATTTTCGACACCATCGTCAATCAAGACATCCGTGAGATCCTCGCAACTTCGAATGGTTTCATGATCGACATTTTCTCCACGTTCCTGGCGCCGCTGGAGCAAGAGCTGAGTGAACATTCCTCGTACTCGGTAGGAAAGTCCCATTCCATTGGCCACAACTCCAACTATATGGAGCGGATCGAGGCGGTGAACTTCGCCCTCGACAACGACGACGGCGCCCGTACCCATTACTACGACAAGGCCGACCTGATCCTGGTGGGCGTGTCCCGCTGCGGCAAGACGCCTACCTGTCTCTACATGGCCATGCAATTCGGTATCCGTGCGGCCAACTACCCGCTGACAGAAGACGACATGGAGCATCTGACCCTTCCGGCCGCCCTGCGCGCCCATTCCCACAAGCTATTCGGCCTGACCATCGACCCGGATCGCCTGACTGCAATTCGCAATGAGCGCAAGCCTAATAGCCGCTACTCCAGCTATGCCCAGTGCGAATTCGAAGTGCGCGAAGTGGAAAATCTGTTCCGTCGCGAGAATATTGCGCACATCAATTCCACGCATTTTTCGGTGGAGGAGATTTCGGCGAAGATTTTGGTGGAGAAGGGTGTGGAGCGTAGGTTCAAGTAAGGCTGGTTGCCCGACAGCGCCGCAGTCCAATGTGGGAGCGGGCTTGCTCGCGAATGCGGTGTGCCAGTCAATAGATTCGTTGGCTGATACATCGCATTCGCGAGCAAGTCGAATCGTCGCACCGCCGCTCCCACATTTGGTTCAGTGTATATCCCCGCCTACAGATGAAACCTCCCCCCACCCTGCCCCAGCGCTGTAGCCAACGCATCAAACCCCGCCAGCAACAACTGATCATCCCCCGACGTATTGCAGATACTTGCCCGAATAAACTGCGGCACCGCCGTCTGCCCTACCGCAAACGCTTCGGCGGTGGCGATCAGGTAATTATTCTGCTTGAGCTCGGCCTCAATCTCCGACGCACGCCAGGGCTCCGGTACTTCAATCCAGAAATGCGGGCTGTTGAGGTGGGTGCGGTATTCCAAGCCGGCCAGCAGGTCGCGTACCAGGGCTTTGCGCCGGCTGATTTCGTTGATCTGCTGGCGCAACAGGTATTCGGCCGTGCCGTTTTCGATCCATTGGGTGGCCAGTTCCAGGGTGACCGGCGTCGCCATCCAACAGGTTGAACGCAGCGCTGCCGAAATACGGCTAACCAACGCCGGCGGCGCATGCACATAGCCCACACGCAGCCCTGCCGACACCGCTTTGCTCAGGCTGCTGATCAAGATCGTACGCTCAGGTGCGAAAAAACTGAGGGGCGGCGGCCGGTCTTCGACCAATACGCCGTGGGCCTCATCTTCAAGAATCAACAGGTTGTGTTCACGGCAGACTTTGGCCAGGGCTTCCCGGCGCGGGATCGATAACACCGCAGTCGTCGGATTCTGGATGGTCGGCGTGCAATACAGCGCTGAAACCCGGTGGTTACGACAGACTTCATCCAACGCACTGGGCAGTACGCCTTCGTCGTCCATTTCCAAGCCGATCAGGCGAATACCGAGCATGCGCGCGGCAGTGATCAGGCCTGGGTACGTCAGTTGCTCGGTCACCACCGTATCGCCGGCGCGCAGCAACGCCATCATCGCGCAGAGCAAGCCATGCTGGCCGCCATTGACGCAGATGACCTGCTCAGGGATCGGGTGGAAATCGCGCTGCACCAGCCACTGCGCACCCGCCTCGCGGTAACGCGGCAGGCCAGCGTCCGGGGTGTAGGCGCTGATGTCCTGGAGGAACTTGGCGTTGGTCGACAGGGTTTGGAAGCTTTGGGCCAGGAACGCGGTTTCCTGCCCCGGGATATGCATGTTGCGGCTCATGTCGAAGTACTGGCGCGGCTCCTCGCTGAAGTTGCGAAAGCCTTCATCACGCTGGCGCTCCATCCCACGCTTGCGTACGAAAGTACCGTCACCCACCCGCGCCACGACCAACCCCAGGCGTTCCAGTTCTCCGTAGGCCCGGCTGATGGTGCCGATGGTGACGCCAAGATTGTCGGAAAGCACCCGATGGGGCGGCAGTTTTCTTCCCGGTTCAATCAAGCCTTCAAGGATGCCCCGTTCCATGACATCGGACAGGCGCTTGTACTTCACGCCCTGCCCGTTGGACAACCCCTCACGCATAATTGACACCATGTCAATATTTGTTTTGACAGCCATCTTTCGCCCTAATAGTGTGCTTTTACGGGTGCAATCGCCGAATTTTACAACTCATTACAAGCTCAATATAGAGTTCAATTCCGGCTCAGGGAAGCAATAAACGATGCCAATGTCCGCCGTTCTCGAAAATACCGCCAAGGCCAAAAACCAAAAACAGTGGCTGGCAGGCCTGGTCACCAGCGTGATGTTCCTGATCGTGTGCCTGAGTTGGGGCACCACGTGGCTGGGGATCAAGATCGCCGTGGAGAGCGTGCCACCGCTGACCTCCGCCGGCCTGCGTTTTTTGATCGCCTTCCCGCTGTTCCTGTGTTTTGCCATGGTACGCCGCGAGCCCATCCTGTTTCCCCGTGAGAGCCGCTGGTTCTTTGTATTCGTGACCCTGTCCTACTTCAGCGTTCCCTATTACCTGCTCAATTATGGCGAAATGCATGTTTCGTCCGGCCTCACCGCCCTGCTGTTCAGTTGCATGCCGGTGTTCATCCTGATTTTTTCCGCGCTGTTCCTGCGTGAGCGCATCTACTTTTCCCAGGTGGTCGGCATCGGTATCGGTTTCGGCAGCCTCTACATGATCATCAAGAGCCAGGGCCTGCACCTGGATCACGCCGAGTTCTTCGGGGTGCTGGCGATCCTCACTGCCGCGATCATGCATGCCTTGTGCTACGTGATTACCAAGCAAAAAGGCAGCGCCATCAGCGTGATCACCTACAACACCCTGCCCATCGGCATTGCCGGGCTGATGCTGTTTGTCGCCGGTCTGTGGTTTGAAACGCCGACCTTCGAGGCCATCACCCTGCGCTCCTGGGGTGCGCTGTTCTACCTCGGGCTGGTGGCCTCGGTGGGTGGGTTCATCGTGTACTTCATGCTGCTCAAGCGCTTGAGCCCGATCATCCTGTCATTCGTGTTCATCATCTTCCCGGTGTTCGCGGTGATCATCGGCGCCTGGTACGAGGGCGTGGCGATTTCCCGCGACCTGATGCTGTACTCGGCCATCCTGCTGGCAGGCTTTGCGATCACCAAGTTGCCCGTTGAAAAGCTACTGACCAAGAAAAATTGACCGTTCAACCACCCAGCGAGAGAAACATGGACGTCCTCCGCCCAAAAGCCCTGGAACAGATCTACGCCCACGCAAGCGGCAGCTATCCCGAAGAATGTTGTGGCTTTGTCTTCGCCGACGGCAGCGTGTACCTGGGCAGCAATATCCAGAATGAGCTGCACCGCAAGAACCCCGAGATGTACCCACGCAGCGCGGCCAACGGCTACACGTTTTCGGTGGCCGACACCCTGCTGATGAATAAAGCGTTTCGCAGCGACAACCCGGTGGTGGTGATCTACCACTCCCACCCGGATGTCGGTGCCTATTTCAGCGACGAAGACCAGGACAAGGCGCTGTTCATGGGCGAGCCGATCTACCCCGTCAGTTACTTGGTGGTAGACGTTCGTCAGGGCCAGGCCCTGGGCTCCAAGCTGTTTGCCTGGGACGGCAAGCATTTCGCCCTCAACCCTTTCAACGACCTGCACACGGAGTTGTCCATGAACGCTGTCTCTTTCCCCGACATTCTGGTTCGCGTGGCCAAGCTGCCGGAATCGACCCTTGAGGGCACCGGATCGACATTGCGCGAAGTCATTGAAAACCTCTGCAACAGCCACCCGCAACTGCGGCCGCACCTGTTCCACGAGAAGAACAACCAGCTCAAGGAACACTTCCTGTTTACCGCCGAGGAAGCCCTGATTGACGCCGACGATACGCTGCCGGAAAAGGCCCGGATCGAAGTGCTGCTCGCCACCTCCGGTGGCATCGACGTCGACACCTTGAGCAACGAAGAAGTCCAGCGCTACGTGCGCCATATCACCCTGCCCGGCGTCGGTCGCGAAGGCCAGTTGAACCTCAAGAAAGCCAAGGTGCTGATCATCGGCACCGGTGGCCTGGGCTCGCCCATCAGCCTGTACCTGGCGGCGGCCGGCATCGGCACCCTGGGGCTGGTGGATTTTGATGTGGTCGAAAGCAGCAACCTGCAACGCCAGATCGTCCACGGCAACAGCACCCTGGGCATGCCCAAGGTCGAGTCCGCCAAGCGGCGCCTGCAAGACCTCAACCGCCACATCCAGATCAACGCCCACGACACCGCGCTGAACGCCGACAACGCCCTAGAACTGGTGGGCTCCTACGACCTGGTGATCGATGGTACCGACAACTTCGACACCCGCTACCTGGTCAACGACGCCTGCGTGCAACTGGGCAAACCCCTGGTGTACGGCGCCATCTACCGTTTCGACGGGCAGATCAGCGTGCTCAACTATAAAGGTGGGCCGTGCTATCGCTGCCTGTTCCCCAAGGCTCCGCCCGCTGAGCTGGCGCCCAATTGCAGCGCCGGCGGTGTGATCGGCGTACTGCCTGGGGTGGTCGGCATGATCCAGGCCACCGAGGCGATCAAACTGCTGATCGGTATTGGCGAGCCGTTGTCCGGCCGCTTGATGCGCTTCGATGCGCTGGCGATGAAGTTCAGCGAGATCGGCTTCAAGCGCCGCGCCGACTGCCCGTGCTGTTCAGATTTACGCCGCAGCGAACCCCACACCGCGGCGGTCTGCGCCGATGCCGTGCCAAGCAAACCGTGCCTGGCCGAAGAACGCTACATCAAGCCTCGCGTGCTCAAGCAACTGCTCGAGCACCCGCGCAGCGCCGATGTGCTGCTGGATGTGCGCGATGCCAGCGAACTGGAAGTGTGCAAATTGCCGGGTGTGGTACACATCCCGCTGGCCGAACTGGATGGGCAACTGGGTAACCTCAGTCGCGACAATACCCACTACCTGATCTGCTACGCCGGCACCCGCGCCGAACAGGCCGCCAGCACATTATTGGCGGCCGGTTTTGCCAACACCAAAGTCTTGCAGGGCGGCATGAAACATTGGGTTCGCGATGTCGAACCCGACATGCCTTTGTACTGACCTCCGGCCATGGGCTCCTACCTGATGTTGCATAACTCTATTCTCGACGCGATCGGCCACACGCCAATCGTGCGCCTGGCGCAGTTTTCCGAAGACCTCGGCATTGAGGTCTACGCCAAGCTCGAATCCCTCAACCCCGGTGGCAGCCACAAGGCACGCATTGCCCTGGGCATGATCCTCGACGCCGAGCGCCGGGGCGTGCTGATCCGCGACTCTGGGCAAACCATTATCGAACCCAGCGGTGGCAATACCGGCATTGGCCTGGTGATGGCTGGCAATGTGCTGGGCTACAAGGTGGTGCTGGTGATCCCCGACAACTACAGCCCCGAAAAGCAAAAACTGCTGCGTTTGTACGGGGCCAAGGTGGTGCTGTCGGACAGCCGCCGCGGCAACAACTCCCACGGCGAAAAGTGCATGGAGTTGCAGTTGGAAAACCCCAGCTACGTGATGCTCAACCAGCAGCGCAACGGCGCCAACCCGCAGACCCACCGCGACACCACCGCACGGGAAATCATCCGCGCCTTTGGTGACCGTCGCGTGGACTATTTTGTCAGCGGCATCGGCACCGGCGGGCACATCACCGGTATCGGCGAAACCCTGAAAGCCACCTGGCCGGCCGTGCGCGTCATGGGCGTGGAGCCGGAGGAGTGCGACCTGCTGAGCAACCAGCACGCGCCGCACCATATCCAGGGCCTGTCGATCGGCCTGATCCCGAGCATCCTCAACCTGGAGGTGATCGACGGCATGCTCAAGGTCTCGCGCCAGGCCTGCATCGACATGATGAAACGCATCATGCGCACCGACGCCATCAGCCTGGGCTTGTCCTCTGCCGCCAACATGGTGGCCATCGCCCAACTCGCCCCCGAACTACCGCCCGAAACGGTGGTGTTGACCATGGTCTACGACAATGCCGACAGCTACCTGCCCAGTTTCGAATAACCGGTTTGCCAACCAACCAGAATGCGGGGGCGCCTCCATGGGCGGTTTTATCGACATGCAACAGTTGCACGATGAGTTGCTCACCCACCTCATCACCACCCTCACGCCCGCACAGATGAAGCAGTTGGAGCCACACCTTGCGCCGCTGATCCAGAACGCCGCCCAGGCGGTGGCCGAAGACCTGATCGCCTATGCCTACCGTGACCCGGCCTCCCGTGGACGCGGCGAGTTGATCCTGGAGTCCTATGCCTCATTCAAGGCCGTGTTGTATTACCGGCTGGCGCACCGGGTGTGGAATTTCCCCGACCAGCCCAACGGCGTGTTTTCGCGCATGGCCCTCACGCTGAGCAACCAGGGCAAGATCCTCTCCGGTGCCGAGATCCACCCGGCGGCGCGCATTGGCCGGCGCTTCGTGCTGGACCACGGCTATGGCACGGTGATCGGCGAAACCTGCGAGATCGGCAACGACTGCTACATCCTCTGCGGCGTCACCCTGGGCGCCCGTGGCATTGCCAACAACCCCGATGGCAAGCGCCACCCGCGCCTGGGCAATAACGTCGAGGTCGGCTCCGGCGCTCGCGTGCTGGGTTATGTGCTGATCGGCGACAACGTGTTTATCAGCCCATCCTGCGTGATCACCCAGGACGTGCCCGCGGGCACCAAGGTCAAGGTGGTGAACCAGGTCCAGTTGCAAAAAAACGATGACTCAGACAACAGCAACTACTTGGGCGCCTTCGCCCTCGACGAGCGTTTGCACGTGGTCGGCGAGATCAACGCCAGCCACAAGGTCACCGTACTGGACGCCGACTTCCACCCCTTGCCGGGGCTGATGCTGGAACCCACGGTGAAAGAGCGTCATCACCTGCAATTTCGCCTGCACCGTGTCGAGTCGAGCAGCCACTTGCCGCGCCTGCCGCTGAACCTCAAAGTCTGCGGCCCGGAATTTGAAATAACCCTGCTTTCCCCCCCTGGCTTGAGTGCAATGGTGCGTTCCCTGTTGCAAGCCAGCCCACTGAACGTCGGAGGTTGAACATGTCGGTGCACACCATGGAAACCCTGGCGCTGTTCGACAGCGCGCCGTACCAGAACGCGTTTAGCGCAAGGGTGGTTGCCGTCAGCGAGCACGGCGTCGCCCTGGAACATACGTTGTTCTACCCTACCGGCGGCGGGCAGCCGGGCGACACCGGCCACCTCACCCTGGCGGACGGCACACGCGTGGACGTGACCGGCACCGTTCGCGACCCGATGCTGCGCTCGATTATCTGGCACCAGGTGCAACAGTGGCCGGTTCAACTGGTGGCCGGGGCGCAGGTTGACGCAGGCATCGACTGGGAGCGGCGCTACCAGCACATGAAGATGCACACCTGCCTGCACCTGCTGTGCTCGATCATCGATGCGCCGGTGACCGGTTGCAGCATCAGTGCCGACAAGGGCCGCCTGGATTTCGACCTGCCGGAAATGACCCTCGACAAGGACAGCATCACCCGCGACCTCAACGCCCTGATCGAGCAGGCCCGCCCGGTTAACACCCTGTCGATGCCCGCCACGGAATATTCCACCCTGCTGCAGATCACCCGCACCCAGGCGGTGGCGCCCCCGGTGGTGCATGGCTCGGTGCGGGTGGTTGAAATCAGCGGCATCGATATCCAACCCTGCGGCGGCACCCACGTCACCAATACCGAGGAAATCGGCCGGGTGTTCTGCGAAAAAATCGAGAAGAAGAGCAAGCACAATCGCCGGGTGATCCTGCGCTTTGAATAGCTGCTGAACGACGGCAAACACCCAATGCCAGCCCACCAAACCGAAACCTGTGGCGAGGGAGCTTGTTCCCGTCGGGCCGCAAACCGGCCCCGCGCTAGGCTCAAAAGCAGGGGCCTGCTGCGCAGTCCAGCGGGAGCAAGCTCCCTCGCCACAGTGGCCGCTTTTCGTACAGGAAACTGACAGCCTACTTTTACCTCCGATACGTACAATTCCACCTGCATCCTCCCGATGCCCCCGGCTCACGAAAACAACGCCACCCATTCTCGGTAGCCTTTCGTTGAGAAGCTAAGCTCACCCCCGCCTGAATGCTGCCGGAATGACCGCCTATGAAAAGAGTGTTCCGCCACTACCTGCCGGCCTCCACCTTGCGCTTGCTGCCCAACCGCTGGGACTTGGTCGCCCTGCCGCTGGTGATCGGCTTCCTGTTGTTTTTCTCGATCACGGCCCGGGAAACCTGGGCGCCTATTGCCACGTTGCAAAGCGAAGTCATCTCCCTCGACCCGGCCAACCTGCCGGAATACGCCATGCGCACCACCTTGCGCATGCTGGCGGCGATGGCGGCAGCGTTGGTGTTCACCCTGTTGTACGGCACCCTGGCGGCCAAAAGCCGGCGCGCCGAAAAACTGCTGGTGCCGGTGCTCGACATCCTGCAATCGGTGCCGGTGTTGGGTTACATCTCCTTCACCGTGACGTTCTTCCTGCTGCTGTTCCCCGGTCGCGTGCTGGGCGCCGAATTCGCCGCGATCTTTGCGATCTTCACCAGCCAGGCCTGGAACATGACGTTCAGCTTCTATCAGTCGCTGCGCATGCTGCCCCATGACCTGGTGGAAGTGTCCACCAACCTGCGGCTGTCAGGCTGGCAGAAGTTCTGGAAGCTCGACGTGCCGTTCGCCATGCCCGGGCTGGTGTGGAACATGATGATGAGCATGTCCGGCGGCTGGTTTTTTGTGGTCGCCTCCGAAGCCATCACCGTCGGCGACAAGACCATCACCCTGCCCGGCGTGGGGTCGTACCTGGCCCTGGCCATCGCGCAGAAAGACCTGCACGCGGTGGGCTACGTGATCCTGGCGATGATCGTGGTGATCCTGCTCTACGACCAGTTCCTGTTCCGCCCGCTGGTGGCCTGGGCCGACAAGTTCCGCATGGAAACCACCGCCTCCCAAGGCGCCGCGCCGCAATCCTGGGTGCTGAACCTGATCCAACGTACACGCATGATTCAGCTCATGCTGCGGCCCATCAGCCGCGCCATCAGCCGTATCGGAAACCAACGTTTGAGCCTGTCGCTCCCTGCGCGCAACGCCGCGCCAGCGGCCAGTGCGGCCACCTCCAAGCTCATCGATTGGGTGTGGGGTTCGTTTATTGCGCTGCTCACGACCTACGCGCTGTACCACATCGTGCGTTACGTAGGCACCGAGGTGACAGTGGCCGAGGTCGGCCATGTGTTCGTACTCGGGCTGATTACCCTGTTGCGGGTGGCCGGGTTGATCCTGATCGCCTCGCTGATCTGGGTGCCCCTGGGGGTGATGATCGGCCTGCGTCCCAAGCTCGCGGAAAAGATCCAGCCATTGGCGCAGTTCCTCGCCGCATTCCCGGCGAACCTGCTGTTCCCGGTGTTTGTCATCGTGATCCTGCACTACCACCTCAACCCGGATATCTGGCTAAGCCCGCTGATTGTGCTGGGCACCCAGTGGTACATCCTGTTCAACGTGGTGGCCGGCGCCAGCGCCTTTCCCAACGACTACAAGGAGGCCGCCGCCAACTTCCGCATTCGCGGCTGGCTGTGGTGGCGCAAGGTGATGCTGCCGGGGATTTTCCCGTACTACGTCACCGGCGCCATCACGGCCTCGGGCGGTGCGTGGAACGCCAGCATCGTCTCCGAATACGTGTCGTGGGGCCAGGACACCGTGGCGGCCCACGGCCTGGGCGCCTACATCGCCCAAACCACCGCCGCCGGTGACTTCCCCAAGATCGCCCTGGGCGTTGTGGTGATGTCGATTTTTGTGGTGGCCTTCAACCGTGCGGTCTGGCGCCCGATGTACGCCATGGCTGAAAACAAACTGCGTCTGAATTGAGGGGCTCTGCCGTGATGACCACCTACACCGAACACACCGCCGACACCCCGCAGATCTACGCGTTGAAGAACGTCAACCGCGTGTTCGGCAAAGGCAAGGACGAACTGCAAGTGCTCAGCGGCGTAGACCTGAGCCTGCACGAAGGCGAGATCGTCGGCATGCTCGGTCGTTCCGGCTCCGGCAAGTCCACACTCTTGCGCATCATCGCCGGGCTGATCCAGCCGTCATCCGGCGAGGTGCACTACCACGGCAAACCACTGACCGGCCCGGCCGAAGGTGTGGCCATGGTGTTCCAGACGTTCGCGCTGTTCCCGTGGCTGACGGTGCTGGAAAACGTCGAAGCCGGCCTGCAAGCCTTGCAAGTCGAACGCAAGGAAACCCGCCGTCGCGCCCTGGCCGCCATCGACCTGATCGGCCTGGACGGCTTTGAAAACGCCTACCCGCGCGAACTCTCCGGTGGCATGCGCCAGCGGGTCGGCTTTGCCCGTGGGCTGGTGGTCAACCCGACCTTGCTGTTGATGGACGAACCCTTCTCGGCCCTGGACGTGCTCACCGCCGAAACCCTGCGCACCGACTTGCTGGACTTGTGGAGCGGCAAGCAACTGCCGATCAAGTCGATTTTGATCGTGACCCACAACATCGAAGAAGCGGTGCTGATGTGCGACCGCATCCTGGTGCTGTCGTCCAACCCCGGCCGTGTGGTCGCCGAGATCAAGGTGCCGTTTGCCCACCCGCGCAACCGCCTGGACCCGACCTTCCGGCAAATGGTCGACGACATCTACGCCCTGATGACCGACCGACGCAGCGCCGATGCCACTGCCGGCAAGCCCGAACTGAAGATGGGCAGCCTGCTGCCGGAAGTCTCCACCAACCTGATGGCCGGCCTGATCGAGACCCTCGCCGCCGAGCCCTACAACGGCCACGCAGGTTTACCCACCGTGGCCGAACGGCGCCTGCTGGAAGTGGATGACCTGTTCCCGGTGGCCGAGATGCTTGAGCACCTGGGTTTTGCCGAACTCAAGGGCGCCGACATCACCCTGACCGACGCCGGCAAGCTGTTTGCCGATTACGGCACCCAGGAGCGCAAGACCCTGTTCGCCGAGCATTTGATCCAGCATGTGCCGTTGGCGGCGCGTATTCACCAGGTGTTGCTGGAACGCAGCGGGCACCGTGCACCACGGGTGCGTTTCGAGCAGGAACTGCAAGACTCGATGACCGAAGCCTTCGTGGAAAAAACCCTGGAAAGCGTGGTGGCGTGGGGACGGTATGCGGAGATTTTTTCATATGACGACCATACCGAGACGTTTAGCCTGGAGGATGTTGAGGGCAGTATGTAGTCATCTGAGACTGGCGCAGTTCCAAATGTGGGAGCAGGCTTGCTCGCGAAGACGGAGTGTCAGCCAGCACATGTAGCGACTGACACTCCGCCTTCGCGAGCAAGCCCGCTCCCACATTGGATCTCCGGCGTCGGCTAGATCACGAACAGATCGACGAACCGATTGACCGGAGTGGCCTCAAGCTCTACCTGATCCTTGCACAGCGCAAAAATCTCGCCGCTGCGCTGCGCGGTAAACCGCGTGGCAAGGTTGGCCTTGAACTTCTCCTCTAACAACGGAATACCCTCGACCCGGCGACGCCGATGGCCAATCGGGTATTCCACAACCACTTGCTCGGTGCTGGACCCATCCTTGAAAAACACCTGCACCGCATTGGCGATGGAGCGTTTGTCGGCTTCGAGGTATTCGCGGCTGTAGCGCGGGTCTTCGACGATGACCATTTTGTCGCGCAACTGATCGATGATCGGGTGGGCCGCGTGGAAGTCGTCTTCGTACTGTTCGGCCACCAGGTTGCCAAAGGCCAGGGGCACGGCGGTCATGTATTGCAGGCAATGGTCGCGGTCGGCGGCGTTGGCCAGTTGGCCGACTTTGGAAATGATCCGAATCGCCGACTCATGGGTGGTGATCACGATGCGCTCGATTTCATGCAGACGGTCTTTCACCAACGGATGCAACGTCACTGCGGCTTCGCAGGCGGTTTGCGCGTGGAATTCGGCGGGGAAGCTGATCTTGAACAGCACGTTTTCCATCACGTAGGTGCCGTAAGACTGGGACAGGCTGAACCCGCGCTTGTCCTCGGGCTTGAGCGCCAGGTCCTTGTTGGTGTGGCTGAACAGCACGTCGTAGAAGCCCCACTGCGGCGCACTCAATACACCGGGAATGCCCATTTCACCACGCAGGGCGATATCTGCCAGGCGCACGCCACGGCTCGACGCATCCCCCGCCGCCCACGACTTGCGCGAACCGGCGTTCGGCGCGTGGCGATAGGTGCGCAATGCCTGGCCATCGACAAAGGCATGGGACAAGGCCGCGAGCAACTGCTCACGGTTGGCGCCCATCAGCTTGGCGGTCACGGCCGTGGAAGCGACTTTCACCAACAGCACATGGTCGAGGCCGACACGGTTGAAGGAGTTTTCCAGGGCAATCACACCCTGGATTTCGTGGGCCATGATCATCGCTTCGAGTACCGCACGCACGGTCAGCGGCGCATCGCCATTGGCCACGCGTTTTTGTGAAAGGTGGTCGGCCACGGCCAGGATGCCACCGAGGTTATCCGAGGGGTGGCCCCATTCGGCGGCGAGCCAGGTGTCGTTGTAGTCGAGCCAGCGCACGATGCAGCCAATGTCCCAGGCGGCCTTGACCGGGTCCAGGCGGAACGAGGTGCCCGGCACGCGCGCACCAAAGGGTACGACCGTGCCCTCGACAATCGGCCCCAGGTGCTTGGTGCACTCGGGAAAACGCAAGGCCAGCAGGCCGCAGCCCAGAGTGTCCATCAGGCAATTGCGGGCGGTGTCCAGCGCGGCCGGGGAGTCGATGCGGTAAGTGAGGACGTAGTCGGCGATGTCCTGCAAAACCTGGTCGTAGTCGGGGCGGTTGTTCTGGTCGACGTTGGCGCTCATGGCAGTGCTCCAAAAGTGGGTTGGGGGTAGTCCTCGGGCTCACGGTTGTCAGGGAGCAGATCTTGATTGCCTGCCTTGGAATACAAATCACCTGTGGGAGCGGGCTTGCTCGCGAATGCGGAGGATCAGCCACAGATGTGCTGACTGATTCAACGCATTCGCGAGCAAGCCCGCTCCCACATTGGCTCGGTGCAAGTCGCTAGAAAGCGTCGCCGGGGATGCGCACGAAGCCTTCCATTAGCACCCGCGCACTGCGACTCATAATGGCCTTCTTCACCACCCACTCGCCGTTCACCTGGGTAGCTTCAGCCCCCACGCGCAACGTGCCGGACGGATGCCCAAAGCGCACTGCATTGCGCTCCACACCACCGGCCGCCAGGTTGACCAAGGTGCCGGAAATCGCCGCTGCCGTGCCAATCGCCACCGCCGCCGTGCCCATCATGGCGTGGTGCAGTTTGCCCATGGACAGTGCGCGCACCAGCAAATCCACATCGCCGGCCTTGATCGCCTTGCCGCTGGACGCTACGTAGTCCACCGGCTTGGCCACAAACGCCACTTTCGGTGTGTGCTGGCGCTGGGCGGCTTCGTCCAGGTGATTGATCAGGCCCATGCGCAGTGCGCCGTAGGCACGCACGGTTTCGAACATCGCCAGGGCCTTGGGGTCGCTGTTGATGGCGCCTTGCAGTTCGGTACCGGTGTAGCCGAGGTCTTCGGCGTTGATGAAGATGGTCGGGATACCCGCATTGATCAGCGTGGCCTTGAAGGTGCCGATGCCGGGCACTTCCAGGTCGTCCACCAGGTTGCCGGTGGGGAACATCGAGCCACCACCGCCCTCTTCGTCTGCCGCCGGATCCATGAACTCCAACTGCACTTCGGCGGCCGGGAAGGTCACGCCGTCCAGTTCAAAGTCGCCGGTCTCCTGCACCGCACCGTCGGTGATCGGCACGTGGGCGATGATGGTTTTGCCGATATTGGCCTGCCACACCCGTACCACGGCCACACCGTTGTGGGGCACGCGGGCTGGGTCGACAAGCCCTGCGCTGATGGCAAACGAACCCACCGCCGCCGACAGGTTGCCGCAGTTGCCGCTCCAGTCCACGAACGGCTTGTCGATGGAGACCTGGCCGAACAGGTAGTCCACGTCGTGATCGGCGCGGGTGCTCTTGGCCAGGATTACCGTCTTGCTAGTGCTTGAGGTGGCGCCGCCCATGCCGTCGATTTGCTTGTCATAGGGATCGGGGCTGCCGATCACCCGCAGCAACAGCGCGTCGCGCGCAGCGCCCGGCACTTGCGCCGCTGCGGGCAGGTCGGTGAGGGCAAAAAACACGCCCTTGCTGGTGCCGCCACGCATGTAGGTGGAGGGGATCTTGATTTGCGCTACGTGTGCCATGGTTATCCTCTTCAGGCGGTCGCCGCCGATTCCAGGAAATCCTGGGCAAAACGTTGCAACACGCCGCCCGCTTCGTAAATCGACACTTCTTCGGCAGTGTCCAGGCGGCAGGTCACCGGCACTTCGACACGTTCGCCATTCTTGCGGTTGATCACCAATGTCAGCGTGGCCCGCGGGGTGCGCGCGCCGACCACGTCATAGGTTTCGCTGCCATCGATCTGCAAGGTATGGCGGTCGGTGCCCGGCAAGAACTCCAACGGCAACACGCCCATGCCCACCAGGTTGGTGCGGTGGATACGCTCGAACCCTTCGGCGGCAATCGCTTCCACTCCGGCCAGGCGCACGCCCTTGGCCGCCCAGTCGCGGGACGAACCTTGGCCGTAGTCAGCACCGGCAATGATGATCAGCGGCTGCTTGCGCTCCATGTAGGTTTCGATGGCTTCCCACATCCGCGTCACCTGCCCTTCCGGCTCGATCCGCGCCAGGGAACCCTGCTTGACCTTGCCGTTTTCCAGCACCATTTCGTTGAACAGTTTCGGGTTGGCAAACGTTGCGCGCTGCGCGGTCAAATGGTCGCCGCGGTGAGTCGCATAGGAGTTGAAGTCGACTTCCGGCAGGCCCATTTTCGCCAGGTATTCGCCCGCTGCGCTGTCGAGCATGATCGCGTTGGACGGCGACAAATGGTCGGTGGTGATGTTGTCCGGCAGCACCGCCAGCGGGCGCATGCCCTTGAGCGGGCGGGCCCCGGCCAGCGCACCTTCCCAATACGGCGGACGGCGGATGTAGGTGCTTTGCGGGCGCCAGTCGTACAGCGGCGTAACCTTGGGGCCGGTGTCTTCGTGGATGGCGAACATCGGAATGTAGACCTTGCGGAACTGCTCCGGCTTCACCGAAGCCTTGACCACCGCGTCGATTTCTTCGTCGCTCGGCCAGATGTCCTGCAAGCGGATTTCCTTGCCGTTGGCATCCAGGCCCAGCACGTCCTTTTCGATATCGAAGCGGATGGTGCCGGCGATTGCGTAAGCCACCACCAACGGCGGCGAGGCGAGGAACGCTTGCTTGGCGTACGGGTGAATGCGCCCGTCGAAGTTGCGGTTGCCCGACAGCACAGCGGTGGCGTACAGGTCGCGGTCGATGATCTCCTGCTGGATCACCGGGTCCAGTGCGCCGGACATGCCGTTGCAGGTGGTGCAGGCAAAGGCCACCACGCCAAAACCAAGCGCTTCCAGCTCATGATCCAGGCCGGCTTCTTCGAGGTACATGGCCACGGTTTTCGAACCGGGTGCCAGGGACGATTTGACCCACGGCTTGCGCATCAGCCCTAGCTTGTTGGCGTTGCGCGCCAAGAGGCCTGCGGCAATCACGTTGCGCGGGTTGCTGGTGTTGGTGCAGCTGGTAATGGCGGCGATGATCACCGCGCCGTCGGGCATTTGGCCGGGCACTTCTTCCCATTGGCCGCTGATGCCTTTGGCCGCCAAATCGCTGGTGGCCACGCGGGCGTGTGGGTTGCTGGGGCCGGCCATGTTGCGCACGACGCTGGACAGGTCAAAGCTCAGACCGCGCTCGTATTGAGCGCCCTTGAGGTCATCGGCCCACAGGCCGGTATGGCGGGCGTATTGCTCCACGAGGGTGACTTGTTCGTCTTCGCGGCCGGTAAGTTTCAGGTAGGCGATGGTCTGTTGGTCGATGTAGAACATCGCCGCCGTGGCGCCGTATTCCGGGGCCATGTTGGAGATGGTCGCGCGGTCGCCCAGGGTCAGTGCCGATGCACCTTCGCCGAAGAACTCCAGCCACGCGCCGACCACTTTCTGCTTACGCAAGAACTCGGTCAGCGCCAGCACCATGTCGGTGGCGGTGATGCCCGGTTGCAGCTTGCCCGTGAGTTCCACGCCGACGCTTTCCGGCAGGCGCATCCACGAGGCGCGGCCGAGCATGACGCTCTCGGCTTCCAGGCCACCGACGCCAATGGCGATCACACCCAGGGCGTCCACGTGGGGGGTGTGGCTGTCGGTGCCCACGCAGGTGTCGGGGAACGCCACACCGTCACGCACCTGGATCACCGGGGACATTTTCTCCAGGTTGATCTGGTGCATGATGCCGTTGCCCGGCGGGATCACATCGACGTTCTTGAAGGCCTTTTTGGTCCACTCGATAAAGTGGAAACGGTCTTCGTTGCGACGGTCTTCGATGGCGCGGTTTTTCTCGAACGCATCCGGGTCGAAACCACCGGCTTCCACCGCCAGGGAGTGGTCGACGATCAACTGGGTCGGCACCACCGGGTTGACCTGCGCCGGGTCGCCGCCTTGCAGGGCAATGGCATCGCGCAGGCCGGCCAGGTCCACCAGCGCGGTCTGGCCGAGGATGTCATGGCACACCACACGGGCCGGGAACCACGGGAAGTCGAGGTCGCGTTTGCGTTCGATCAGTTGGCTCAACGACGCGTTAAGGGTGGCCGGGTCGCAGCGACGCACCAGGTTTTCGGCGAGCACGCGTGAGGTGTAGGGCAAGGTGGCGTAGGCGCCGGGGGTGATCGCCTCGACAGCCGCACGGGCGTCGAAGAAATCCAGGCGGCTGCCGGGGAGCGGTTTGCGAAATTCAGTGTTCATCGTCAGGACTCGGTCACGGTAGTTGCAAAAGGAAGAGCCGATGCTGGCTTGATGTGGAATAGGGTCCAAATGTGGGAGCGGGCTTGCTCGCGAAGGCGGTGTGTCATTCAACACATGCAGCGACTGTTACACCGCTTTCGCGAGCAAGCCCGCTCCCACATTGGATTCGGTTACCACTTCAAGGTCATCGGTGTTTCCACTCAGCGACGTTCGATTGCCACGAACTTGCGCTGCTCTACGCCGATGTACTCGGCGCTTGGACGGATGATGCGATTATTCGCCCGTTGCTCAAACACATGCGCAGCCCAGCCAGTCAGGCGCGAGCACACGAAAATCGGCGTGAACAGCTTGGTCGGGATGCCCATGAAGTGGTACGCCGAGGCATGGTAGAAGTCGGCGTTGGGGAACAGTTTCTTTTGCTCCCACATGGTCTTGTCGATGGCTTCGGAAACCGGGAACAGCACCGTGTCTCCCACTTCATCGGCGAGTTTCTTCGCCCAGCCCTTGATCACTTCGTTGCGCGGGTCGTTGTCTTTGTAGATCGCGTGGCCAAAGCCCATGATCTTGTCCTTGCGCGCCAGCATGCCGAGGGTGCCTTGCACGGCGTCTTCGGCGGACGAGAACTTCTCGATCATCTCCATGGCCGCTTCGTTGGCACCGCCATGCAGCGGGCCGCGCAGCGAGCCGATGGCCGCGGTCACGCAGGAATACAAGTCGGACAGGGTCGAGGCGCACACCCGAGCGGTGAAGGTGGAAGCGTTGAATTCGTGTTCGGCGTAGAGGATCAGCGATACGTTCATCACCTTGACGTGCAGCTCGCTTGGCTTTTTACCGTGCAGCAAGTGCAGGAAGTGGCCGCCGATAGAGGGCTCGTCGGTCACGCAGTCGATGCGCTTGCCATCATGGCTGAAGCGATACCAGTAGCACATGATCGCCGGGAACGCGGCGAGCAGGCGGTCGGTCACGTCGCGCTGGGCACTGAAGTCTTTCTCCGGCTCGATATTGCCCAGGAACGAGCAACCGGTGCGCATCACGTCCATCGGGTGGGCGTCGGCGGGGATGCGTTCGAGCACTTCCTTCAGCGCTTGGGGCAGGTCGCGCAGTTTGCCGAGCTTTTTGCTGTAGTCAGCCAGTTCGCTTTTGCTTGGCAACTCGCCGTACAGCAGCAGGTAGGCGACTTCTTCAAACTGCGCGTCGGCGGCCAGTTCGCGCACGTCGTAGCCGCGATAGGTCAAGCCGGCGCCGGCCTGGCCCACCGTGGACAATGCCGTCTGCCCGGCCACCTGGCCACGCAGGCCGGCACCACTCAGTACTTTTGCTTCAGCCATGTCGGTTCTCCAATCTTGAATTTATTAGGGAGGCTGTTCTTTACTTCTTGGCTGCGAACAGCGCGTCGAGCTTCTGCTCGAAGGTGTGGTAGTCGATGCGGTCGTAAAGCTCCATGCGGGTTTGCATGGTGTCGATCACGTTCTGCTGGGTGCCGTCGCGACGGATCGCGGTGTAGACGTTTTCGGCCGCCTTGTTCATGGCACGGAACGCCGAGAGCGGGTACAGCACGATGGAAACATCGGCCGATTTCAGTTGTTCGGTGGTGTACAGCGGCGTGGCGCCGAATTCGGTGATATTGGCCAGGATCGGCGCTTTCACTCGGGAGGCGAACAGCTTGTACATCTCCAGCTCGGTGATGGCTTCGGGGAACACCATGTCGGCGCCGGCTTCGATGCAGGCGGCGGCACGTTCCAGGGCCGACTCCAGGCCTTCGACCGCTAGGGCATCGGTGCGCGCCATGATCACGAAGCTGTCATCGGTGCGCGCATCCACGGCGGCCTTGATGCGGTCGACCATCTCCTGCTGGGACACGATTTCTTTATTGGGGCGATGGCCGCAACGCTTGGCGCCCACCTGGTCTTCGATATGGATGGCGGCAGCGCCGAACTTGATCATCGACTTGACCGTGCGCGCCACGTTGAACGCCGAGGAGCCAAAGCCGGTGTCGACGTCCACCAGCAGCGGCAGGTCGCACACATCGGTAATGCGGCGCACGTCGGTGAGCACGTCATCCAGGCCGGTGATGCCCAAGTCCGGCACGCCGAGGGAGCCGGCGGCAACACCGCCGCCCGACAGGTAGATCGCCTTGAACCCGGCGCGCTTGGCCAGCAACGCATGGTTGGCGTTGATGGTGCCCACCACTTGCAGCGGA
Source organism: Pseudomonas sp. 18175 (assembly GCF_050432925.1). Taxonomy (NCBI): domain Bacteria; kingdom Pseudomonadati; phylum Pseudomonadota; class Gammaproteobacteria; order Pseudomonadales; family Pseudomonadaceae; genus Pseudomonas; species Pseudomonas sp. 18175. The sequence goes on along the minus strand of NZ_JBKFTO010000015.1, from coordinate 10,116 downwards.
TGCTCGCTGGCCACCGCGTCACGGAAACGCTGGCCGGGAGTGCTTTTATTGTTGGAACTCATGACTCACCTCTATCAGTGGCGCCGCCGGGAAAGTGACGGGCAATGTTGCGTTTGGACGCGCCGATATGGCGGCGCATCAGCAGTTCGGCCAGTTCACCGTCGCGATCGGCAATCGCATCCAGAATGCGGTGGTGCTCTGCGAAGGCCTGGCGTGGACGATTGGGGGTGGCGGAAAACTGGATGCGGTACATGCGCACCAACTGGTACAGCTCGCCGCAGAGCATTTGGGTCAGGGTGCGGTTACCGGCGCCTTGAATGATGCGGTAGTGAAAATCGAAGTCGCCTTCTTGCTGGTAGTAGCCGAGGCCGGCCTGGAACGCTTCGTCGCGCTCGTGGGTGTGGAGCACCTGGCGCAGTTCCTCAATCTCCCCATCGGTCATACGCTCGGCGGCCAGGCGGCAGGCCATGCCTTCGAGGGATTCGCGGATTTCGTAGAGTTCAATCAGCTCCGCGTGGCTCAACGACACCACTCGCGCGCCCACATGGGGAACGCGCACCAGCAGGCGCTGGCCCTCCAGGCGGTGGATCGCCTCGCGCAACGGGCCGCGGCTGATGCCGTAGGTGCGCGCCAGCTCCGGCTCGGAGATCTTGCTGCCGGGGGCGATCTCACCCTTGACGATGGCGGCCTGGATACGGCGGAAGACGTTCTCCGACATTGTCTGGGATTCGTCCGATATCGCCACCGGGGGTTCGGCGTGGTCCAGCATATTGTCGACACCTTTAAAATCAATGTGGCAAAAACTAGCCATTCAGACCGCCGCAGTCAAAGATTAAATGCACATTGTCGACAATCGTCTAATAACCCGCTCTGCACTCTACGAGGGCATGGCCGCCTGCCAGCGCTGGCGCCAAAAAAGCATCATGTTAGAATGCCCGCCGCTTTTGCCTGACATCATTGGATGAAACGGCGTACGAGGGAGTTTGCGCAGTAATGCCAGTCGCCTTGAATTAAACATCGCACTGCACAGCCTCAGGATCTATGAGACTCAAGCCCTTCCTTCTATTGTTCTGCCTGTTGCTGACACCTGGTCTTGGCGTTGCCGCCGAAAAGACCGTGTACGGCCTCAACGAATACGCCCAATTGGCCGGTATCGACCTGGAAGTTGCTGCCAAGCTGGACACCGGCGCCAAGACTGCCTCCCTCAGCGCCCGTGATATCAAGCGCTTCAAGCGCAATGGCGAATCCTGGGTGCGCTTCTACCTGGCCATCGACACCGCCCATTCCCACCCCATCGAACGCCCCCTGGCCCGCGTCAGCAAGATCAAGCGCCGCGCCGGTGACTACGACCCCGATGAGGACAAGAACTACACCGCCCGCCCAGTGATTGCGCTGGATATCTGCATGGGCACCGCTTTACGCAGCATCGAAGTGAACTTGACTGACCGCAGCGCATTCCAATACCCGCTGCTGATCGGCTCCGAAGCGCTCAAACGCTTTGATGCGCTGGTCGACCCCAGTCTTAAATACGCAGCAGGCAAACCTGCCTGTGCCGCCGACGCTCATACCGCCGAGTAAACCGAATGCGCTCTCTGACCCTGCACCTGAAAATCCTGATCACCATCCTGGTGGTGTTGGGTATTTCGGTCACCGCCTATCAGATCTTCGTGCTGGGAATTCCTGTTACCGAGGACGCCACCGACGACTTGTGGAACATCGACGCCAAGGTTGAGTTCGTCGCCAACCCGAAAGACCCGGTGAAGATCCAGATGTTCGTGCCGCCGCTGAGCCGCGACTTCGTGAGCCTCAACGAGAGCTTTATCTCCAATAACTACGGGGTGAGCGTCAACCGCACCGATGGCAACCGCAAGGTCACCTGGTCGGCACGCCGCGCCAAGGGCAACCAGACCCTGTATTACCGCCTGGTGCTGACCAAGCGCTACAGCGGCGAAAAGGTCAAGGTCAAGGGCCCCACCTTCCGCGACAGCATCGCCGTGGAAGGCCCGGAGAAAATCGCCGCCGAAGCCTTGCTGGCGCCGATCCGCCAGCACTCGGCCGACGTCGAGACCTTTATCAGCGAAGCCATCAAGCGCACCAACAACCTCAATGACGACAATGTGAAGCTGCTGCTGGCGGGCGACCCGTCCACGCCGCACAAGGCCAAGATCGTCGAATTGCTGCTGTCCATTGCCCATGTGCCGGTAGAAAAAGTCCACACCATCCGCCTCGTCGCCGACCAGCCGCAAACCCCGGAACTGTGGCTGCGCAGCTTCAATGGCAATGACTGGCTGTACTTCAACCCGGAAACCGGCGAACAGGGCCTGCCCGCCGACCGCCTGCTGTGGTGGACCGGCGACGAAAACCTGATCACCGTCGATGGCGGCAAGAAAGCCATGGTGACGTTCAGCCTGAACAACAGCGAAATGAACGCCATTCGCCTGGCCAAGCTGACCGACGAGAACACCGACGCCAACTTCCTCGAATACTCGCTGTACGGCCTGCCGCTGCAAACCCAGCAGACCTTCATGATCATGGTGATGATCCCGATTGGGGTGCTGGTGATCCTGATCCTGCGCAACCTGATCGGCCTGCAGACCTTGGGTACGTTCACCCCGGTGCTGATCGCCCTGGCGTTCCGCGAGACGCAGTTGGGCTTCGGGATTGTGCTGTTCACGATTATTACGGCGCTGGGGCTGTCCTTGCGCTCGTACTTGGAACACTTGAAGTTGCAGATGCTGCCAAGGCTGTCGGTGGTGCTGACCTTTGTGGTGGTGCTGATCGCAGCCATCAGCCTGTTCAGCCACAAGCTCGGTCTGGAGCGCGGCCTGTCGGTGGCGCTGTTCCCGATGGTGATCCTGACCATGACCATCGAACGCCTGTCGATCACCTGGGAAGAACGCGGCGCCAACCATGCGCTGAAAGTGGCGATTGGTACGCTGTTTGCTGCATCCCTGGCGCACTTGATCATGAGCGTGCCGGAGCTGGTGTACTTCGTGTTCACCTTCCCGGCGATCCTGTTGATTCTGGTGGGCTTCATGCTGGCCATGGGTCGTTATCGCGGCTACCGCCTGACCGAGCTGGTGCGTTTCAAGGCGTTCTTGAAGGCTGATAAGTAATGTTCGGTTTCTGGAAGACCTGGAAGGCCCTGGAAGCGCGGGGGATCATGGGCATCAACCGGCGCAATGCCGACTACGTGCTCAAGTACAACAAGCGCAGCCTGTACCCGATTGTGGATGACAAGATCATCACCAAGGAACGGGCCATGGCGGCCGGCATTCATGTGCCGCAGATGTACGGGGTGATCTCCACCGAGAAGGAAATCGACAAGCTCGACGAGATCATCGGTGGGCGCAGCGACTTCGTGATCAAGCCGGCCCAGGGCGCCGGTGGTGACGGCATCCTGGTGGTGGCGGACCGGTTTGAGGGGCGCTATCGCACGGTGTCCGGCAAGATCATCAGCCATGAAGAGATCGAGCATCAGATTTCCAGCATCCTCACCGGCCTGTATTCCCTGGGTGGCCACCGCGACCGTGCATTGATCGAATACCGCGTGGTGCCCGACCAGATCTTCAAGAGCATCAGCTACGAAGGCGTGCCGGATATCCGCATCATCGTGTTGATGGGTTACCCGGTGATGGCGATGTTGCGCCTGCCGACGCGCCAGTCCGGTGGCAAGGCCAACCTGCACCAGGGCGCCATTGGCGTGGGCGTCGACCTGGCCACCGGCCTGACCCTGCGCGGTACCTGGCTGAACAACATCATCACCAAACACCCTGACACCACCAACGCGGTGGATGGCGTGCAACTGCCCAACTGGGACGGTTTCATGAAGCTCGCCGCCGGCTGCTATGAGCTGTGCGGGCTGGGGTATATCGGTGTGGACATGGTGCTGGACCAGGAGAAGGGCCCGCTGATTTTGGAGCTGAACGCACGGCCGGGGTTGAATATCCAGATTGCCAACGATTGCGGGCTGACCTTGCGTACCCATGCGGTGGAAGCGCGACTGGAAGAACTGAAGGCCGCCGGTGTTACCGAAACCCCGGAAGAACGGGTGAAGTTCGTGCAGGAGATGTTTGGGCACATCCCGCCGGTTGAAGGCTAAACACATATCTAATGTGGGAGCGGGCTTGCTCGCGAATGCGGTGTGTCAGTCACAGGTATTTCAACTGACCCACCGCATTCGCGAGCAAGCCCGCTCCCACATTTGAACCGCGCTCTAGGACCAAACCCTTCGGCGGACTACAATCCCCTCCCCCACGCTAACGGCTGAACCATTGCGCGCATGCTGACCTGCTCTGTACACCCGCTGCCCTACCGGGCCAACCCTGCCGTGTATTTTTCGGCCATTCGCCATGCACCGGGCTCGGTGCTGCTGGACAGCGGCCGACCCGCTGCCGAGCGCGGGCGTTATGACCTGCTCAGCGCCTGGCCTCTGGACACGTTGACGGTATCGCCTGACGAAAGCGGCAGTGATTTCCTGCAACGCTTGCGGCAAAACCTCACCCAACTGGGCGAAGCGGATCTGCCCGCGGGTCATGAACTGCCCTTTGCCGGTGGTTTGATCGGCTACTTGAGCTACGACTTCGGCCGTCATCTGGAGCAAATGCCCACCTTGGCCGCCGACGACCTGCTCCTGCCGGATGCGCGCTTTGGGCTGTATGGTTGGGCCTTGATCAGCGATCACCAGGCGCAGACCAGTCAGCTTGTCTTCCACCCGGCATGTGCCGATAGCGAGCGCCAACGCCTGCTTGCGTTGTTCAGCGCGCAGACGCTCGACACGCCGGCCACCTTCAAGCTCCAAGGCCCCATGGCCCCGGACCTCACCGCCGAGGCTTATCGCCAGGCCATCGTGCGCATCCAGGACTACATCCAGGCCGGTGACTGTTACCAGGTCAACTTTGCCCAACGCTTTCGTGCACCGTGCAGCGGTGACCCGTGGGCGGCTTATTGCGCCTTGCGCGAGGCCTGCCCTACCCCATTCTCCGGGTTCCAGAGCCTACCGGATGACGGCGCGGTGTTGAGCCTGTCGCCGGAGCGCTTCGTGCATATCAGCGAAGGTCGCGTCGAAACCCGCCCGATCAAAGGCACCCGCCCCCGTGGTTTTACAGCCGAGGAAGACGCCGCTAACGCCGCCGAACTGCTGGCCAGCCCCAAGGACCGCGCCGAAAACCTGATGATCGTCGACCTGCTGCGCAACGACCTCGGCCGCACTTGCCGCATCGGCTCGGTGAGCGTGCCAGAGCTGTTCAGCCTGGAAAGCTACCCCAACGTGCACCACCTGGTGAGCAGCGTGATCGGCGAATTGGCCGACGACAAAGACGCCCTCGACCTGATCGCCGGCAGCTTCCCCGGCGGCTCCATCACCGGCGCGCCGAAGATCCGCGCCATGCAGATCATCGATGAGCTGGAGCCAACTCGACGCGGGCTCTACTGCGGCTCACTGGTGTACCTGGACGTGCGCGGCGAGATGGACAGCTCCATCGCCATCCGCAGCTTGTTGGTCAAGGATGGGCAGGTGTGCTGCTGGGGCGGTGGCGGGATTGTCGCGGACTCGGAGTGGGAGGCGGAGTATCAGGAGTCGCTGACGAAGGTGCGGGTGTTGTTGCATACCCTTGAAGGTTTGTAGTGGCTGGGCTGACCTCTTCGCGAGCAAGCCCGCTCCCACATTTGATCGCATTCCAAAGGATGTACCCGGTTAAATGTGGGAGCGGGCTTGCTCGCGAAGGGGCCACCAGCCGCGCTGAAAGCCTTACAGGCTCAACTGCCGATTCGACGCCTTGATAAATTCCTGCTTCAAATCCTCAAACGTATGCACCGCCGGGAACTGCGGGAATTCGCGGATCACATTCTCCGGCGCATGGAACAAAATCCCACGGTCGGCTTCGCCCAGCATGGTGGTGTCGTTGTAGGAATCGCCGGCAGCGATCACGCGGTAGTACAGGCTCTTGAACGCCAATACCGACTGACGCTTGGGATCTTTCTGGCGCAATTGGTAACTCACCACCCGGTCGGTTTCGTCGGTGATCAGGCGGTGGCACAGCAAGGTCGGGAAACCGAGTTGGCGCATCAAAGGCTGGGAAAATTCGTAGAAGGTGTCGGACAGGATCACCACCTGGAAGCGCTCGCGCAGCCAGTTGACGAACTCGATGGCACCATCCAGCGGCTTGAGGGTGGCGATCACTTCCTGGATATCCGCGAGCTTGAGCCCGTGTTCGTCGAGGATGCGCAGGCGCTGCTTCATCAGCACGTCGTAGTCGGGAATGTCCCGGGTGGTGGCCCGCAGGGATTCAATACCGGTTTTTTCGGCGAAGGCGATCCAGATTTCCGGAACCAGCACCCCTTCCAGGTCGAGACAGGCAATTTCCACAAGACACTCCCATTAGATGTTGTTAGTTGAGCGAGCAAAAGGACTGCCGAACTCTAGCGATTCAAGCTCGCCGCCGCAACGCAGAGCGGATTTTGATACCATCGCCCACCTATAGAGCGCTTAGCGCCACTGACCTTGTAGGAACCGTCCTGATGAACCAAGCCTTCGACGTCGCTGAACTCGCCGCGACTTATGCCAACAAATCCGCCCAGGACATTCTCAAGCTGGCGTTCAGCCAGTTCGGTGATGACCTGTGGATTTCCTTCAGCGGCGCCGAGGACGTGGTGCTGGTGGACATGGCCTGGAAGCTGAACAAGAACGTCAAGGTGTTCAGCCTCGACACCGGCCGCCTGCACCCGGAGACCTACCGGTTTATCGAGCAGGTGCGCGAGTTCTACAAGATCGATATCGAACTGATCTCGCCAGACCAGACCAAGCTGGAACCCTTCGTTAAAGAGAAAGGCCTGTTCAGCTTCTATAAGGACGGCCACGGCGAATGCTGTGGCGTGCGCAAGATCGAACCGCTGCGCCGCAAACTGTCCGGCGTAAGCGCCTGGGCCACCGGCCAGCGCCGCGACCAGAGCCCCGGCACCCGTAGCCAGGTGGCGGCGCTGGAGATCGACTCGGCCTTCTCCACCCCGGAGCGCACCCTGTACAAATTCAACCCACTGGCGCAGATGACCAGCGAAGAGATCTGGGGCTATATCCGCATGCTGGAGCTGCCGTACAACAGCCTGCATGAACGCGGGTTTATCAGCATTGGCTGCGAGCCGTGCACGCGCCCGGTGTTGCCGAACCAGCATGAGCGCGAGGGGCGTTGGTGGTGGGAAGAAGCGACGCAGAAGGAATGCGGGCTGCATGCGGGGAATATCATTAGCAAGGCGTGAAGCTGATGCGATAAACATGTCGGGCGCGGTTTGTGTGGGAGCGGGTTTGCCCGCGAAAGCGGTGTATCAGTTGATGTATTCATCACTGACACACCGCTTTCGCGAGCAAGCCCGCTCCCACATTTGTTTTGTGTTGGACATAGAGATGTACACATACCTGTAACCATCGGTGCCATTTATGTGTGCAATTTCTATTGGGCTGCACCATTGCGTAACACCTCTACCCGCCTATCTTTCCCCCCTGCGAATCAGCTTGCTCCCCTCGAAAAATAAATACCTGTTCAACTGGTCAATTTATATCGCTTCCAATTCAGTAAGTTACTAAACCAACCTATAAAAACGAAATTACCCACGGTTTTCATAGATCGAAAACTGGCACGTATGTGGCTTAAGGTGAAAAGCTCTTTGTATACAATAAATACAAAACCTACATACACTTTGCCATCTGCGGCTCGCTCGCTGATGAGCTGGAGCCTGCCGGAATGCGTACAAGCCTCTCGAATAACATCGCACTGGATCTGCCCTCCACCCTGAATCCCACGGCCCCCGGCCCGTTGGTATTGAGCCCGCGCCTGCACAACAAGGACCTGGCACCGACCAAGGTCGAAGGCCGACGCTGGGGGCGCTACAGCATCTTTGCGCTGTGGACCAACGACGTGCACAACATCGCCAACTACTCCTTCGCCATTGGCCTGTATGCGTTGGGCCTGGGCGGCTGGCAGATCCTGTTGTCCCTCGGAATCGGCGCGGCACTGGTGTACTTCTTCATGAACCTGTCGGGCTATATGGGGCAGAAAACCGGTGTGCCGTTCCCGGTGATCAGCCGCATCAGTTTCGGCATCCACGGCGCGCAGATTCCGGCGTTGATTCGTGCAGTCATCGCGATTGCATGGTTTGGCATCCAGACCTACCTGGCCTCGGTGGTTTTCCGTGTGCTGCTGACGGCGATTCATCCAGGTTTTGCCGACTACGACCACGACTCGATCCTGGGCCTGTCGTCCCTCGGCTGGGCGTGCTTCGTGGCGATCTGGCTGGTGCAACTGGTGATCCTGGCCTACGGCATGGAGATGGTGCGCCGCTACGAAGGCTTCGCCGGGCCGGTGATTTTGCTGACCGTGGCCGCACTGGCCGGTTGGATGTACTTCCAGACCGGCGGCAACATCGCCTGGTCGATCCGCGAACCGCTGAGTGGCGGCGAAATGTGGCGCAATATCTTTGCCGGCGGCGCGCTATGGCTGGCGATCTACGGCACGCTGATCCTCAACTTCTGCGACTTCGCCCGCTCCTCGCCGTGCCGCAAGACTATCCAGGTCGGCAACTTCTGGGGCCTGCCAGTGAACATCCTGGTATTTGCCGCGATCACCGTGCTGCTGTGCGGCGGGCAATTCCAGCTCAATGGCCGGGTGATCGAAAGCCCCACCGAAATCATCGCGGCTATCCCGAATACCTTCTTTCTGGTGCTAGGTTGCCTGGCGTTCCTGATCGTCACCGTGGCGGTGAACATCATGGCCAACTTCGTCGCACCCGCCTTTGTATTAAGCAACCTGGCGCCCAAATACCTGAACTTCCGCCGTGCCGGGTTGATCAGCGCCACCGTGGCGGTGCTGATCCTGCCGTGGAACCTCTACAACAGCCCGTTGGTGATCGTGTACTTCCTCTCTGGCCTGGGCGCACTGCTGGGGCCGTTGTACGGGATCATCATGGTCGATTACTGGCTGATCCGTAAAAGCCAGGTGGACGTGCTGCAGCTGTATAGCGAAGACCCGAACGGGGTTTATTACTACAGCCGTGGGGTCAACTTGCGGGCGGTAGCGGCGTTTATTCCTGCGGCGGTAATCGCCATTCTCCTGGCCCTGTTGCCCGGCTTTGCCAGTGTCTCACCGTTTTCCTGGATGTTTGGCGCCGGTATTGCAGGCGTGCTGTACCTGCTGATTGCCAAGCGCCAGCCGTTCTACGCCGACGTCAGTGGCGAAAGCATTGCCGTCGATAACGTCAGTCATTAATAAGGACCTTCCATGCGCATCCTCGTGGTCAACGTCAACACCACCGAATCCATCACCGACACCATTGCCCAGCAGGCCCGCGCCGTGGCGGCGCCAGGCACCGAGATCGTCGGGCTCACGCCCTACTTCGGCGCGGAGTCGGTGGAGGGCAATTTTGAAAGCTACCTGGCGGCCATCGCGGTGATGGACCGGGTGATGGCCTACGACCAGCCATTCGACGCGGTGATCCAGGCCGGTTATGGCGAGCATGGCCGTGAAGGCTTGCAGGAGTTGTTGAACGTGCCGGTGGTGGACATCACCGAAGCCGCCGCCAGCACCGCGATGTTCCTCGGCCACGCGTATTCGGTGGTGACCACCCTGGACCGCACCGTGCCGCTGATCGAGGACCGCCTGAAACTGGCCGGGCTCTACCAGCGCTGCGCCTCGGTGCGGGCCAGCGGCATGGCGGTGTTGGAGCTGGAAGAAAACCCACTGGCCGCCATGGAAGCCATCGTGCGCCAGGCGGAACTGGCCATCAGCGAGGACAAGGCCGAGGTGATCTGCCTGGGCTGCGGCGGCATGGCCGGGCTGGATGAACAGATTCGCCAGCGTACTGGCGTGCCGGTGGTGGATGGGGTGACGGCGGCGGTGACGATTGCCGAGTCGTTGGTGCGGTTGGGGTTGTCGACGTCGAAGATCAGGACTTATGCGACACCACGGCCGAAGAAGGTGATTGGCTGGCCGGGTCAGTTCGGCCGATAGACCGAGGTGTGGCCATCGCAGGCAAGCCAGCTTGTATGGTTAGACTTGTAGGGGTGGTGGGACTAAAAGCCAGCATCTGACTCTAGCCAGTACAGACCGTGGGAGACTTCGCCCCACC